>DATEMN010000454.1:0-8108 GCA_035275565.1 Pseudonocardiaceae bacterium | reverse complement strand
GCGGCGAGGTGGCCTCGTTCCAGGCGGCCTCCTGCTGCGCACCGTCGTGCGCGGACAGCCGGTTCGGGTCATAGGATGGGGTCGACGCCATCGCGAGGATCTCACCGGTACTGGGCTTGATCGCTACCACCGCGCCGGTATAGCCACGACGGGTCAGCTGCTCGTAGGCCGCCCGCTGGACGACCGGGTTGATAGTGAGTTCGACGCTGCCCCCGCTGGGCGTCCGACCGGTGATCAGGTCGGAGAGCCGCCGCACGAACAGCCGGCCGTCGGAGCCGTTGAGCACCGAGTCCGTCGCGTTCTCGGTGCCGCCCGCGCCGTAGCGCAGCGAGTAGTACCCGGTGACCGGGGCATACAGCGGGCCGTCGAGGTAGGTCCGTTGAAAACGCAGCTGCCCGCCAGTCTCCACCGAGTTGGCCACCGCCAGCCCGCCGGCGATGATCTGCCCACGCTGCCTGCTGTACTCGTCGAGCAGCACCCGCCGGTTGCGCGGGTCGGTGCGGTAGGTGTCGGCGCTGACCACCTGGATGTAGGTGGCGTTGGCCAGCAGCAGCACGATCATGACCATGACGGCCAACGCCACCCGTCGAAGCGGTGTGTTCACGGGCGTTGCACCATCTCAGTGCGCGCCTCGGCCAACGGAGCCACCGGCCGGCGCGGCGCCGACGGCGCGGCTGGCGACCGCGCCGCATGAGAGATTCGCAATAACAGTGCCACCAGGATGTAGTTGGCCAGCAGCGAAGAGCCCCCGTAGGACAGGAAAGGCGCGGTGAGCCCGGTCAACGGGATCAGCTTGGTCACCCCGCCGACGACGATGAACACCTGCAGGCCGACGGCGAAGGACAGCCCGGCGGCCAGCAGCTTGCCGAAGGTGTCCCGGACGGTGAGCGCGGTGCGCATCCCCCGCATCACCACCAGCAGGTAGGTGAACAGCACCGCGGCCAGCCCGACGAAGCCCAGCTCCTCGCCGATCGCGGCGGTGATGAAGTCGGTGTGTGCTTCGGGCACCAGGTCGGGACGTCCGGCACCCAACCCGGTACCGAACAACCCACCGGTACCCAGCCCGAACAGTGATTGCGCCATCTGATAACCGGCACCGTCGTAGTCGGAGAACGGGTTGAGCCACGCCGTCACTCGGCGTTGCACATGCTCGAAGAGCATCCCCGAGACCATCGCACCGCCGACGAAAAAGAGCAGCCCGATCACCAACCAGGCGACCCGTTCGGTGGCGACGTAGATGAGCACCAGCACGATGCCGAAGAACAACAGCGAGGTTCCCAGGTCCTTCTCGAGCACCAGCACACCCAGCGAGAGCCCCCACGCCAGCAGCAGCGGGGCGAGGTCTCGAGCCCTGGGTAACTCCATGCCTAGCACGCTGCGGCCCGCGGTGGTGAACAGATCCCGCTTAGCCACCAGGAAGGCGGCCACAAAAATCATCAAGAGGATCTTGGCAAACTCGCCCGGTTGGATCCCCAGCCCGCCGAATCGCAGCCAGATTTTCGCGCCGTTGACCTCGGAGATGGCGCCAGGCAGCAGGCCGGGCAGGGCCAGCAACCCCAATCCGACCAGCCCACAGGTGTAGCCGTAGCGGGCCAGCATGCGGTGATCTCCGACCAGCACCAAGACTGCGACGAACAACCCGAGGGCGAGCGCGGTCCAGGCGATCTGATAGGGGACGCTGCCGGTCGGGATCGGGTCGCCGACCGAGGCGGCCGCCGTCGCGTCGGCCAGATCGAGCCGGTGCAGGAGCACCAGCCCCAGCCCATTGAGCAGGGCGACGCAGGGCAGGATCAGCGGATCGGCATAGGGGGCCAGCACCCGCACCGCGATATGGGCGGTGCCAAACAGAGCCAAGTAGGCGGCTCCGTAGTAGAGCAGCGAACGACTCACCTCATGCTGCTGGTTGAGTTCCACCAGCACCAGCGCAGTGGTCACCACGATCGTGGCAAAGGCAAGCATGACCAGCTCGAGGCCGCGTTTGGTGGGTGGCGCGTTCGATGCGTCTGTGTCCGGGACGGGTCCTGGGGTGACCATCAGCTAGCCCCCATCAGCTAGCCCACTGCCCGGCAGTCCACGCCGGGTTCCGAGGGAGTCTCCGGAATCGGCGTGCCGGTGGTCTCGGGTTCGGGATGCAGACCAGACGACTGCCCGTCGGCGTGAGCCGCCGGTGCCTCGATGTCGGTCTGGCTCGTGGTGGTGGTCGGTGACGACGAGGACTGCTGCTCGCGAGTACCCGACTCGGTGCGCGGGCACGGCGGTAACAGATCATTGGTGCGCAGCCGGCCGATGATCTCACGGGCACCGTCCAGCCCATTGTTACTGATCATTCCTCGGTGCACGTTCGTCCGGGCGTACGGTTGCAAGCCCTGCAGGAAGATCGTCTCGCAGCCGCGCATGCCGTCCCGGCAGCTACCCTCGGCCTGGGTGTGCAGCGGTAGGCCGAAGACCTGACCCCGGACTCCCTGAAAGACCACTACCTCCCCGCTGCCGGTGGCCCCCACGTAGTACTGCCGGAGCACCAGGATCGACCCGATCGCGGTGACGGCACCGAGCAGCACAACCAACACCATCACGCCGATCAACCCGCGCCGCTGCTTGCCCCGACGCAACTCGGGGTCGGGCTCCGGAGGTGTGCTGGGTGGGATCCGCTGGGGCTCCGGACGCGGCAGTGTGGTCGTCGCGGCCCGGGCGGCCGCGGAGTCCGGCTGCGGTTCCTCGACGCCGTCGCCCGCGGCGCCGCCGATGATGGGCGCGTCCTCGCCGTACTCGACATCCACCACATCGGCCACGATGCAGGTGATGTTGTCCGGTCCACCACCTTTGAGGGCCAGCTCGATGAGCCGGTCGGAGCAGTCCTGCGGATCGGGGATCTGCAACCCCTCGGCCAGCGTCTCGGCGCTGACCACCCCGGAAAGCCCGTCGGAGCACAGCAGGTAACGGTCCCCAGGGCGGGCCTCCCGAACGGTGAGCGAAGGCTCCACCTCATGCCCGGTGAGCGCCTTGAGCAGCAACGAGCGTTGCGGATGGTGGCTGGCCTCGTCCTCGGAGATCCGACCCTCATCGATCAACGACTGGACGAAGGTGTCGTCATGCGTGATCTGGCTGAGCGCCCCGTCACGCATCAGGTAGGCGCGGGAATCGCCGACATGGACCAGGCCGATCTTGTTTCCGGCGAAGAGCACCGCAGTCAGCGTGGTGCCCATGCCCTCTCGTTCCGGATCCTCGCGGACCAGCTCGCTGATCGCGGCGTTGCCAGCGAGAGTGGCCTCATGGAGCTGGTCCAGCAGGTCGTTGCCGGGCTCGTCGTCGTCCAGCGGGGCGAAGGCCGCGATGACGACCTTGGACGCCACCTCACCCGCCGCGTGACCACCCATTCCGTCGGCCAACGCCAGCAAGCGCGGACCCGCGTAGACCGCGTCCTGGTTGTTCTGCCGAACCAGGCCGCGGTCGCTTCGGGCTGCGTAGCGGAGGACCAGAGTCATGAGCGCAGCTCAATCACCGTTTTGCCGATCCGGATCGGGACGCCAGGAGGTACCCGGGTAGGTCCGGTGACCTTAGCTCGGTCCAGATAAGTGCCGTTGGTGGAGCCCAGATCCTCCAGAAACCAGTCCCCTCCCTGGAATCCGAGCCGGGCATGCCGGGTGGACGCGTAATCGTCATCGAGCACCAGAGTCGAGTCGTCGGCCCGCCCGATGAGGATCGGCCTGCCGTCGAGCGAGATGCGGGTACCCGCCAGCCCACCCGCGGTGACCACCAGCTGGCGGGCCGTCCGATTGCGCTCCGCGCGCGCACCGCGCCGGGACATCGGAAGGCTGGCCCGCAGCCCGGACGCCGCGAACAGGTCGGAGCGCACGATGCGCAGCGCGGCAACGACGAACAGCCAGAGCAGGAGCAAAAAGCCCGCTCTGGTCAGCTGCAGCACCAGCTCCGGCACGCTCTGGTCGTCTCCGCTAGGTAGTCCGGTTCAACCCTGGGTACGGAAGACAAGCGAGGAGTGCCCGACCCGGACCACGTCGCCATCGGCGAGCTGCCAGGTGTGCACCTGGGTGCCGTTGACCGTCGTGCCATTAGTGGATCCGAGGTCGGCAAGCGTCGCCGTCCAACCGTCCCAAACGATCTCCAAGTGCCGCCGGGACACTCCGGTGTCCGGCAGCCGGAACTGCGCGTCCTGACCACGACCCACCACCGTGGTGCCCTCGGTCAGCTGATACTGGCGGTTCGACCCGTCGTCCAAGGTGAGTGAAGCCGCCAACCGGCTGGCGCCGGACTGTGCTGGGGAAGGCGGGTAGCTCTGGTCGGCACCGTAACCGCTCTGTTCGTACCCATACCCCAGCTGCGCACCACTGTCCTGGCCGTAGCCCTGGTCACCATGATGGGGGTGGTAGCCCTGCCCGTAGCTATAGCCCTGATAGCCGCCCTGATCCTGGCCGTGCTGGGAGTCGTAGCCGTAGGACGGACCGGGGGGCGGGTCGGCGTCGTAGCCGTACTGACCTCGCCGGCCGTCCTCGGGGTACTCGCCTGCTTGCTGGGTCATAGGTCGGTCTCCTGCGCTACGAGGTTGCGGTGCGTCGGGCTCAACCGACGAGCTGGTGCGGAATTGTCCCGTGTGCAGCGTCGGGGACCGCTTCAGGGCCACCACAACGTCTCCGTAGACGTCCCATGCCTGCTCTCGGAGATGACCCTGGACGCCATCCTTGAGCATCCGGACCACCCGCTGCTCGTCCCCGGCGAGCCGGTCGTGATCGGTGGCCCCGAGTGTGACGGTGTAACGGTTGGGCGCGAGCACCCGCCCCCCCGCGAGTGGGCGCGCGTTGTCGTCAGCCTCACGCTGGAGCGCCTGAGCCACCTCCTGCGGCACGACGCTACCGCCGAAGACCCGGGCGAAGGCGTCCCCGACCATCCCCTGCAGCCGACGCTCGAACCGCTGTGCCTTGCCCACGGCGACCTCCTCCCGCAGCTCTGCCAGATCCTGTCGCCGGCCAGATCCTTGGTGCTAGCCTCCTCCGATCTTATCCGGCTGAACCGGCGGGCAGCTCAGGATGTCGGCGTGGACGTGCTAGGCTGCCGCGGTCACTCGGGCGAGTGGCGGAATGGCAGACGCGCACGGTTCAGGTCCGTGTGTCCGTAAGGACGTGGGGGTTCAACTCCCCCCTCGCCCACTATCTCCCCGTTAGCAAAATGCCAGCCGGTACGGTGGCTGTCGTGACTTACGTCTTCGCGCCGGAGTGGAATCGCGAGCGCAAACGGCTGGCCGGTATCGAGGCCGCCGCTGACCTGGTCAGTAGCGATGTGCTGTCCCGGCTGGGTGTCGGTCCGGGCTGGCGCTGCGCGGAGGTGGGTGCCGGAGGCGGGTCACTGGCACGGTGGCTCGCCGATCGGGTGGGTGACACCGGGCAGGTGATCGCTACGGACCTCGACATCGGCTACCTGAAAGCCGACGAGGCGCCGAACCTGCAGGTGCTCCAGCACGATCTGACCGTCGATGACCGGCCGGGTGAGCCTTTCGACCTGGTGCACACCCGACTCGTCCTCGAGCATCTCCCCGACCCAGCGGGCGCAGCGCAGCGGCTCGCGGGTTGGGTTCGGCCAGGGGGCTGGTTGGTGGTGGAGGCCGGTGACTGGTCGACGCGGTATGAGATCACCCCATCCGCGGTATTCGAGGCAGCCCTGATCGCCGTGCAGAAGTTCCTCACCTCCGCCGGTTTCGATCCGATGTTCGGGCGCCATCTTCCCGTGCTACTCCGTGCGCACGGTCTGGTTGACGTCGGCTGTGAGGCCCGCGGCCGGATGCTTCGGGGCGACACGCCGGAGATGGAATTCTTCACCCTGACTATCGAGCGAGCGCGGACCGTGATGGTCGCAGCGGGACTGATCAGTGACACTGACGTCGCAGCGGCGCTGGCGCTCTGCGCAGATCCGACCTTTGCTGTCATGTCACCAGCCCTGGTATCCGCCTGGGCCCGCGTCCCCCTACCTGACCCCCACCCCCATTCGGAGCCGAATCGCGGTTCCAAGGGTTCCGCCGAGTGCCATTCGGAGCCAACTCCGTAGACGCTACGCGCCGTCCTGAGAAGTGAAATCGGGGTGGCTGCCGGTCGCGGCCACCCCGTATGTCGAAGCGAATCGCGGTCGCAGTGAGGCGCAGGGGTGCACCCAGCCTTCGTGGGCTGTGGCGGGATAGCGTTTGGCCTGATCGGGGTGATCCAGTAGGGCGTAGGCGGTCGCGGAGTTCAGGTTCAGCCACGCGGTGGGGGTCGGTATTCGAGGGTCGTCGGGCCGCAGGGTCGCCGGCTTCGCCTTACGGGGCTGAACACCCCGCGAGCACGAATTGCCCCAGCTGGAAATACTTCAGCGCGTCATGGGGATGCCCGCTGCGCACTAGTGTCGCCCCGGCGTGCCAAGCCGCGTTGACGATGCCGAAGCCGTCGCCAGCCGTATCGGCCAGCCGCGGGGCATGAGTGAAACAGCCCGTTGCGTCCAGTCCAGAGTCGTGATACGCCCAGCCCGCCTCGGTGTACAGCTCCACCAACGCGGCACCCAAGCTCAGCCGTGCCGTGACCACCTCGGAGGCCGGCACCACCATCCACTGCGTAGTGCTGCGCGGCGACACCGAACAACCCGGCCTGCCCAAGAGCTGGCGCCCCACCTCGCGCAACCGCTCGGTAACCGCACTGCCGGTGGTCGTCTGACCAGGCGGCATTCGTCACCCCAGAGGACGCCAGCTGGAGACACACCATCGTGCGATAGCACCCAGCACTACCATCGTCCAGTACCATGCCCGGGATGAAGACCACTATCGCGCTGCCCGACGATCTGTACGACATGGTCAGACAGTGGGCATCCACCGACGGCACGTCCATCAACTCGTGGATGCACAACGCCATCGAACGCGAGGCATTCCGGCGCCGCTGCGTCGCCCACGGGCAGTGGATGGACGCCAACTCCGCTATCCGGGATGAGTTGCTGGCACAGGCCGAGGCCGCTACCCAGGAGATCGACGACCTCCGGCGTGATGGTGCCGCGTGATGCTGCGGCGCGGTGACGTGTGGGAAGTCATCGGGCAGCGACGGCGCAGCGTGCTGGTGGTGTCGCACGGCATGTACAACGACCAGCCGGGTATCCCGACGGTGTTGACGATGCCGGTCCTGGCCGGTACAGGTGATGATCTAGGCACGTGGTGTGTGCCCATCGGTGCGGGTGAGGTCGCAGTGGTGGATCACATGGGACGGACCGCGAAAACCGTTTTCGAGCGCCGGGTGCGGGTGGTCGACAGCCAGGTGGTGATGAATGTGAACAACGCCCTGTTCAAGATCCTCTCCACGAGCTGACCCGCCGCGTGACCCGTGAGTGGCGTTGAGGGTCAGAGCACCTAACGTCACTCACAGCTGGCGGGGGGAGCGATCCTTGCGGCGCCGCCCGGTCGAGCATACCCGCAACGCGGTGACGCGCAGCAAACCCGCGTCGTAGCGCAACCGCGTGATGCCCTCGGAGATCACCGGCTCGCTGATCACCAGCGGCGCACAGCTTACAGCGCTCACCGATGAATGCCAGTGGTCGCGCTCGTAGCGCAACGCGATAAACGCACTCGCGTCGACGCAGAGCGCCCGGCCCCGGCCGCATAGTGGTCCCGCGACTGCGATTCGGCTCCGAATGGCACTCGGCGGTGCGCTCGAAACCGCTATTCGGCTCCGAATGGCGATGGGAGCGGCCGGCGTCATCCGAGGCGTCCGCAGGGCCGGCGATGCCACCCAACGCGGCGACCTTACGGGCGATCCGCAGCTCCATCAGGCCCCGGGAGGCGATCATCGCGGCAGGCATCTCAGCGCGGAGGTGCATCCAACGGCAACGGGCGGCAACGTCGTGGCAAGCCGGTAAACGACGGTGAGTCCGGACGCGATCCTCAGCGAATAGCGCGGAGGGGTGGCCGCATTCTGGCCACCCCTCCGTTGCCGACGGCACCGCACCCGATCATCGGATCGCGCGGCGGCACTGCACGACTGACATTGCAGTCGGCTGCCCCAGCACCGCCCTCAGCGCTACCGCCGGCCACGCAGGTACCGTTCCCTAGCCAACGGCACCCCACGCGTTCACCAGCGCAACATCAGCCT
>DATEMN010000453.1:0-7284 GCA_035275565.1 Pseudonocardiaceae bacterium | reverse complement strand
CGAACATGCCGTCGGCTCGATCGGGGCTGGTGCGGGTGAGTCGGACGAGGTTGCCGGCGCCCATGCCGACCTTGATGTCGGTGAGGATGACGCCGCCGATCGTGGTCTGTTCTACCCATGGCCATGGGATTGACGGGACGGAGCAGGTAGCGATGATGCGGTCGAACGGAGCGTGCTTGGGCAGCCCGGCCGCGCCGTCCCCGGTGACGAGCGTGGGGTGATAGCCCAGCTCGGCTAGTCGTGTGCGGGCCAGCCCGATGAGGTCGGGTTCGACGTCGATGGAGAACACGTTCGCCTGGCCGAGGCGGTGGGACAGCAGGGCGGCGTTGTAACCGGTCCCGGTACCGATCTCTAACACTCGCTGCCCGTCGTGGACGTCTAGTGCTTCCAACATCCGTGTCATGAGGCCTGGCTGGCTGGAGGAGGACAGGAACGTTGGCTGCGTGGTCTGCTCGACTTTGGTGACCATGGCGGTGTTGGAGTACACCGTGTCGAGCCAGTCGCGGCGGCCCTGCTCGGTGGTGGTGTCGGCGGGCACCATGCTGCCGTTGTGGTGGATGTAATAGGACGGCACGAACACGTGCCGCGGCACCGCTACCACGGCCGCTTCCCATTCCGGACAGGTCAGCTTGCCTGCCGCCACCAGCTCATCGCGCAGCGCGGTGACACGATCGGCCCACTCCGTCACGGTGATCATGTCGTGCCCGCCGCTAGCATCGTGGCCATCGCCGCCACCATCGGAGCACCAGTCGCCGCCTGCAGCCAGGCGAACTGGGGTCCGCTGTTGGCCTCCAACATGACCCAACGTTGCTGGTCGGGAGTGACGACAAAGTCGAACCCCGCATAGGCGAGGTTCATCCGCTTCATGTACCGCGACACACCCGCCGCCACCTCCTCGGGTACCGACGTGCTCTCATAAGTCAGGGCATTCGGGTCGGCACGCCAGTCGGTCCGCGCGGCCTCGGTGGCGGCGTGAATTGCGACGGGAAAGACCTCCTGCCCAATTACCGTCACGCGCACCTCGAACGCCTTGGGGACAAAGCGTTGCAATGTGGTCGCCGTGGCCGACACGCTGCCCGGCTCGGCCAGGTCATCGGCGGTGAGCCTGCGTGTGTACGCGACCTGGACCCGGCCGTTTTCGGTGATCCCGGCAGGCCCCAACGCCTTGGTTATCGTCTCACCCGCAGCACCGTCCACGAACCGCCGAGCTACCGCCGGGTCATTGGTGATCACCGTGTCGGCGACTGACAGACCGCACGCTGCGGCGATCGTCCACTGGTAGGGCTTGAACATCGCGTCCGCGCACCGGTTTGCGTGGTTGGCCCACAACACATCTAAGGACGCGAGCACCCCTCCCACTCCGAGCTTGGCCTCTCGGTAACAGAACTCCTGTTCCTCGGCGGTCAACGACTCACCGAACACATACTGGCTCGGATTGCGATTCCAGATCGCCCGGATGTCTTCCAAAGCCACCGAGTGATGATCGTTCCACAGGCACCCCGTCCACCGTCCGGACCGTAACTGTGCATCCAGACGCAAGTAACGGGGAAAATCTGCCAGGTCGGTGCGGAACACCGGGACATGCCGGTCGGTCAGGGCCTGCACGACAGCATCCACGGTGAGGTCGAAATCCCGTGCGAGGACCAGGACCGTCACCGGATTTCTTCCCAATCCCACAACTCGTTATCGCCACCGTCACCGTCTGTGTGAGTTCCCTCCACGGTGGTCCACTCCTTCTTCAGGTTCGGTCCCAACGGTTGGCCCACAAGGTCGGTGGCGATCTGACGCTGCGGGTCGTACACGTGCTCGGGCACCTCACGGTCCGGGGCCGGCCGCACGACACGCAGCACCAAAGGACGGACAGCCGGATCTCGCGCCTCACTGTGCGGCGCGCCACTCGCCCGCCAAGAGCGAAGACCGACCGAGGACAACGGGCCATCCAGCACATCAACCGAAACGAGATCGAACGCCACGAACACCATAGGCGCCTCCTCGTCTGCGGCCTCGACAGACAATATCTGCTCCAGCCCACGTTGTGCACCGGCCGGTGGTGTGCAGGGTGTTCATCCACGTACCCAGCATCCTCACCAAGTCGTCCGCGGACCGATCCCGAGGCGGGGGGTCCTCGAAGGCGGTGTGCAAACCATCCGCCCACGCAGGTCACGCCAACGGATAAACAACCCTCAAGATCGACTTCAACTCCGCGCGAAGACCATCTAGGAGGGCATTGTCAGGTTGACGGGGCTGGGGTGGGCATTGTCAACTTGTTCGTGGACGCGGACAGGAACCGCTGCGCGTGTCCCGCTGAGGTGAAGCGTGTCATCGCGCGTTCGTGTTGGCGGGTTGGTTGGTGTGAGTTCTCCGCCCGGTGTTCAGATACTTCGATCGGCGTTGCTCCACCCCGGTCATCAGCCGGCGTCGTGCCACGCCGTAGCTGGCCAGCTTGTTGGTGACCAGCACCCGCGGCGCATACTCCAGCCCCGTGAGCAGCGTGCGGAAGAACCTGGTGGCGGCGCAACCCGTTGGCGTAGGCCTGGCCGAACTTCCCGGTCCACTGGCGGATGGTTTCGTGGAAAACTGTGACGCCCCGCTCCAGCATCATCTCCTCGACCTCCCGCAAGCTGCGCGGGAACCTGTAGTACAGCCAGACGCAGTGGCTGATGATCTACGCCGGGAACCGGAACCCCTTGTACGACGGCGCACCGGTACCCACCAGCCCAGCCCCCTCGACCCTCCACACAGACGATCCGCCGATCATCCCAGTCGCCAGACCCGCCGCCCAAGTTGACGATGCCTGCAGGAGGGCTTCGATTACCTGAGGCGCTACTACCGCCAGGAGTGGGACTCATCCTGGGACGAGTACTGGACACGACACCGGCTGGAGGGCCACCGCCGCCAGTGTCTCGCGGCGCAAGAGTTGAGCACCGTCAGCCCACGCTCGCCGACATCCGCGGCGCCCTGGACCGCGGTCGCCTGGTGTGGGTCTCTGCCGACAACGACTGGGACCAGGTCGACTGTCACGCGGTCCTGGTCTACGGCCAGCGGGGCACTGTGTTCGACGTCTACCGGGACACCGTCGCTCCTACTCACGCCTTGACCGGCCTGCGGCTGCTGAATCCGGGCTCTCCGACCGACCGACGCTGCCAACCGACCTGTAGCTGGATGACTGCCGAGATTGATGACGGGCAACTCTGCCGGGTACGGTTACACCGGCCCGATTCGCGTTAGGGGATCTTTGTGGGCGCCGTTGCGTTGTGCGAAGCGCTGGCAGGGTGGACCCGTTTCTGTAGCCTAATCAGATTGCCACGGCTAGCTCAGTGAAGAGGGTGGGCGCGCTGAACTACGAGTTCCGTAGCGCCAGGAGCAACGCCTTGAGCCAAGGTCCGAGGTCGTCGGGCGACCGCGCCGAGATCAGGTTGCCGTCGACAACTGTCGCCTCGTCGACCCAGTCGACGCCGGCGTTCTCCATGTCGTCACGGATCGCGCTGAAGCTCGTCGCGCGCCGACCTTTGAGTATCTTCGCCGAGATCGGGACCCAGCCGGCGTGGCACATGAAGGCGATCGGCTTGCCCTTGGTGTCGAAAGCTTTCACCAGGTCGAGCACCCGCTGCGACCGGCGCAGCGTGTCGGGGGCGAACCCGCCGGGAATGACCAGCGCGTCGTATTCCTCCTCGGAGACCTCCTTGATGGTGGCCTGGACCTGGACCGGGCCGTGGCCCTTCTTGCCGGTGACCGGTTTGTCGTCCAGTCCTGCCACGGTCACCGACACGTCCTCCTCGCGGAGTCGGTAGACCGGGTAGAGCAGCTCCACGTCCTCGAACAGGTCGGCGGCAAGGACCAGTACCTTCTTGTCAGCAAGCGACATGAGGTGATAATAGCCGCCGAGCGGAGAACACACGACGCGAGCGGGCAGCTGAGATCCCCGCTGCGCGAATCATCCAGATCTACGGTCGGCGTGCGGATGGCTTGCCCTAGTGTTGTCAGGACGATGACGGCGTTCGAACTGAGCTCGACCGCAGGGTCATGGTCAAAGTCGGCCGTGGCGATCACCTCCTTCCTTAATCGCTTGGTCAGGCGCCGAGGAGCATTCCCGAGTCTCGGATCGCGCGAGTTTTGTCGGCGCTGTCGAGCTGGGCTTCGTCATTCGTGAGCAGAGCGTCATAGCCCTGGCCACTGGCATCGGGAAGCAGGAAACGGTCCTTCTTCCCCTTCCACCCAAGATCCTGAACGTGATCCACCTGATGCTCGCGGAGTAACCGACGAAGCGGCTCAACGAGTTGAAGTGGAACGTCCTCATCGAGCAGAAGCTTCATCGCAGCATCAAGCGCCGACCTGCTCGCGGTAGCCGTCGGCTTATCGCGCGAACGCGAGTGCTCCCCGAGCAGCTGTCGCACTAACGGCCGGGTAAAACCTTGCCACCTCCTCAGCAGTGACCCCGTCTTCGAGCAGGCTCGCGACCATGTCGTAGGGCCCTCGGGTCCCCGCGATCACCGGATACCCACCGCGGATCTGGGGATCTACCGCCACACCAGGCGTCGGACGATACAGCGACACCACCTCGCGGTCGCACGGCCCTGCGCACGTGTCGAGGACGCGTTGAGATATTTCTGTCCAGTGACGATGGCGTCTCAGTCCGATCTCATCACCACTGAGTGCGGTAAGCTCCTGAACCGACGTGCGGAACTGTCCACCGAATGGGCGGGATTCCGAGAAGAGTTTCTGGCTCCGGTGCTGCGCACCCACCAGCTCATGTATGTTTGGATCGAGATCGGCTGCGAGCCGGGATGCCTTGCGAGCGAACTCGCGGTAGAAACGGGCCAGGACCGCTGCTGTGCGGCCGGGCTGGTTGACCACGACAATCGGAGCCCGGCGAGGCGAGCTGTGCGCGTTGCGGTGGAAGTCAGTGAAGCCGCTGGCCTGTACGGCGGTGTCAAGTGACGAACTTTTGGCACCCTACATTCCTGCGGTGCGGCGTCGAGGCTGGGTCCACCGTCGGGTCACCAGGTCTCGGTGCCACCGCAGGATCGTGGCGGGGGTGACGATTCGATGCAGTCGACAGGTCTGGGGCAGCAACTGGGTCAGAGCCGCGAATACCGCCCGGTCCGCCTAGGACAGCCGCGGTCTGCTTATCTGGCGGTGTAACACGGCGACCTCGCGGCACAGCACCAGGATCTCCGCGTTCTTCGACGTAGAACTTCGGGCCAGCAGCCTAAGCCAGCCCACGAGCTGCCGGACGATCAGATAAAGCAGTCGTACTGTCAGAACCGGCGATCGTGCCTGACCGCCACCGTCCAGTGATGTCGCAGGTCACCGCCGCGGACGACTTGTTCGGCACCCACAAGTCGCACTACCATAGCTGGCGATCATGCCGGACGATCACCGTCCAGCGATGCCGCAGGTCAATCCCGTGGGTGACCTATTCGGTACCCACGGGGCGATGAACCAGCACAACTGGGCAGAGAACTCCCACCAGCGCCGCTCCGGAGATCGACTCCGCGCCCAACTCAGGCCCCACGCGTCCATCAGCGGCCGAAGTTCGATCAGTTGACAATGCCAGCCGCCGTGGTCGGCGAGCGTCGTGTTTGATCACCATAAAAATGGGTCTCCCGGCGGCGGCCCCGCGCTGTGGCAGTCCTGCTTTTGCAACCACTCTGAGGCGTTGGTGTATACTCCATCGGCGATGGTGTCTCCCATTATGGACCGTCGATCGGTGGGGCGGGCTCGCGGGTAGCAAAAGTGCTGTGCGTAGTAGCCCCCTGGCGCTTGCGGGGAGGTGAAATCGCAGATACCGTCTGTCTGGATGCAATAGCGAATGAACTGAATGCCGTTGAATTGCGTGCGTCCTGGCCCATATGAAACGTATCCGGTCCCCGGCGGAGGCAGGCGCGTGCCGGCTGGAAACTTTGCGCTGATCCCTGTTTCCGGCTGCATCGGGTCTGCGTAAAATTTCACACTGAACCGGGATTTGTTCACCCCAAGTTTGTCGTCAGCGATGTCGTTGAGTACCTGGTTCCCAACAATCGCGCCTTGCGAGTATCCCACGACGGTGAACAGGGCACCCGGGTTCTCGGTGTAAGCAGCCCGGACCACGCGCTTGGCCTCTTCATAGCCCTGGGCCACGCTCTGGTCCATGGGGGTGTTACCGTTGCAGAGCCCTTCGCCGCCGGCTGGATAGTGCACGATTCGCGGGATTCCGCCCCGCAACCAGGCGTGGTTGTACACGGCAGCGTTACCATCGCAGGTTCCACCGATAAGGATGTAGTAGTGGGGCTGCTGGGCATGCGCTATTGACGCCGTTGCGCCGAGTAATCCGGCGACGAGCGCCGCGACAGCCGCCGCTGCGCGCCTGCGCTTCTTCACGTTATCGTCCCATTCCTGTACTGGTTGCGCTGCGTGAGTTAACGGGTCTCCTTGCACCGCGTATCCTGCCGCACTGCTCACGGCTGTCAAACTTGGGGTCTGACGAGGATCGGTACAGGACCCTGAGCGGGGATCAAAGATTAATCTGTGAAAGATCTGCCGGGGCCTGCTTGGCGGTGCGGTACCCGTAACTCGGCCACCCTACGCGACCTGTATGTATTCGTGGATTACTCCCGCCGAGTCGGTCACATCGGATGATCTGGGCTTCGGTAACATCGGGTTGGGGGAATGCTCGTAGTGGGGCTGCTTGGCCGAGGGATCTGTGTGGTCGGTGGGTATTGAAGTGGTGTTCGTACTCGTCGCCGTCGCTATCCGGTGCCCGGTTCCTGAACGGGTCACCTTCCCGAGGCATGGCATCGCATCGAGCGGTACGCCAACAATCGGATCGAAGCCGACCACGCTCAGTTGAAAAGACGGCTGCGACCGATGCGCAGCCTGCAGAGGCAGCGTGCTAGCACAGGCCGAGGTAGCCCTGGAGCGCCAAGCGGAGGTGACTGCCGCGATTCGCCGTTCAGACCAGCTGCGTTCAGAGGTGATCGGTGCGGTGTCGGCCTTCGAGACCGGTCCGGTGTGGCGCTGTGCGGGGTGACGATGCCCGTCTGCGGTGTGAAGCGCTAAATGCTTCCACTGGCCAGTGCCGTGCATGTGTGCGCGCCGGGCTGCCCCTGTCCCCTGTCCGAGACCGCGGGTGTGGGGCCGATCCTGCCGCCCTGTTCCACGTGTTCGCCGACCGGACCCGGCGCGACATCATGCGTCGCGTGCTGGCCGGGCAGTACTCCGTCTCCGCGCTCGCGGCGAAGTACGACATGAGCTTCGCCGCGGTGCAAAAGCACGTCGCCGTGCTGGAGAAGGCCGGTCTGCTCA
>DATEMN010000452.1:0-5625 GCA_035275565.1 Pseudonocardiaceae bacterium | reverse complement strand
TCGGTCACGCCGCGTGCAACGATCGGAATAGGGTCGTCGGCAGGTGTTTCGCTCTGGGGCGCTGAGATGTTCTCATCAAGCGTACCGCTGGCTGAATAAATGCTCAGCGCCAAGGCCAGCACCTCATACTCCTCAGCGGATCGGCTTGCGGCGTCGTGACACCACTCGGGAAGAGGCTTGTACTCAATCTCATGACCGATTTTTCGAGCCAGTTCGATGATCTCTGACAAACACACCCGACGTGGGGTGGTCAGGATAAAGCAGCCGCCATGCTCGGGGCCGGGATACGGACTGGCCAGTAGCCGCGCCGCCTCGTCGACGGGAATCCACTCCTCGGAGAACCCGATATCCGGCGCAATCCCGAGATTCAGAATCGAGCGGACCATGCGCACCGTGATGTCGCGATCATTGCTTCGCCCGGTTACACTGTCACCCGAGAGTCTCGGAACACGGTACACGGCGGCTGGAATCCCGTGCGTCCGCGCCTCCGTGACGAGCTGTTCGGCCTGCCATTTACTCACAAGGTAGCCGGAAGCGTTACTCGACGCTGTGGGGCTGTACTCTGCGGCTGAAACCGTCGAGACTAAGCGTAGCGGCTTGCGCCACGTCGTCGCAGCAAGCCTGAGTAACTCTCGGGTCCCGCCCACGTTAGCGGCTTCGACCGTCTCGTATAAATGCAGCATATCCACGTGCGCGCCATTGTGGATGATCAAATCAATCTTGTCGGCCAGGTATTCATAATCGCTCGTTCCGAGATCGAGGCGGGGTCGCGACAAATCGCCCACGACGACACGGATTCGGTTCTGGAACAGGATTTCCTCGGTGAGGCTATAGCGCCGGAGGTTCGTGCGCAACTTATCCCAGGCGTGCGTCGTGCTTTCAGCTCGTACCAGACAATGTACCGTGCCCCGGTACCGACTCAAGATCTCGCGGAGCAGAAAAGCCCCGAAGAATCCACTTGCGCCAGTGAGTAGAATGTTATCGCCACAACGATTGGTAAGCGGCGGAAGAGGTTGGGGCCAGGATGAGACGAGGGTTGTGCGATTATCGTTCGCAGCGGTTCGCGACACGAGCTCACGCAGCGCTGCAGCCCAAGCGTCGGCGAGCTCGTAGGTATCCTTGGTTGAGAGCACTTCGGTGAGGTACGTGAAAGTCGCCTGCAGTTGTGGGCCTCCGGGCGTCTCAATGCAGATCGCGTTGACCGCCAGCGGGTGGGAGACCCCCATCTCCGCGTCGGGATCGGCCACCACTGAATCTGACTCTGGTGCTCGGCCCCACTCATCCAGCCAGCCGACGTCAAGTCGCCCCACGTAGTTGAAGAGCACCTGAGGCTGGCTTGCATTGGCAAGCACGGGAGCTGTTTGGGGGTTGGCGTAGCGCAGCATTCCGTAGCCGATGCCACTGTCCGGCATTCCTCGCAGCCGCTCTGTGACCACCTTCAGCGAGCTGAACACGTCCGCGCTTGCGGGCAGCCGTACCGGAGCGATGCTGGTGAACCGGCCGACTGTGCGGGACAAGTCCACGCCAGCGGTGATCTGCTCCCGCCCATGCCGCTCCAGATCAACCAGGAGATCTGCGGAGCCATCCCGGCCGTGCCGGTCGTGCCACCGCGACACCGCGACACGTAACGCCGCCACCAGCACGTCTGTTACCTCGGCCCGGGCTGTGACCGGAACCGGTGTCAGCAACGGCATCGTGTCTGAAACGGACAGTCGGATGTTGTGATGGCGAGTCCCGCTCACAGTTCCCGCTGTGACAGGCCCTGCCACTAGATCACCACCTGGGGCCAGCGTCTGAGTCCAGTACTCCAACTCGGACATTCGGGTCGGTTCCTGCGCCTGCTCCACGAACATCCGCGCAAAGCTGCGCAGCGAGGTGCCGACGGGCTCCAGCTCTGGTTGCTTGCCCGCTCGCACTGCCTTCCAGCCGGTGGCGAAGTCCGCCAGCAGGATCCGCCAGGACACCTCGTCGATCACCAGACGGTGTGCTACCACCAGTAACCGGCCTTCTTCTGTCCTGCCGGCGTCGAACCACACCGCTTGCAACATCGTCCCGGTGTCCGGATCCAAACGCTCTACTGCCGCGTCCGATTCCGCAGCGATCATCGCTCGCACTGCCGTCGTATCCATGCCTGCCACGTCAACTCGGTGTAAGAGATCCATGGCCTGTACTGATCCCACAGCAGTCGTCTCTAACGACCACAACGCGGGAGCATGACGAGTCAACCGCAACCGCAAGCCGTCATGCCGATCCAGTACTGCCTGCAGAATTTGACCAAGTAATGACCAGTCGGCGGCAGCTGGAACCCGCACAAGGACGTACTGATTGTCACGCTTGATAGGGCCACTTTGCTCACTGCGGCGCTGCACGGTAGGTAATGGAGGAAAGCGCCCAACGCCGTGCGAATCAGATACTGACGCGGTGATCGGCTCTTTTTTCGTAACTAGAGCGGCGAGCGCTGTCGGGGTTCGGCGCTGGAACACCTCCCGAGGATTGATAGACAGCTGGTGGCTTCGCGCTCGGTTGACAAGCTGGATAGCAATGATGCTGTCGCCGCCGAGGGTGAAGAAATCATCATCGACACCGACCTTAGGCAGGCCGAGCACGTCGGCGAACAGCTCGCACAGGATCTGCTCCTGCGTCGAGGCCGGTGCCCGGCTTGTGGCCAGGCGAGCTGCAGGCTCAGGAAGCGCCGCCACATCAAGCTTTCCGTTGGCTGTCAGCGGAAGCCGGTCGAGAGTGACCAAGGCGGCCGGCACCATGTGATCGGGCAGCTGCCGCTTCAGCTCTTCCCTCAGCCGCTGCGGCAGCGCGGCTCGCTGGCGGGCGATCGTTGCGCGGTGAGCCCAGCTCTCTCGTTCCGTCACGGCGACCGGCAGGTAGGCGTCAGTCCAGATTCCGACACCGGCTCGGTCGCCTGCGATGAACACGGCGTCAACCGCACCGTCGGTGCCAGCCGACCAGGTGACGACAAGCCGGTACCCGAGCCGATCGGCCAGGTCGTGCAATGCCTCCTGCTCGATACCGCCGCCATCGATGCGCAGCCGCTGTGCAGCCTCAGCGACGGTGGCACCCTCATCCAGGGCGCGCATCGCCGCGAGCTCAGCGGCGAGCCTCGCGTCGGGTATCCGGCTGACCCGCAGTAGACTCGGACGGTGCTCACTCAGGTGAGCGGCCAGTACGTCGAGATCACTGATCGACAGGCCCCAGACCAGGCAGGGGGCGTCGGCAAGGGATATGGGGGTCGCCGGCTGCCGGTACAGCACTGTGTCGTAGCGGTAACGGCTCAGCTCATTGTGGTGGCAGCCGCGCTTGGTGTGGATACTGACGCTGGTCTCGGGCACGGTCGTGGATAGCGCCGCGAAGAAATCGGGGGCGACCAGCAATTCCCTTTCCAGCAGCATGCTGCGCTCGATCGTCCGGCGCAGTTCAGCCGGATTAGTGGTTGAGTCCGCCCGGGTCAACGCGACGGCGGTGTGGAAGCAACGTTCCAGTCCCCGATGGCGCACGTCACCGACGAAGACCGCCCCACCGGGCACGACCAGGTCTAAGGCCGCGATGAGGATTTCTGTTAGATAACCGATACTGGGGAAGTACTGAATCACTGAGTTAATCACTACAGTGTCGAAGAAGTTAACGGGAAGCCCTTCGGTGATATGCGCGGGCTGGCAGCGCAGTTTCACCCGGCCGCGCAGGTTCTCGTCCTGATCCAGGTCGGCGCGCAGCTTGTCGATCACGGGAGCGGAGAAGTCGGTGCCCCAGTATGTCTCGCAGTCCGGAGCCAGTCGGGATAGCAGTAGACCGGTTCCCACGCCGATCTCCAGTACCCGGGTTGGACTCAGCTCCCGAATGCGGTCTACGGTCGCGTCCCGCCATTCCCGCATATGTTCCACTGGGATAGGCTTGCCGTCATAGCTGGAGTTCCAGACGGAGAAGTCCTCGTTACACACTGCGGTGCCGGTCTCGGTGTGCTCGATATCGTAGACCTGCTGCCACGCGTTGATTTGCTCGCGCTCGGCCTCGCTCTGGGCCTGCTCGATGGGCTCTTTCGGGACGATGTACCCGACCAGGCGAGCCGACGCTGGCGCAGACGGATCGTCACGGAGGACGACCACCGCTTGGGCTACCTGCGGATGCCGGGTCAACACGGCCTCGATCTCGCCGGGCTCGACCCGCATGCCGCTGATTTTGATCTGGTTGTCGGCTCGGCCACAGAACTCCAAAAATCCGTCGGAGCGCCATCGGGCTAGGTCCCCAGTGCGGTACAGTCGTTCACCAGCAGAGAAGGGGTTGGCCACAAACCGGAACGCGGTCTGTACCGGATCGTTCACATACCCACGGCCCAACGGTAACCCACCGGCATACAACTCGCCGATCACTCCGTCCGGGACTGGGCACAGGCACCCGTCCAGCAGGTATATCCGGGTGTTCGGGTTTGGCTTGCCGATCGTTACCCCATCACGGGGCTGACCCGGCCGGTAGCATTGATGGGTCACCCCGATCGTCGCTTCCGCCGGCCCGTACCCGTGGTACATCACTGCGTCCAGACTCGCCCTGAATCGATCGAACAAGCCTGGGCTCAGGGTTTCCCCACCACACCACACATGCCTCAGAACCCGTGCCCGGACCGCGATTTCGGGCAGCTCCAGCAGCATGTCCAGCATCGAGGACACGAGGTAGACGAACGTCACCTGCTCGCGTTCGATCAGCTCCAGCAGGTACTCGGCGTCGCGTTCCCCACCGGGCTCGGCCACCACCAGCCGCGCTCCACTTACCAACGGCAAGAACACCTCGTTGATCGAGATATCGAATCCTAGCGGAGCTTTGAACAACACCGCGTCCTCGGCCCCGAAATCAAGCAACTCTTGCTGCCACGACAAGCGGGCAGCAATTGCACGATGCCGGATCATCACTCCCTTCGGAATTCCCGTTGACCCCGACGTGAAAATCACATACGCCACACTCTCCGGGTTCACCGGCACCGGTGTGCCTATACTCCCACCCGGCTCGCTACCAGTGAATTCGGGAAGATCATCGATATCCACTCTTGTGATACCCACAACCTCCACCCCTATTGCCACATTGGTCACCAGGGCCACGGTATCCGCGGATCGGCATACCTGCTCGATCCGCGCTACCGGCCATCCCGGCTCCAGCGGAACGAACGCTGCCCCCGCCCGTAATACTCCCACCAGCGCCACCACCAACTCCACCGAACGGTCCAGACACACCCCTACCACGCTGTCCGGTCCGGCTCCGTGCGTGATCAGATGATCGACCAGCCGGCTGGCTTGTTTGTCCAACTCGGCATACGTCATTGATTTCTCACCGCACACCAGTGCAACCGCGTCCGGAGTCCGGGCGACTTGAGCGGTGAACAACTCCAGCAGCGTGCTCTTCTCCACCTCGACCGCAGTGGCGTTTCGCTCAACCAGGATCTGGTGCCGTTCCCAGTCGGAAAGCACGTCGACTGCCGACACCCGAGTCCCTGGATCGGTGACCATCGACTCCAGTACTCGTAGCACACGATCCGCTAAAGTCTGGACGCACGCGGAGTCGAATAAATCCGGCCGGTATTTCAGTGTTATGCGTAGCCGGATATCAGGTATTGCCACAAGGGTGATC
>DATEMN010000451.1:0-3027 GCA_035275565.1 Pseudonocardiaceae bacterium | reverse complement strand
CGCGGCTGGAACAGCTGCGGCTGTCGGTGGTCGAGGGGCGCTGTGCGGCGCAGCTGGAGCTGGGTGACCACCACGGCGCGGTCGCCGAGCTCGATGTCCACGTGCGGGCGCATCCGCTGCGCGAGCACGGCTGTGAGCTGCTGGCTCGGGCGCTGTACCGGGCCGGACGGCAGGCCGACGCTCTGGCGGTGCTGCGGGATACCCGCAAGCGGCTAGCTGAGGAACTGGGCATCGATCCGAGTGCGGCACTGCAACGGCTGGAACACGACATCGTCACCCACGCACCGGCCCTGGACTGGCATCCACCGACGTCGACGGCATCTGTCGCGGCGCGCACACCACCAGCACGGTTGGCGGCGGTGTGGAATGTCGGCCCGCGTAACCCGGGGTTCGTCGGCCGGGATGCCACGCTCGGGCAGCTGCGGGAGCGGTTGCGATCCGCAGGCACGGCCGTGGTGCAGGCATTGCACGGCATGGGTGGGGTGGGCAAGACCCAGCTGGCGATCGAGTACGCGTACCGCTACGGAAGCGACTATGACGTGGTGTGGTGGGTCAACGCCGAGAAGACCAATTTGATCAGCGAGCAGCATGCCGCGCTGGCAGCCGAGCTGGGCCTGACCCCGCCGCGCGCCGACACCGCCAGCGCGGTCGGGGCGCTGCGCGCCTACCTCCGCAGCCGCAGCCGGTGGCTGTTGGTGCTCGACAACGCCGAGTCGCCTGATGACCTGCGTCCTTGGCTACCCGACGGCCCGGGGCACACCCTGATCACCTCCCGCAATCCCGGCTGGGGTGAGCTCGTCGCCCGGGTGGAGGTCGACGTGCTGCCCCGCCCGGAATCGGTGGAGTTGATCCACGTCACCCGGGCTGGCGCCAGCGACGCCGAGGCTGGCCGCCTCGCTGACGCTCTCGGGGATCTGCCGCTGGCGTTGGCCCAGGCGGCCAGGTTCCTCGCCGAGACCGGCATGTCGATTGATCACTACCTGAGTCTGCTGGAGACCCGGACCGAGGAGCTGCTCGACCAGAGCCCGCCGGACAGCCACCCGCTCTCGCTCGCCGCGGCGGTCCGGCTGTCCACCGATCGCCTTGCCCGGATCGACCCGGCCGCGCTGGCGCTGGTACGCCTCGGTGCGTTCCTCGCCCCGGAACTCATCCCCGCCGACGTTCTCACCTGCCCTATCGCCGCGCCTGGCGCCGCCCGACCCCCGGAGCTGACGGCGCTGTCCGCCGCCGTGACCAGCCAGGTGGTGGTGCACCGCAGTCTGGGCTGGGTCGGCAGTTACGGCTTGGCCCGCATCGACCGCGGGCTGCAGCTGCACCGGCTCACGCAAGCCGTCCTGCGCGACCAGCTCGGCGCCGAGGACGCTGCCGCGTATCGCTGCTATGCCCAGGCGCTGCTGGTCGCGGCGGATCCTGGTGACGAGCGGGACCCGGCGTGCTGGCCGGGCTGGGCACGGCTACTGCCCCACCTGCTGGCCACCGACCCGGCCACCAGTCCGAACCCCGGCCTGCGGAACCTGGCCTACCGAGCCGCCTGGTACCTGTATTACCGCGGTGACATCCATCCGGCCCGTGACCTCGCCGAGCACCTCTACCGCCAGTGGCGTGAGCAACTCGGACCAGACGACCGGCACACCCTGCGAGCCGGCTACATCCTTGTCCGTTTCCTCATCGACGTCGGGCACTACCACCACGTTCGCCAGCTTGGCGAGGACACCCTTGCCCGGTGCCGGCGAGTGCTCGGTGACGACGATCCCGACACTCTGTACGCCGCCCATTTCCTCGCGGTCTGCCTGCATGAGGAAGGCGCGTTCGAGCAGGCCCGGCAGCTCAACGTAGACACCCTCGCCCGCCGGCGGCGAGTGCTCGGCGACGACCACCTCGACGTCCACCGCACGGCCTACTATCTTGCGTGCGACCTGCGGGAGCTGGGTGAGGTCGAGACAGCCCGGCGGATACACGAGGACAGTTTCGCTTACGGACGACTGATGCTTGGCCAAGACCGGCCCGAGACCATTTTCGCGGCTCACGAACTCGCCCTCGACCTGCACGCCCTCGGTCAGATCGACGACGCGCGACAGCTACATGAGGACGCCCTCGCCCGGGCCCGGCGGGTCCTCGGTGAGGACCATATCTGGACTATGCTCAACGCCGATGGCCTCGCCAGAGACCTGCTTGCGCTCGGCGAGGCCGACGCGGCGCGACGTCTCAGCGCGGACACTCTGACCCGGGCCCGGCGGGTGCACGGCGACGAGAGCAAGGTCACCATGGACATCGCGAACAATCTCGCCGCCGCCCTGTGCGCGGTCGGTGAGGCTGAGGCAGCCCGGCAGCTCAGCGAGCACACTCTCGCCCAGGCGCGGCACGTGTTCGGCGATGACCACCCCCGCGCCCGGGCAGCCGCCCACAACCTCGCCACCGCCCTGCGTCTCGTCGAAGAGTCGGCCTGCCAGGGCAAGTCCGACCCGCCGGACGAGTGACCCAGCGGCGAGCCTTGCCCCGACGCCGACGGCCGTACGGCGGCGTCGCAGTCGTGGTCGGTTTCTTCCGCTTTGGCGCGTTCTGCGGTATAGACCCGCAGCAGGTCGTGGAACCGGTACCGATCTCTCCCGGTCTCCTCGATCAGGTGCGTACCAACCAGGGTTTCCAGCAGCCGTTGTGCCTGGGCTGGGGTGGTATTGGTGAGTGCGGCAGCGGCCGGGGTGCTGATGTCCGGTCCGGTGTGTAGACCAAGCAACCGGGAACGCGCGCGCGCCGCTTCGGGCGATAGTGCGTGGTAGGACCACGAGAATATTGCGCGCACCGCAGTGGCCTCGTCCTCCTCGTCAGCGGTCGCGAGCAGATCCAGGCGGTCGTGCAGCACCGCCAGCTCGCCAGCCAAGCCGGCCAGTGTGGCGTGCGGGTGAGTGACGGCACGTTCGGCCGCAATACGCAATGCCAGCGGCAGGTAAGCGCACCGGCTGGCCAGCTCGACAGTCGCTTCGGGTTCGGCTGCGACTCGTCACCATGACCCAACAGGTGGATGAGCCA
>DATEMN010000450.1:0-19514 GCA_035275565.1 Pseudonocardiaceae bacterium | reverse complement strand
TGTCCGCTACCGCCATACCCATCGGATTCAACACGATGATCTCGTCGGTACTTTCCCGGCCGGGGCGTCGCCCGGCCAGCACCTCACCGAGCTCGGCGTGGAGTTGCTCGCGACAGAACCGTCCCTCCACCACCAGCTGATTGATGATCTTTTTCTCCCGGTTGCTCTGCTCCCAGTCGTCCACGACGACCTTGTCCGCGTTGAGGAAGACGTCCTTGTGCAGGTCCATGATCGAGACGTTGCTCACGAAGGTGCCGGGTTTGAGCCAGCTGAACGGGATGTAGGGCTGATCGGTCACCGTGCAGGGAACGACGAGATCACCGGCCCGCACCGCGTCCTCGGCCCGGTCCACCACCCGGATGGTGATCGACGGGTACGCGGCGGTGATGTCGTGGGCGAGACCCAGCGCGGCGGCGAGGCTCACGTCGTACAGGTGGACGGTGCCGATGTGGTCGAACTGCTGGAGCAGTGCCAGGATCTGGGTTCGCCCGATCACGCCACAGCCGACCAACGCGACGTCGGTGAAGCCTTTGCTGGCCAGCTCGGTGGCGGCTAGGCAGGTCACCGCAGCAGTGCGCCAAGCGCTGATCAGACCGGCCTCGAGGATCCCGATCGGGTAGTTCGTGCTGGGGTCGTTGAGCACGATCACGCCGCTGGCTCTGGCCAGGCCGACCCGGCTGGGATTGTCGTGCTTGCTCCCGATCCATTTGATACCGGACACGCCGGGCTCGGCGAGGTAGGCCGGCATGGCGATGATCCGATCGGCGATGTGCCCTTGCTCGTGGGGGACGCGCAGGTAAGGCTTGAGCGGCTGCACCACCGTGCCGTCCGCATGCGCCACCAGCGCGTGACGCAGGGTCGGTAGGTACAGCTCGGAGTGGTCACCACCCACCGCGACGACGTCGCGACGGCTCAAATACAGGATCCGTGGACTCGGTGCTGTCAACCGCACACGCTAACGATAGGCGGCGTGACGTGGTCGTGGAGCCACCTACCGGGGGCGCCTAGGCTCCGGTGTGCCTGAACCCAGGCGCCACGCGGTAGCCTGGCCGCCCATCGTCGGCGTGGCGCGCAGCCCGTCGCAACCGGTCGAGCGGGTTGTCGAGAGGAGAACACGTGTCGGCAGGCCAGATTGCCGCGCTGATTGCCGCCGGTGCGTTCGTCGTGCTGGTCGGTCTGCTTGCGGTGCCGCTGATCAAGCTGGGGCGTACCCTAGACGAGGCCACGTTGGCGATCCGCAAGGCGAGCGACGGCTCCGATCCGCTGTTCACCGGTGCGAACACCACTGTCACCCAGGTGAACGCCCAGTTGGAGAGACTGGACGGGATCACCGCGAACGCGCAGGCGGTCACCGGCAATGTCTCCGCGCTGACCTCCCTGTTCACCGCGACCCTGGGTGGGCCGCTGGTGCGGGTGGCGGCGTTGTCCTACGGCTTGAGCAAGGCGATGAAACAGCGCCGCAAGAGTCGCAAGCGAGACGAGCGCGCAGCACGTCCACTCGGACGCCGGAAAGGAGGTCGTCGGTGATGCGTATGCTCTGGTTCGGCCTGGGTGTTGTCGCCGGGGTCGCGGCGAGTCGTAAGGCCCGCGCGACCGCTCGCCGGATGACTCCCGCGGGCGCCGCTGAGAACGTCAGTGATGCGATGCGAGAGCTGGCCGCAGCGGTGGGAGCCTTCGGCGCCGAGGTGCGGGCCGGGATGGCCGAGCGGGAGGCCGAACTGCACGCCACCGTTGCCCAGCGAACCGGTATCCAGACCGTACCGCGGCAGGCCGGAATTCGAGCGGGTAGCGCCTCCGCGCGGGCCTAGGCACCCGCCCTCATCACTGTTTCGCGAGGAAGACCCGTGCAGACCCACGAGATCCGTCGCCGGTTCACCGAGCATTTCGAACGCGCTGGGCACACCGTGGTGCCCAGCGCCTCGCTGCTGCTCAACGATCCTAACCTGCTGTTCGTCAACGCCGGCATGGTGCCCTTCAAGCCGTATTTCCTCGGTCAGGCAACGCCGCCGTACCGTCGCGCAACTTCTATCCAGAAGTGTGTGCGTACTCCGGACATTGATGAAGTCGGAAAAACTACCAGGCACAACACCTTCTTTCAGATGGCCGGCAACTTCTCCTTCGGGGACTACTTCAAGCAAGGGGCCATCGAGTACGCCTGGCAGCTGGTGACCGGTGGCATAGACGCCGGCTGCTATGGCTTCGACCCGGACCGCATCTGGGTCACCGTGTACGACAACGACGACGAAGCCGAGCGGCTCTGGCGCGAGGTCGCCGGAATGCCCGCCGAACGGATCCAGCGCCGCGACGGCAAGGACAACTACTGGGACATGGGCGTACCAGGTCCGGGTGGGCCGTGCTCGGAGATCTACTACGACCGCGGTCCCGAGTATGGTCGCGAGGGCGGCCCGGTCGTGGACGAGGACCGCTACCTGGAGATCTGGAACCTCGTCTTCATGCAGGACGAGCGCGGTGACCTGAGCCCCAAGGACGGCCACCCCGTCGTCGGGTCGCTGCCCGCGAAGAACGTCGATACCGGGATGGGCGTCGAGCGGGTGGCGCTGCTGCTGCAGGACGTGCCCAACGTGTACGAGACCGATCTGCTCCGGCCGATGATCACTCGTGCTGAGCAGCTCTGCGGCCGGCGTTACGGGCAGGACCCGGCCGACGACGTGCGCTTTCGGGTGATCGCCGACCACGCCCGTACCAGTGTCATGCTCATCGGCGACGGGGTGACCCCAAGCAACGAGGCCCGCGGCTACGTGCTGCGCAGGCTGCTGCGCCGAACCGTGCGATCCGCGCGCCTGCTCGGCGTGACCGAGCCGGTGCTCAGCGACATCACCGCGGTGGTGCGCGACACGATGGGCCCGTCCTACCCGGAGATCGACACCGATTACCAGCGGATCGAGGCGGTCGCCGGCGCTGAGGAGGAGGCGTTCCTGGCGACCCTGTCCGCCGGGTCACGGATCTTCGACCTGGCGGTGGCGCGGACCCGCGCCGCCGGTGGCGTGCAGCTTTCCGGAGACCAGGTCTTCCAGCTGCACGACACCTACGGTTTCCCCATCGATCTGACCCTGGAGATGGCCGCCGAGGCTGGCCTGTCCGTCGATGAGGCGGGTTTTCGCACCTTGATGGCCCAGCAGCGGCAGCGGGCCAAGGCCGATGCGGCGGCCCGCCGCTCCGGGCACGGGGAGCTCGGCGAGTATCGGATCGTGCTCGACGCGCATGGCCGCACCGAGTTTCTGGGCTATATCGATCTCACTGCCGAGGCTCGGGTGGTCGGTCTGCTCGTCGATGGCGTCGGGGTGCCGGCCGCCGGACAGGGCAGCGCGGTTGAGGTGATTCTCGACCGGACCCCGTTCTACGCCGAGGGCGGTGGTCAGCAATCCGACACCGGTCGCCTGGTCGGTGACGGATTCGTCGTCGAGGTAGCCGACGTGCAGTCCCCGGTGGACGGCCTGTCGGTGCATCGGGGGACGGTGGTCTCCGGGGAGGTCCGGCTGGACTCCCCGGTTGCCGCTGAGGTGGACGTCACTCGCCGCCAAGCAGTGGCTCGGGCGCATTCCGCGACGCACCTGGTGCACGCCGGGATCCGCCGCGCCTTGGGCGCCAGTGCCGCGCAGGCTGGCTCGCTCAACGCTCCGGGCCGGCTGCGCTTCGACTTCACCTCACCGGGTGGCGCGGTGCCGCCCAGTGTGCTGGCCGACGTCGAGGACGAGGTCAACGAGGTGTTGTTGCGTTCGCTTCCGGTCCGCGCCGACGTGATGTCGATGCAGGCCGCCCGTCTCGACGGGGCGATCGCGATGTTCGGTGAGAAGTACGGAGACGCGGTGCGGGTCGTCACGATCGGGGACTACTCCAAGGAACTCTGCGGCGGAACCCACGTGCACAATTCCGCCGACATCGGCCTGATCAAGCTGCTGTCCGAGGCTTCCATCGGTTCCGGGGTGCGCCGGGTTGAGGCGCTGGTGGGCCTGGACGCATTTCGCTTCCTGGCCCGCGAGCACGTGCTGGTCGCGCAGCTCGCTGAGCAGTTCCGGGCCCGGCCCGAGGAGCTGCCTGAGCGCATCGGTGCGATCACCGAGCGGTTGCGCGCCGCGGAGCGTGAGTTGGAGCGGCTGCGCGCCGCCGTGGTGCTCTCCTCGGCCGGCACTCTCGCTGAGGGAGCCGAACAAGTCGGCGCGACCGCATTGGTGGCGGCCGAGACCCCCGAGGGGGTGAGCGGACCAGATCTGCGGGCGCTGGCCACCGACGTCCGGGGCCGGCTCGGCGAACGGTCCGGGGTGGTGGCGCTGTTCAGCGTCGACCCCGCGGCGAGCAAAGTCTCCTTCGTGGTGGCCACCACCGCCGCCGCTCGACAGCGGGGCCTGGCCGCGGGAGCCTTGGTGCCGGTATTCGGACCTGCGGTCGGTGGCCGCGGCGGTGGCAAGCCGGACCTCGCCCAGGGCGGCGGCACCGAGCCGGCCGGGATCCCGGCCGCGCTCGCGGCCCTGCGCACCGAACTCGCTGGCCGCAACGGCGTATGACCGTGCCCGAGGAGTCGGCGTGAGAGGGCGGCGGCTTGGGGTGGATGTCGGGGAGGTGCGGGTGGGGGTGGCGCTGTCCGATCCATCCGGGATACTCGCGACACCTTTGGTTACCCTCGACCGCGACCGGTCTGGGAGCAGCGACCTCAAGACACTGGCCGCACTGATCGTCGAGCACGAGGTTGTGGAGGTGGTGGTCGGGCTCCCACGCACGCTGGCCGGGCGGCACGGTCCTGCGGCGCACGCGGCACAGGACTACGCTCGCACCTTGGCGGAGCGTATCGGTGACGGCGTCCCGGTCCGGCTGACCGACGAGCGACTCACCACTGTCGCGGCTACCCGGGTGCTCGCCAGCAGGGGTGTTCGCGGCCGCAAGCAGCGGGCGGTGGTCGACCAGGCCGCGGCGGTGGAGATCCTGCAGGGGTGGCTGGATGCACACCGGACCGGCGGTGAAGTGGAGGGACGTGATGACTGACGACGCCGGTAGTCCCGCTGAGGAGGCATGGTGAGTGACGACCTCGGACTGTTCAGGGACGCTGTCGACGACGCGCAATCACCCAGCTTGACGCCGCAGACCGGTGGGCGGCGGGAGCGGCGTCAAGCGCTGGAGCGTCGTCGCCGTCGTATCGTTCTTGGCACCATACTCGTCGTGCTGGTGCTCGCGGCCGGGGGGGTTTTCTTCGGGGTGCGTCAGCTAGAGGCGTTTCGGAAGACGCCCGACTTCGCCGGCGCTGGTGGCGCGGCGGCCGTCGTGCAGGTCGAGGACGGCCAGAGTCTCAGTGCGATCGGGGCCGCCCTGGTCCGACGCAACGTGGTCGCCAGCGTGCGGGCTTTCACGCTGGCCGCCGCGGCCGATCCCCGAGTCCAAGCAGTGCAGCCTGGCTACTATCAGTTGCGCGAGCAGATGTCTGGCTCCGCTGCGGTGGCGAGGCTGCAGGAACCGGCGGCTCGGGTCGGGCAGTTGGAGATCCGCGGTGGTGAGCAGCTCGACGATGTTGACCTCCCCGATGGTAAGACGGTCCCTGGGTTGCTCACCGAGATCTCCCGAGCCAGCTGCGCTGTGAACGGCGCGACGAGCACCTGTGTGAGTTCCGAAGAACTTCGCACCGCGATGAGTGAGTCCGATCTGGCCCAGCTCGCGGTACCGGGCTGGGCCGTCGAGCCGATGTCACGGGTCGAGCCTCGTCGGCGCCTGGAAGGACTCCTGGTCCCGGGTAACTACGACGTGCGTCCCGGCAGTTCGGCAGTGGAGCTGTTGCGGCAGGTCACCAGCACCTCGGTGGCCCGGCTGCTGGCGGCTGGATTCCCCGCGTCCAGCACGGGTACCGGCTACAGCGCTTATGAGGTTCTGGTGATCGCTTCGGTGATCGAGCGGGAGGCCATCACCCCGGATTTCCGCCGGGTCTCGCGGGTCATCTACAACCGGCTGGCGGCGGGGATGCCATTGCAGATGGATTCCACCATCAACTACCCGCTGGACCTACAGCAGGCGCGGACCTCGGACGCCAACCGGGCCCGGCCAGGCCCCTACAACACCTACCTCAACGGCGGGTTGCCGGCGTCGCCGATCGGGTCGCCGGGTGCGACGGCCATCTCAGCCGCATTGAATCCGGAGCCCGGCGCCTGGCGGTACTTTGTGAAATGTCAGCGAGACGGCACGTCGTGCTTCTCGGTAACAGCCGATGAGCACGGAGTGGCGGTCCGTGACGCCTTAGCCCGCGGCGTGTTCTGACGCTGCAGGTGGGGTGTCGATGGGGAGCTGTCCCCATCCAGGTCGCTATCCACAGCCCACGTCCGGCCCGGCTCGCCGGTTGTGCACGGCAGGGCAGGCTCGGCGGGCGTGGGCAGTGTGTGGGCGGTTGTGACTGGAGCTGTTGCAGGCGCCGGGGGAGCGGTACTGCTGCGCCGGATCCCGCGAGGTGTTCGGGTGCCGGTGCCGGTGTGTGCCGTGGCGGTGGCGGCACTGTGGGGCGTGGTAGGTGAGCGGGCAGGTGGACTGCCGGTGTGGTGGTGGCCGGTGCCGCTGGTGCTGGCCTGGGCCGGTGTGCTGCTGGGCGCCACCGACGTCGTCGCTCGGCGGCTGCCTAATGCCCTGACTCTGCCGGCGTACCCGGCGGTCGCGGTGTTACTGGCCATCGCGGCCGCCGGTGCCGGGGACGTTGACCTGCTAGTTCGGGCGTTCGCGGGTGCGCTGTTGTGGGCCGGCGGGTATGCCGCTGTGCGGCTGGTCGCCCCGAGCGCCTTGGGTGGTGGCGACGTGAAGCTCGCCGGCAGCCTGGGGGCGCTGACTGCTGCCGTCTCGTGGCCGGGGTTGCTGGTGGCTGTGCTGATGGCCACGGTGCTGACGGTGGCGGTCGCTGGGCCGGCGCGGGTGCTTGGTTACCGCGACGTACCCCATGGCCCCGCCATGCTCGTGGCAGCCTGGCTGGTGGTGCTACCCCCTGTCGGGTAGCTGCGCTGGGACACCCGGCGGGCAGGCCCGTCGGTAGCACCACCCCCTGACAGTCCTCAGCACCGATCGGCGTGCATCTGAGTAGTTGTGCACATCGCCCCCGTTATCCACATGTCGATCATGTCTGGCTACCGGAGTTGCTCCTGGCGGCGCAGCCTTGGCGGTGCCGGCCGAGGGGTCGGTTCCTCGCCGCAGACGGTGGGGAAGGTTGCGAGGAGGGCATGTGAGATGAGACAGACACCGGTGACCGTGGTGGGAACGTTGGTCAGTGATATGCGACCGCGGCGGGTCGGTCCGGAGGGGACGCTCGTGCTCAATTTCCGGATCGCGAGCAACGAGCGTCGGTTGGACAAGACGTCGGAGTCGTGGGTGGACGGGGAGAGCCTCTACCTGCCGGTGAACTGCTGGCGCAGGCTCGCCGAGAACGCCGCCTCTCTGGTGAAGGGCGACCCGGTGATCGTCAGTGGAAAGCTGCGCACCCGGGAGTGGATCACCGAGCAGGGCGAGCGCCGATCGGTCGTCGAACTGGAGGCCAGTGCGATCGGCCCGGATCTGGCTCGTTGCGCGGCCACCGTGCGTAAACAGCGTCGGGATCAGCCGCCGAGTTCTGGACGAGAGGACTCCGTGGCCGCACCCGAGGAGGACCGGACGGATCGAGTGGAGCTGCTCGACGGGGTGGACCCACCATACGGAGTGAGCCTGTCCGAACTGGCCGAAGCGGCTCGTCCGCTGGTGCCTGTTCCGGCCTGACCGGTACGGCCGGGGCCGGGCAGTGGTCGGCCACGCTGTCCGGCCCCGGCGACCACCTCTACGATCGCGGCCGTGGCTGAGTTCATTTACACCATGAAGCAGGTGCGCAAGGCGCACGGCGACAAGGTCATCCTCGACGGCGTCACTCTCGCGTTCTACCCCGGCGCGAAGATCGGTGTGGTCGGACCCAACGGCGCCGGCAAGTCCAGCGTACTGAAGATCATGGCTGGGATTGACCAACCGAACAACGGGGAGGCGTTCCTCGCCCCCGGCGCGACGGTGGGCATCTTGCAGCAAGAACCCGCGCTCAATGAGGACAAGTCCGTCCTGGGTAACGTCCAGGAGGGCTTGGGGGACATCAAGGTCAAGCTTGACCGGTTCAACGCGATTGCTGAGGAGATGGCCACCGACTACTCCGACGAGCTCATGGAGGAGATGGGGCGGCTGCAGGAGGAGCTCGACCACGCCAGTGCGTGGGATCTGGACTCGCAGCTCGAACAGGCAATGGATGCCCTGCGCTGCCCCCCACCCGACGAGCTGGTGACGCACTTGTCCGGAGGAGAGCGGCGTCGGGTCGCGCTGTGCAGGTTGCTGCTGTCCAAGCCTGATCTGCTACTGCTTGATGAGCCCACCAACCACCTGGACGCGGAGAGCGTGTTGTGGTTGGAGCAGTTCCTGGCGAGCTACCCGGGGGCGGTGCTGGCCGTCACCCATGACAGGTACTTCCTGGACAACGTCGCGCAGTGGATCCTCGAGCTCGACCGTGGCCGCGCCTACGCCTACGAGGGCAACTACTCCATCTACCTGGAGAAGAAGGCCGACCGCCTGGCCGTCCAGGGTAGGAAGGACCAGAAGCTGCAGAAGCGCCTGCGCGACGAGCTCGCCTGGGTGCGATCGGGCGCAAAAGCTCGGCAGGCCAAATCTCGAGCCCGGTTGCAGCGTTATGAGGAGATGGCAGCCGAAGCCGAGCGCAGTCGCAAGCTCGACTTCGAGGAGATCCAGATCCCAGCCGGACCGAGGCTGGGCAACGTCGTGATGGAGGTGGAGCACCTGGACAAGGGGTTCGATGGCCGCCTTCTGATCAAGGATCTCTCCTTCTCACTGCCCCGTAACGGCATTGTGGGGGTGATCGGTCCCAACGGGGTCGGCAAGACCACCCTGTTCAAGACCATCATCGGGTTTGAGCAGCCCGACTCGGGCACGGTCACAGTGGGCGAGACGGTGAAGCTGTCCTACGTCGATCAGGCGCGTGCGGGGATCGACCCGAACAAGACGGTCTTCGAGATTGTCTCCGACGGCCTCGACTACATCCAGGTCGGCAACACCGAGATGCCGTCCCGGGCCTACGTCAGCGCCTTCGGGTTCAAGGGTCCCGACCAGCAGAAACCGGCTGGGGTACTCTCCGGTGGCGAACGTAACCGGCTCAACCTGGCGATGACCCTCAAGCAGGGTGGCAACCTGATCCTGCTTGATGAGCCCACCAACGACCTGGATGTCGAGACGCTGAGTTCACTGGAGAATGCGTTGGAGCAGTTCCCCGGCTGTGCGGTGGTCATCTCGCACGACCGGTGGTTTCTGGACCGGGTGGTGACCCACATTCTCAGCTGGGAGGGTACGGAGGAGAATGCCGCTTCCTGGTTCTGGTTCGAGGGCAACTTCGAGGCATATGAGCAGCACAAGATCGACCGACTCGGTGTGGAAGCGGCGCGACCACACCGCGTGACCTACCGCAGACTGACCCGGGACTGACCGGGCATGGGGCGGTCGATGATCGCGAACGGTGATGGGGGTGGAGGTGAGTAGCACGGCGCGCGACGGAGTCCGGGCTGGCACGCCGGTCAGCAGCAGCGAGGCCGCATCGTTGGTTGAATCGGCGATGCTTTTGCGCTGGCGAGCACCCGAGCTGGCGCTGTTGCTGGCCGACCGGGCAGTGACCGCCGCGCAGGATGACCAGATGGCCGTCCTGCGGGCAGACCACCTAGCGGTTTTTGCGCTCAACCGCCTCGGGCGGCACGGAGAAGCGGCTCACCGATTGTTCCCGGCGATCCTGGACGCTGGGACCCCTGCTGGGCTGCGACATGAGCTGCATGTGGAGCTGGCGCACTGCGCGGCGGCGCTCGGTGAACCCGCCATCGCCCTCGGGGCGGTGCGCACAGTGCTGGCTGCAGGCGATGACGTCACCCCGGTGCTGAGGGGTACCGCGCTCGTTGCCGTAGCCGAGGCAGCGAGCGTGCTCGGCTGGGGAGACCTCTTCACACCCGCGCTGGACGAGGCCGACGAGCTGTATCGGGAGGACCCAAGCCTCGATCGTGACACTGCGCTGCTATTGCGAGCTACTACGCGGGCCGCCGACGCGGCTCGCCACCGTCGATGTGGCGCCACTGCAGAGGCTGAGGCGCAGGCGAGAGCAGGCCGCGAGCTGCTGGCCGGTCTGGCCGATCCCGAACACGACAGCGGCGAGGTCAGCGCGCGCCTGATGCTTGAGATTGTGCTGACCCTGCTCGACCGCGACGAGGGTGACGCTGCGACCCAGGAGGTACGGGCGCTGCTGCGCCGTCCGGTGCGTGCCGCGGCGGCTGGTGCGGTCGGTAGGTTGCGGCTGGCGTTGGCTACCCGGGTGCACCTCGCACAAGGCCGCTACGAGCCGGCGCTGACCCTGCTCGCCGACGCGGTCGAGGGGGCACAGCGTCATGGGGTGGACGCGGTCCTTGCCGAATGCCTCGAGGGCTTGTCCCACGTGCACGAGGCGCGGGGCGAGTTCGCCGACGCTTTGCACTGCGTACGCGCCGCCCGCGCTGCTGATGGTCGCCACTGCCGCAATGTGGAAGCCGCGCGGGCGGTGCTGCGTGAGCACTGGGGGTCGGCGCGGCGCGAGCTAGCAGACATGGTCGACCAGATCGCCGCTTTGCTCGGTAACACCGGGACGGGGTGGGCTGGATCTGACCCCGACACCGGTCTGCTGAATGCGGAGATCACCGCCGGGGGCGCGCTGCACCAGAGAGCCGACACGGAGACTGCGAAGGTAGAGATCCCCAAAGAGGAAACCCCCGAGGCGGATACTGCGGACCCGGCCGTCGGGGACGCTGGACCCGAGTCCGAGGAACCCACCGACCTGCGGTCCGTTGAGGCGTTCACCGGCCGCACCGCACGGCAGTCGGAGGCACGGCACCACCGCGGCGCCGGCGCCGCGGTGTGTGTGAGTGATCTGTTGCCCGCGTCGGCGTTGTCGGCGGGGCGCTCCGGTCGGCGCCGCGCCGAGGAACCCACTGAGGAGCGTTCGGAAGAGACACCTGCCGTCGAGACACGTCGGATGGGGGATGGTGTGTCTGAGAATGCCGAGGAATCCTCGCCGATCTGGCGGGAGTTCCCGGCTTCCGGACCGCCGCCGGCTCCTACGCCGCGGACAATGGAATGGGAATCTGCTAACGAGAGCTCAACGGGCGAAGGGGAGACGCGGCAGATGGGCCTCGGCGATCTGCTGGCCGAGGCATTGGCGGCATACCAGGAAAGCCGGGGTGTCCGCGCTGACGACACCGGCGTTACTGGATCGCGTGGTGATGATGGCACCGCCACCAGTGCCGGCACCGGACGCATAGCGGCTTTTCACCGTGGACCAGGTACACGCTGGACGTCCGGTCTTCAGCTCGCCCCCCCGATCGACCGGGGTGAAGACGATCCCTCCGAGGCGCTGACCAATCCCCTGCTGCGACTACCCGATCTGACCGCTGAACCGTTGTGGATTCCTCCCGAGAGGAGTCGCCGGTCCGCCGCTGGGGACTAGGGACGTGGGTGACCTTGCCGAGCTCGTCGCGCTGTACTACCGCCTCGTCCCAGCCGAGGAGCTGAGTACCGCCGAGTCCGCCGAGCTGATAGCAGCGGTCCGATCACATCTCGCGCTGGCTGCCGATCGGGCGCCTGGCCGGGCGCTGGTCCGGCTGGTCAATCCCACTCTCAGCATGGATGGCTGGGGTTCCCGGGACACCGTGATTCAGATCGTCGTTGATGACATGCCCTACCTGGTGGACTCGGTGGTCGCCGAGCTGGCCCGCATTGGTGTCTCGGTGCGGCGCCTCGCGCATCCGATCGTCTTCGTTCGTCGTGAACTCACCGGAACCTTGCAGGAGGTGCTCGCCGGCTCTGATCCGGAGGAAGTGCCGGCCGATGCGCTGGCCGAGTCCTGGATGTACGTGAACATCGACCGCATCACCGATCCCGAACGGATCCGGCAGGTGGAACAGCGGCTGCTCGCTGTGCTCACCGATGTGCGTGAAGTCGTTGAGGACACCCAGCGGATGACGGACACCGCGTACACCTTGGCCGCCGAACTGGACACCGCGCCGCTCCTGCTGCTGGCTGAGGAAGTGGCCGACGGTGCTGCGTTGTTGCGCTGGCTGGCCGAGCATTTCACCTTTCTCGGCTACCGGCACTACGAGCTGGTCTGGGAGCCGACTGACCACCGAACGGAGGATGCGGCACCCGCGTTGCGGGCAGTGCTCGGGTCCGGGCTCGGCGTGCTGCGCAGAGACAGCCTTGCTGTCAGGGGCCTCAGTACCGGGCCAGACATCGACCCGTTGGCCCGGGATCTGCTGGTGCTCACCCAGGCCAGCGCACCCGCCACCGTGTACCGCCCGGTCTACCCGTACTACGTCGGGGTCAAGACCTTTGACGATCGCGGCAAGGTCACCGGCGAGCACCGTTTCCTGGGGATGCTCGCCACTACCGCGCTACATGAGGACGTGCTGGATATCCCGGTGATCGGCCGCCGGGTCCGCGATGTGATCCGCCGGGCTGGTGTCCCTCTCAAGTCCTATACGGGGCAGCAGATGCTGGAGGTGATCCAGACCTATCCACGGGCCGAGCTGTTCTCCACCGACCTGAACTCGCTATACCAGACGGTGACCGGGGTGCTGTCCCTGGCGCAGCGGCGCACGTTGAGACTGTTCTGCAGACGGGATCCCTACCGCCGGTTCTTTTCCTGCCTGGTTTACTTGCCGCGGGACCGCTACACCACCACCGCGCGGCTGGCTATGCAGGACGTGCTGATGCGCGATCTACACGGCGTCGGCCTGGAGTACAGCGCGCAGATCGGTGAGTCCGTGCACGCGCGGGTGCACTTCACCGTGCACACCGACCTGGACGATTCCAGTGTGCCCACCGCACCGGACGTCGGGGCCATCACCGACCGGCTCGAGAACGCCATTCTCACCTGGGACGATCGGCTGCTCGATGCTGCCGATGCCGCTGCTGCGGCGGGCGGCGCAGTGACCGTCGAGCTCGCGCAACGCTATCTGGCAGCTTTCCCGCAGGCATATAAGGAGGACTTCGACGCCGCGACCGCCCTGATCGACGTGCGCCGGCTGGAGACGCTCGCCGCGCCGGACGGTCTGGACCTGTGCTTCGACGTGTCGGACGCCGCCGAGCCGGGGGAGCGGCGGTTCACGCTCTACTTGGCGGGACAGCAAATCACCCTGTCCCAGGTCTTGCCGGTGCTGCAGCAGATGGACGTCGAGGTCGTCGACGAGCGGCCCTACCAAGTGATCCGTGGCGACGGTATGCACTGCTGGATCTATCACTTCGGGCTGCGGCTGGATGCCGGTCTGTTAGAACAGATGGCGGGGGTGGAACAGCCGGCCGACCAGGTGCAGCGGAGATTCTGTGACGCATTCGTGGCCGCCTGGCGGGGCGCCTGCGAGGTGGACCGGTTCAACGCCTTGGTGTTGCACGCTGGGCTGGACTGGCGACAGGCGGCGGTACTGCGAGGGTACGTCCGCTACCTGCGGCAGGCTCGCAGCCCCTACAGCCAGCGCTATGTCGAGGACGTGCTGATTGCGCACGGCAGTGTCGCCGCCGCCCTGGTCGTCCTGTTCGAGCTTCGCTTCGACCCGTCGCTGGATCCCACCACGAGGGACATCAGGCACGACGAGCTGGTTGCCCAGATCGTCACCATGATCGACGAGGTGGCCGGGCTGGATGCCGACCGCATCCTGCGCAGCCTGCTCGTCCTGATCCGCGCCACGCTGCGGACGAACCACTATGTCCGGGACGCCAGCGGTGAATCCCGGCCCTACCTGGCCCTCAAGCTCGACCCGAAAGCGGTGCCGGAGCTGCCCGAGCCCCGACCGGCGTTCGAGATCTTCGTCTGCTCCCCGCGGGTGGAAGGCGTGCATCTGCGCTTCGGTCCGGTCGCCCGCGGTGGGCTGCGCTGGTCGGATCGCCGGGAGGACTACCGGACCGAGGTGCTCGGACTGGTCAAGGCGCAGGCGGTGAAGAACGCCGTGATCGTGCCGGTCGGGGCCAAGGGCACCTTTGTGGTCAAGCGCTCGCCCCCGCCCACCGGTGACCCCGGGCTGGACCGGGATGCCGCCCAGGCCGAGGGCGTCTCCTGCTACCGGATGTTCATCTCCGGGCTGCTCGATCTCACCGACAATCTCGTCGACGGCGCCAGTCGGCATCCTGATCAGGTGGTGTGCCATGACGGCGATGACAGCTACCTGGTGGTCGCGGCCGACAAGGGCACCGCGACGTTCTCCGACATTGCCAACGACGTCGCCGCGTCCTACCGGTTCTGGCTCGGTGACGCCTTCGCCTCCGGTGGCTCGTCGGGCTATGACCACAAGGCTATGGGGATCACCGCCCGTGGTGTGTGGGAAAGCGTCAAGCGGCACTTCCGTGAACTCGGCATCGACACCCAGACCGAGGATGTCACCCTGGTCGGGATCGGGGACATGTCTGGCGACGTGTTCGGTAACGGGATGCTGTGCTCCGAGCACCTCAGGCTGCTCGCAGCGTTCGATCACCGCCATGTCTTCGTCGATCCCGATCCGGACCCGGCCAGTTCCTTCGCCGAGCGGCGCCGGCTGTTCGAACTGCCGCGGTCATCCTGGGACGACTACGACCGCTCGCTGATCAGCGCCGGTGGTGGGGTGTGGCCGCGAACTACCAAGCGGATCCTGGTCAGCGCCCAGATGCGCCGGGCACTGGGCATCACCGGGGGTGTCACCGAGCTGTCCCCGCCGGAACTCATCCAGGCGATCCTGCTCTGCCCGGCGCAGCTGTTGTTCAACGGCGGGATCGGCACCTACGTCAAGGCCGCCGCCGAGACCCACGCCGACGTCGGCGACAAGGCCAACGACGCAGTCCGGGTGGACGGCGCGCAACTGCGCGTGCGGGTGGTCGCCGAAGGCGGCAATCTGGGTGTGACCCAGCGTGGTCGGGTGGAGTTCGCCCGAGCCGGTGGCCTGCTCAACACCGACGCCATCGACAACTCCGCCGGAGTGGACTGCTCCGACCACGAGGTCAACATCAAGATCTTGCTGGACAGGCTGGTTGCAGACGGTGTGCTGAGCATCGCGGACCGCCGCGCGCTGCTGATCGAGATGACCGACGAGGTCGCAGCGCTGGTGCTTGCCCACAACACCGACCAGAACACCCAACTCGGCATCAGCCGGGCGTACGCCGTGCCGATGCTGTCGGTGCACGGCCGGCTGGTGGCCCACCTGGAGGAGCACCAGGGGCTGAACCGGAAGCTGGCCACCCTGCCGACCCGTGCCCAGTGGGAGGCTCGGAAGGTCGCCGGCGAGGGGCTGACCTCGCCGGAACTGTCCACCCTGATGGCGCATGTGAAGCGTGGGCTGACCAACTTACTGCTGGCCAGCGATCTACCCGACGCCGAGGTGTTCCGCGCCCGACTCCCGGAGTACTTTCCCGCACCGCTGCGCGATCGGTTCCCCGCAGCCATCCACGAACATCCGTTGCGCCGCGAGATCACCACCACGCTGCTGGTTAACGACATCGTCGACCGCGGTGGGATGACCTACGTCTACCGGCTGGTCGAAGAGCTGTCGGTCGCTGCCCCCGACGCGGTGCGAGCCTACGCAGTGGCTAGCGCGGTATTCGACCTGCCGGCGACCTGGCAGGCGATCGTCGAATCGGACCCTATGCTGCCGGTGGCGGCGACCGACGCCATGATGCTTGAGTTACGCAGGCTGCTCGACCGGGCCAGCCGGTGGCTGCTGCTCCACCGGCCACAGCCGCTCGCGGTCGCCGCCGAGATCACTCGGTTCCGCCCGATCGTGCAGGCGCTCGCCCCGCGCGTGCCGTCCTGGTTGGTGGGCAGCGAGGCGGACCACGTCGAGGCCGCCGCCTGCCGGCTCGCCGAGCAGGGGACTCCGGATGAGCTGGCGCGCCGGATGGGTGCCGGGTTGTCCACCTTCGGGCTGCTTGATGTCGTTGAGGTGGCCGAATTGGCCAAATTGGACGCCGAGCAGGTGGCTCCCCTGTATTACGCGCTGTCGGCCCACCTGAACATCGATCGGATGCTGGGTTCGGTGAGCGCACTGGAGCGGGGTGACCGGTGGCACGCGCTCGCTCGGCTAGCATTGCGGGACGACCTCTACACGGCCTTGCGGGAGATCACCCTGGAGGCCCTGCACACTGGTGACGTCGAGGTCAACCCGGAGACGACGATCGCGCGGTGGGAGCAGGCTCACTTTTCGCGGTTGTCCCGGGCCAGGGCCATCCTCGAGGAGATCTCTGATACCGGGAGTCTGGATCTGGCGATCCTGTCAGTCGCCGTCAGGGCGCTGGCGTACTCGTGAGTGGGAAACAGTGTTATTGCACCGATACGCACTCACGAGGCCGACTGAAGGGAGGGCACCCTTGACCGCGTTCAGCACCGACGTGGCGGTGCGGTGGTCGGATATGGACGTGTATGGGCACGTCAACAACGCACGGGTGGTGACGCTGCTGGAGGAGGCACGCATTGAGCTGCTTTTCGGTGAAGGCGCCCGACGTGGTGCCGGGACTCTCGCCGACGGCGTGGTCGTCGTCGAGTTGTCGGTGCGCTACCGGCAGCCGCTGGTGTATTCGGCTACGCCGGTGCGGGTGCGACTGTGGGTCAGTGAACTGTGCGGTGCCTCGTTCGCCCTGGACTACGCGGTGACGACGGGGGATAGTGACGCAGTCACGGCCAGGACCAGACTCGCTCCTTACGATATTGAAGCGCGACGGCCGCGTCGGCTGATGCCCGTGGAGCGAGAGTTCCTGGCTGCGTTTCGCCCGATTCAATCGATGCGACAGGGTGGCGATGATGGCTGAACTGCGGATTCCAGACCCCGTCGAACGTGACGATCTCGGCGCCTTCGTCGCCCGCGCGGTCCGCCTGGACGGCAGCGCGATCGTGCGGCTGCGCAGCGGAGCCGGCCTGGTGCACGCCTGGGTGGTCACCCCTTTCGACACGCTGGTGACTCGCTCCGTGCGGGGCGCCGTGCTGCCCGGTGATCTCACCGTGCGGGGTTCGGACCTATTGGCCGCGGTGGCGGTGGTCGGCGCTGCGGTGGTCGACCCCGGCATGGCGCAGGACGCGCTGTGGCTCTCGGCGCTGCCGCCGGAACGGGGCTGGCGCGAGGTGGACCAGGTGCCCGCCGAGGTGCTCGCCGACCTGGCCGACCAGGGTGTCGCAGTCGCCAGGGACAACCCCGGCCCGCACGGTTCCCCGCCCGCCGCGCTGCTGGACCAGAAAGTGATCACTGTTAGTGGCTCCGGCTTCGATGTGGGGGTACCGCTGCGCTGCCTGTTCGCCCTGTCCGGGATGGGTTTCGTGGGCGGCCACACCGCCGCCGAGACCGTTCGGGTGTCAGCGACTGACTCGTGGTTGCGGCTGGACGCCCGCTACGGTGCGGTGCTACGTCGCCGGCACGCCCTGCTTCCACTGCTCGTCTGAGCTGATCCTGAAAACACCGACACAATGGTGGGCTCAGACGAGCCAGACGGCGGTGTCGGGTGGGAGCATGTCGCCGTCGGGCGGGAGCGGGTTGCTGGCCAGTAGCACCTGTCCGGCCGGCAGGACGACCTCCGCGCCGGAGGCATTCAGAGCGCAGACCAACCCGCTGCCTTTGCGGCGGAATGCGAAACATCCCGGCGGCGCGCCGTACCATTCTAGCTCGGTGCCGGTGAACGCTTCGTGCTCCTGCCGCAGCTGTAGCGCCTGCCGGTACAGCGACAGTGTCGAGTCGGCGTCCTCAAGTTGCACCGCCACGGTCCGGCCGGCCCAGTCGCCGGGCATCGGTAGCCAGCTACCGGGGGTGCCGCTGAAACCGTACGGCGGGGCGGTGCCCTCCCATGGCAGGGGAATCCGGCAGCCGTCGCGCCCGCGCTCGGTGCGCCCGGAAAGCTCCCAGATCGGGTCCTGCAGTGCCCAGTCGGGCAGTTCAACGTTCGGCAGACCCAGCTCGTCGCCGTTGTACACGTACACCGGTCCGGGCAGGGCGAACAGCACCAGCGCCATCGCCCGCGCGCGCCGCAGACCCACCTCGCCGCCGCCGTAGCGGGTCACTGGACGGACCACGTCGTGGTTGGAGATCGTCCAGGTGGCCGGTGCGGGGCTGCCCTGGACAGCCACCAGCGAGTGCTCGATGGCCGCGCGCACGCTGCCGGCGTCGAAATCCGCCTCCAGCAGCCGAAAGTTGAACCCCATGTGGAGTTCGTCGGCGCGGAGGTAACGGGCGAACGCGACGTCGTCGGTCACCCAGATCTCACCGATCACCATCCGCGCCGGGTACTCGTCGAGCACCTTGCGGATCATCCGGTGGATGTCGTGCACACCGTCGGCGTCGAAGCGGGGATCGGCGACATCGGTATCGAGTAAGCCTGGGGCGATTCCGATGGGCTGGGGTATATCCGGCAACCCCTCAGGTTTGGCCATCCCATGTGCTACGTCGATGCGGAACCCGTCCACTCCCCGGTCCAACCAGAACCGCAGGGTCCGCTTGAGATCGGCCGCCACCTCCGGGTTCTCCCAGTTCAGGTCGGGCTGTTCTGGTGCGAACAAGTGCAGATACCACTGGCTGGCAACAGGGAGCCGGGTCCAGGCCGGGCCGCCGAAGGCGCTGGTCCAGTTGTTCGGTGGTTGCGACCCACCGAAGCCGCAGCCGTCCCGGAACAGGTAACGGGCCCGCTCGGGGCTGCTCGGCGCTGCCGCCACGGCCGCCTGAAACCACTCGTGCTGGTCGGATGTGTGGTTGGGCACCAGGTCGATGGTGACCCGCAGCCCGTGCCGGTGGGCGTCGGCGACCAGCCGATCGAAAGCGTCCAGGTCGCCGAACAACGGGTCGACGTCGCGCGGATCGCTGACGTCATAACCGTGATCGACCATCGGGGACCGGTAGAACGGGGTGAGCCACAACCCGTCCACGCCGAGCAGCTCCAGGTAGCCCAGCCGGCTGCGCACACCGTCCAGGTCACCCACCCCGTCGCCGTTCGCGTCGGCGAAGGAACGGACGTAGACCTGGTAGAACACGGCATCACGCCACCAGCCCCGGTCGTCGGGGCTCATGTCAGCGAGTTCTGCATGCTGTTTGCCGCCATCAGCAGGTAGTCCCAGAGCACGGCTCGGTATGCCTCGTCGAGGTCGGCCTCGTCCACCGCGATACGCATGCAGCGTAGCCAGGCGTCGCGCTCGGTGGACCCGATCCGGAATGGGACGTGCCGCATCCGCAGCCGCGGGTGTCCACGCTGCGTGGAGTAAGTGTGCGGCCCACCCCAGTACTGCATGAGGAACAGTCGCAGCCGCTCCTCGGCGGGACCGAGATCCTCCTCGGGGTAGAGCGGGCGCAGCACCTCGTCCTTTGCCACCAGCTCATAGAAGCGGCCGACGATCCGCCGGAACGTCGGCTCACCGCCCACCGCCGCGTAGAAGTTCTCCGGAGCAGCCATCTCTCCATCCTGCCTTGTCCAGGCACCCTTACCGCAGTCTGGATCCAGACTGCGGTAAGGGTGCCTGGACAAGGCAG
>DATEMN010000449.1:0-24231 GCA_035275565.1 Pseudonocardiaceae bacterium | reverse complement strand
GGCTTCGTGGTCGATGTCGAGACCGGCGACCTCACCGAGATACTGCCGTCACGCCCGTGAACGCTGCGCGCTTGATCGCCTGGTTCGACACGCACGCGCGGGACCTGCCCTGGCGCGCGCCTGAAACCACGCCGTGGGGTGTGCTGGTCAGCGAGGTGATGCTGCAGCAAACCCCGGTACATCGCGTGGCTGGAGTGTGGATCGACTGGATGGCCCGCTGGCCCACGCCGTCGAGCCTGGCCGCCGAAACGCCCGGCACCGCCGTCCGCGCCTGGGGCAAGCTGGGCTACCCACGGCGGGCGCTGCGGCTGCACGCGACGGCGGTATCCATCGCCTCGGAGCACGATGACGTGGTTCCCGCGGATGTGGACGTGTTACTCACGTTGCCCGGGATCGGCGCCTACACCGCCCGCGCGGTAGCGGCGTTCGGATACGGACATCGCGTGCCGGTGGTGGACACCAACGTCCGTCGGGTGGTTGCTCGTGCGGTGCTCGGCACGGCCGCACCCGCGGCGCCGTCGGTCTCCCGCGATCTGTCCGATATGGAGGGTGTACTGCCCGACGTGCAGGCAGCCCGCTTCTCCGCCGCGCTGATGGAACTCGGCGCCGTCGTGTGCACCGCTCGCAGTCCGCACTGCGCCGACTGTCCGGTAGCCGACCAGTGCGCCTGGGTGCGCGCCGGCAAGCCGGCCGGGACCATCCCGAGCCGAGCTGGGCAACTCTTTGCCGGCACCGACCGGCAGGTGCGCGGATTGCTGCTCGACGTCTTGCGGGCAGCGGCGGACCCGGTCCCCCGGGCCCGACTCGATGCGGTCTGGGTGGATGCCCGACAACGCGACCGGTGCCTGGGCTCGTTGCTCGTCGACGGCCTCGTGGAGCAGACCTTCGACGGCCGCTTCGCCCTGCCCGGGGAACACTGAGCACCCGTAGGCTGGCAGGCATGGCCGTCGTGAAGATCAATGCTATCGAGGTGCCGGAAGGTGCGGGTCCCGAGCTGGAGCGCCGGTTCGCCGCCCGCCACGGATCGGTGGAGTCCGCCCCGGGCTTCCTGGGCTTCGAGCTGCTACGTCCCGTGTCCGGAGAAGACCGGTACTTCGTCTACACCCGGTGGGAGACCGAGGAGCATTTCCAGGCCTGGCGCAACGGCCCGGCGATGGAAGCTCACTCCGGCGAGCGGGCGAAACCCGTAGCCAGCGGCTCCTCCCTTCTAGAGTTCGAAGTAGTCCAGTCCGCCCAACCGTCCTAACCCTCAGCGGTTGCCCCACCCCGTGGCCGCCATTCGGAGCCGAATCGCACTCTGCAGGACCTGGTGGCCGCCATTCGACTCCGAATGGCGGCCACCAGATGCACCCCTAAGGCGGCCAGATGCACCTAAGGCGGGTAAACGGGATCAGTCGGCGTTTGAGGCGCTGCCTAGGTCGACGGGGAGGGCGTCGGGTACCTGCAAGGGTTTCGCTGTGCCGCGGAACACGAGGGCGGCGTCCTCGATCGGGCCGTCACCATCCCAGTTCTCGGCGTCGACGAGGACGATCTGCCCAGGCGTGATATCGCCGAACAGGATCTTCTCCGACAACTGGTCCTCGATCTCCCGCTGGATGGTCCGGCGCAACGGCCGGGCCCCGAGCACCGGGTCGAACCCGCGCTTGGCCAGCAGTTTCTTGGCCAGAATGGTCAGCTCCAACTCCATGTCCTTGTTGCGCAGCTGCACTTCCACCCGGGCGATCATCAGATCCACCATCCTGATGATCTCGTCCTCGGTGAGCTGGTGGAAGACGATGGTGTCATCGATCCGGTTGAGGAACTCCGGCCGGAAGTGCTTCTTGACCTCATCGTTGACCTTGCTCTTCATCCGCTCGTAGTTCGAGGTCTCGTCATTGCCCACCGAGAAGCCCAGACCCACCGCTTTGGAGATGTCCGAGGTGCCGAGGTTGGTGGTGAAGATGATCACAGTATTCTTGAAATCCACCGTGCGACCCTGACCGTCGGTCAACCGACCGTCCTCCAGCACCTGCAGCAACGTGTTGTACACCTCCTGGTGTGCCTTCTCGATCTCATCGAAGAGCACGACCGAGAACGGCTTGCGACGCACCTTCTCGGTGAGCTGGCCGCCCTCCTCGTAACCGACGTACCCGGGCGGGGCACCGAAGAGCCGGGATGCGGTGTAGCGGTCGTGGAACTCACCCATGTCGATCTGGATGAGCGCACCGTCATCCCCGAAGAGGAACTCCGCCAGCGCCTTGGACAGCTCGGTCTTACCCACTCCGGAGGGGCCGGCGAAGATGAACGATCCCGACGGCCGCTTGGGGTCTTTCAGACCCGCACGAGTCCGGCGCATCGCCTTGGAGACGGCCTTGACCGCCTCATGCTGGCCGATGATCCGCTTGTGCAGCTCGTCCTCCATGCGCAGCAACCGAGTGGTCTCCTCCTCGGTGAGCTTGAACACGGGGATACCAGTCCAGTTCGCCAATACCTCGGCGATCTGCTCGTCGTCGACCTCGGCGACGACGTCGAGGTCGCCGGCCTTCCACTGCTTCTCCCGCTCGGACTTCTTCACCAACAGCTGCTTCTCCGAGTCCCGCAATTTCGCGGCCTTCTCGAAGTCCTGGGCGTCGATGGCCGATTCCTTGTCCCGGCGCACCGCAGCGATCTTCTCATCGAATTCGCGTAGGTCCGGCGGAGCGGTCATCCGGCGGATCCGCATCCGGGCGCCAGCCTCATCGATCAGGTCGATCGCCTTGTCGGGCAGGAACCGGTCGTTGATGTAACGATCAGCCAGCGAGGCGGCCGCCACCAAAGCGCTGTCGGTGATGGACACCCGGTGGTGCGCCTCGTAACGGTCCCGCAAGCCCTTGAGGATCTCGATGGTGTGGTCGATCCCAGGCTCGCCGACCTGGATCGGTTGGAACCGGCGCTCCAGCGCGGGGTCTTTCTCGACGTGCTTGCGGTACTCGTCCAGAGTGGTCGCACCGATGGTCTGCAGCTCACCACGGGCCAGCATCGGCTTGAGGATCGACGCGGCGTCGATGGCACCTTCGGCCGCACCGGCTCCGACCAGGGTGTGGATCTCATCAATGAACAGGATGATGTCCCCGCGGGTGCGGATCTCCTTGAGCACCTTCTTGAGGCGCTCCTCGAAGTCGCCGCGGTACCGGGAACCCGCCACCAGCGAGCCCAAGTCCAGGGTGTAGAGCTGCTTGTCCTTGAGCGTCTCGGGCACCTCGCCCTTGACGATGTTTTGCGCCAGCCCCTCGACGACGGCGGTCTTGCCCACGCCGGGCTCGCCAATCAGCACCGGGTTGTTCTTGGTGCGCCGGGAGAGCACCTGCATGACCCGCTCGATCTCCTTGCCGCGCCCGATCACCGGGTCCAGCTTGCCCTCGCGGGCACTGGCGGTGAGATTGCGGCCGAACTGGTCGAGCACCAGCGAGGATGACGGGGTGCCTTCGCCACGGCCTGAGCCGGACTCAGTGGGCTCCTTGCCCTGATAGCCCGACAGCAGCTGCAGCACCTGCTGACGTACCCGGTTGAGGTCGGCACCAAGCTTGACCAGCACCTGCGCGGCCACGCCCTCGCCTTCGCGGATCAGCCCGAGCAGGATGTGCTCGGTACCGATGTAGTTGTGGCCGAGCTGTAGCGCCTCGCGCAGCGACAGCTCCAGCACCTTCTTGGCCCGCGGGGTGAACGGGATGTGCCCCGACGGCGCCTGCTGACCCTGGCCGATGATCTCCTCGACCTGCTGGCGCACCCCCTCCAGGGCGATCCCCAACGATTCGAGGGCCTTAGCCGCCACACCCTCGCCCTCGTGGATCAGACCCAGCAGGATGTGCTCGGTGCCGATGTAGTTGTGGTTGAGCATCCTGGCCTCTTCCTGGGCCAGCACAACCACCCGCCGCGCGCGGTCGGTGAACCTCTCAAACATGTGCACTCCTGACTACTGCGCCGTCGGACGTCGCCCGTCCTGGTGGTCTCTGCCCGGCACGAGTCCCGCCGTGCGGCCACTGTAGCTGCCAAGCGATGAACCCCGCGTCTCGAAGTTCTGCTCGACACCCGGTCCAACGTGCCGATGCTGGTCAAGATTCCGCAGCGGCAGCTCCGTCCGCCCAGGGTGAACAAGCTCGGGTAGCTGAGACGCGCCGCCACTCTCGGGTGGTCCCAGGCCACAGACAGTGCTTCCAGGCCGCCCCTGCTGCTAGGTTTGCCCCGTTATTTAGGTTAGGCAATCCTGAGCTGGATACTGGCTGAAACATTGAGTCGTGACACTGAGCCGGGGCATCTCAAGTAAGCACAGAGGAGAGGCCGTGCCGCAAGCCGTGGTGCCTGCCGAACCGCCGGAAGCGGCAGCCGGACCGTGCACTGCGCACCCGCTTGCCACGTCGGTGTCGGCAGCGGACCGTGCGGTGGGCTGGATGTCGTTCCGGCTACTGGACACCACATCGACCGCTGGGGACCACTGGAACGCTTGTGACGAGGCGCTAGCCGATCCGACCTGCTTCACGCAGTGGCGCGCGACACTCGCGCAACAGCTGGCCCAACAGCACGCCCACGTGCCCGAGCAGACCACCGCCGCCCACGTGCTGAAGCGGTACCTGGGCATTCCCACCCACCTCGGCGCGACGCTGTTCCACTCCGCCCGGCGGGTGCCATCGCTGCACCCGCGGCAGCTCGCCTTCCGACTCGACCTGGCGTGGGTGCAGGAGGTGGGGCTGCGCCCCGGCCGGTTCTGGTGCCTGCCCGATGACCCCGACGCCGGCCATCCCGACGCGACACCGGTGGCCGACGAGGTGGCACTGGCCGCCGTACTGCGCAGTCAGGTCGTCGCGCACGCCGCGCTCTTCCTGAAGGTCTACGGTCCACTGGTGCGCTTCGGGCGCCGCACCCTCTGGGCCGCGGTGACCGACACGCTGGACGTCAGCCTATTGGTAGCGGGGCGCTCGTTCGGGTCGACGCAGGCGGGTGCGGCCGATGCGCGGCTGGTGCTCGCCGAGCGTGAGGAACCACTCACCTCGGCGTCGACGGTCTGTGAGGTGACCGACGAACGTGGGCGCGCGCACTGGATCCGTCGGCGTGGCTGGTGCTGTTTCACGTACGCGCTGCCGGGGGTCGAGCACCCGTGTGCCAGCTGCCCACGGGTAAGTGACGCCGAACGGATCCGGATCCTGGGCACACTCGACCCGAACTGAGTTCGTCACAAGCCGTATCTTCAGGATCTGTGGCACTCGAGCCAGCGGTGGACACGCTGCCGGGCTGCCCACTACCAGCAGTAGTGGTCAACCCGAGCAACATCAAAGACGTGACGCGGGTGCGCACCCAGATCACCACAGTGTGCCGGGAGCTAGGGTGGGCCGAACCGCTGTGGTTGGAGACGAGCGTCGAGGACCCGGGTGGAGGTCAGACCAGGTCGGCGCTGGCCGCCGGTGCCGATGTCGTGCTCGCCTGCGGCGGGGACGGCACGATCCGTCACGTGGCGCAGGTCCTCGCCGGATCAGGCACCGCACTGGGCCTGCTGCCAATGGGTACCGGCAACCTGTTGGCCCGTAATCTCGCCTTGCCGCTGGGCGATCCGGCGGGCGCCGCCCGGATTGGTTTGTCCGGGGTCAACCGCCGGATCGACGTCGGCCAAGTGCGCTTCGATGACCACGAGGAACAAGTGTTCCTGGTGATGGCCGGGATGGGCTTCGACGCGGCGATCATGGCCGGTGCCCACCACGGGGCGAAGGCCCGGCTGGGCCCGTTGGCGTACTTCATCGCCGGCGCCCGTGCGCTGCGCAGGCGCCGGGTCAGCATCGTGCTCACCGTGGACGGTCAGCCCAAGCTGCACTGTCAGGTCCGGACGGTGGTGGTGGGAAACTGTGGCAAGCTGCTCGCCGGGCTGGTGCTGCTGCCCGCGGCCAAGATGGACGACGGACTGCTGGATGTGGTGATCCTCGCGCCGAGGCGGGTCATCGGATGGCTGGCAGTGACTGGGCGGGTGCTGGCCCGCCGTCGCCATGGCCACCGGATCGTGCAGCACTGGCAGGGTGGCACCGTCCTCATCGCCGCGGAGAAGCCCGAGCAGGCTCAGCTCGACGGCGATCCGGTAGGCGAGGTGCGAATGTTGCGGATGCGCATTGACCGGGGTGCCCTGCTGGTCCGCGTCCAAGCGGCTGGTAACCGGCACTGACCCGATGCTGGCCGCGGCTGCACGCCGAGTACCAGCGACGCTCAATCAGGCACAGCTGGGCAGACGGATGAACCGCGGATGAGACGTGGACGTTTATATGTGTGCGAGCAACGCTGCCCGCAAGTCCTGCATGCTCAACGGGGAGGGAGCCGTCCGATGGTGTCACTCATGAAGGGTTTCGCGGGTAAGCCGCCGCACGCACCACTGACCGACATCGGTATCGGGGCATACACCGCCGGCGTAGCGATGCTGGTGGCCGGTGCAGCCGGGTTCGAGGAACGCGCCATGGCCACCGCTTCGGTACTCGCGATCGCAGTCGGTCTCATCGCCGCCGTACCCACCATCATCACCGGTCTGGTGGACCTGTTCCGTATTCCCGCCACCTCGCCAGCGCGCACTCTCGGATGGTGGCACCTGACCGTGATGGCCAGCGCGACCGGGATGTTTGCCGGGACGTTCCGGGTGCAGTTGGCCGGATACAACGATGGCAAGATCATCTCGCTGGCTTTGACCCTCGGCGTCATCTCCTGGGTGCTACTCGTCGCCGGTGGTTACCTGGGTGGCGCGCTCACCTTTGTGTACGGCGTACGCGTTCTCAAAAACCCTCAGGCGACGATAAGCGATGCGCTCATTCCCGGCCGCGCCAAGGAAGCCAGCTCCGACTGAGTCAAGCCATCCGTAGAGGTCAACAGAGGTCAACAGAGGTCAACAGGGTGGTCAAGGCCAGTCCATCCGTCCGGTGCCGCGCTATCCCGGGCGGCACCGGACGGATAACTTCGTCAGTTTCCCTTGTGGTAAGCGTCTAGCACCTCAGCCGGGATGCGACCACGGTCTGAGACGTTGAAACCGTTCTTGCGGGCCCACTCGCGGATCGCGGCGTTCTGCTCGCGATCCACCGAGGCCCGGCCACCACTACTAGCCCGGCGAGCTGGGCCAGCGGCCTTACGGCGCCCGCCAGCCTTACGGGCGTTGGTGACGTAGTCCGCTAGTGAGTCACGCAGCTTGCCCGCGTTACCCACCGACAGATCAATCTCGTAAGCCACACCGTCGATACCAAACTCGACGGTCTCTTCAGCAGTACCTCCGTCGAGGTCATCGACCAAGGTCACGGTGACCTTCTGCGCCATGCGCGTCGTCCTCCTCGGACATGTGGTGGACGGAGCCATCGCACGACGACTCCACAACGACAACGAGCAGGTTAGCTCATTTCCGGTCGGATTGCGAAATGCCACGCCGTCCAGTCCACCCATTACGGCTGTACCAGCGGAAACAGGATGACCTCGCGGATACCCGAACCGGTGGGCGCCATGAGCAGCCGGTCGATCCCATTCCATGCCACCGGTCACGGGAATGCAGCATGTCGCGCATCGACCGGGCCGCGTCTGCGCGTACTCGCGCGGTCCGCAGGCCGCATCTTGGACGACGAGATCGCGGTAGCGCTGACATCAACTCTCTGCTGGCGACCGTACCAACCCATTCCTGGGTGCTGGTCAACTCGGCTGAGGAGCGGACCGCCGCGTTGGCGACGATCCACCGGTTCCTCGAACAGCACTCCGCTACCCGCAATGGCACCTTCGGACTGTCGACGCAGACGCTGGTGCAGCAACCCGCCGCTCGTGAGTGCGTAACGCGCTGCCGACTCAACGAAGGTTCCACAGCCATACTGACCGATCGGCATACTGACCGATCGGCGCTGCCGGTGGCCAGGTTGCGCCGATCGGGGTTGAATACCACCGCGTCGATGACGCCGGTGTGCCGGTCAAGACCGTGATCGGGCCACACTGGGACGGAGTGGACTGGGTCTGGCAAGAAGCCGTGGCCAGGCACGGAGCAGGGCCTCGTGGGTGATCTCGGCGGCGTCCAGCCCGGCAACGCTGACGGTCACGTCCATCCGTCGGATTACTTCCCTCTCTCTAGAGGTCTACAGGCTGTTGGTGCCCACTACAACGGTGGCGATCCGGGCGCGGTGTCGGTGGAGACACCCAGGATCGCCCACAGGGCTTCTCGGAATACCTTGCCCGGTCAGCGGACTTTGCCGCTTTCGAGTTGGCCGATCCAGTTCGCGCTACGCTCCAACACCTTCGCGTGGTGATCCCGCATCCAGGCATTGACCAGCTCGGCGAGTTCCCGCCGGGACAGGTACACTTCCGGACTCGTGAGCGAGGCGGTGCGCTGCCACGCCACCCGGAGAAGATCATTAGCCGCCACTACCCCACCTCCCACCAGGCGACTGAACGCCGGTGTGAACACCGAGTTTTCAGGCGGTCATGCGGGTCTCGCGGATGCAGTCATCGACGTTGCCCGTCGGGGGTCAGGTTACGGGCCACCTCACCGGCGAGGAAATCCTTCACCACGACCGCGTCCTCAGCGTAGGCGACGAGCTACCCGGGAACATAGCGGGAGAAGATATCCAGCATGACGTGGAGATTGTACCAGTCTCCTTTCCGTGGTCCTTTCCATGCGCTGATATCCCAGCTCCACACCTCACTGGGCCGTGCGCGACCAGCTCGGGACGGACCTGGGCCGAATGGGTGACCTGTGTCCGCCGTTCCCGGCTTTGGCCGGCGTCGCGGGCGATGCGGTACCTGCTCGACTCCGAGCACCAGTCGCGACCCTCGTCGAGCTCCCGCGCCCTATCCTGCGCGATCATTGTGCACGACGAGTAGCCATGCCCGCGGAAGGCGCTCTGTACCTGGACTAACTCCGCTGGTACGCCGTGCCGGTCGTTGGCTATGCTGGAGATTTGGCCCGGGACTCGGAAGATCTTTACGACTTAAGGTCATCAGCGCAGCTGTCGACAACTCGGAACGAGGAATGGAACGCGCCAGCGGGGTGACTCTGCTCTCCGACCTGGAGACTGCGCGTCCGCGGTGCATGGCCGAAGTCGGTTACCTGAGCGCGGCGCGAACGTCCGCGTACAGCGTCTTGAGTGTCGACGATGCCGACCTGATCCGGGATAATCCACAGCGCATTCTCGGTCACCTGCTGAACGAGGAACCGGCAACGTACGTCACCGCACCCTCGGTGCGGTACTCAACGGGACCTGTCCGGTTGTGCGGCCCTCGGGCGGATACGTGGTGAGCAACCCGTTCGGTATGTCGATCCTCGATGTCGGGCTCGTGGCCGCGGTCGAACGCCAGGCACGGGAACTGGGGCTCGGTTACGTCCTGGAACTACGGTGAGGCAGCCAATGAGACCGATGAGAGGTGCACCGGAGGTTCGTCCCGAGTCCGGGTTGCTGTCGTTGCGTGATCTCGACGAGGTCGAGCTCCACGGCATCGTCGAAAGGTCCGTCGACCTGTACGAGCGCCCCACGGCGCACGCCCGTCCGCTGGCCGAGAAAGCGATCGGGCTGCTGTTCACCAAGACCTCCACTCGGACCCGGACTGCCTTCTCCGTCGGGGCTCACCGGCTCGGCGCCCACATCCTGGCCTACGGTCCGGGCGACCTGCAGCTCAACACCGGTGAATCACTCACCGACACCGCCCGCATCCTCGGGTCCATGCTCGACGGGCTGGTGGTCAGAACCGCCGGGCCGCTTCGCGATCTGCGGGACCTCTCCCGGCAGGGCGGAATTCCGGTGGTGAACGCCATGGCGACCGAAGAACACCCGACCCAGGGAATCTGCGACCTGGCCACGATCCGACTGCACCGCGGGAACCTCAGCGGTGTGGCGGTCCTCTACATCGGCGAGGGCAATAACTCTGCGACAGCACTGGCTCACGGCCTGGCGAAAGTGCCGTCGAGCACGTTGACCATCGCGACGCCCGAGGGCTACGGAATTCCCGGCGACGATCTGACTGCGGCGCAGACGGCCGGAGCCTGCGTCGGTGCCACAGTGGCTACGGTTACCTCGATGGACGATCTCCCCACCGATGTCGACATCATCTACACTACCCGCTGGCAGACGACCGGCACAGTCAAAAGCGACCCCCACTGGCGGGAGGCGTTTCGCCCCTTTCACATCGACCAGGCACTCTTGGCCCGGTCACCGTCAGCGCTGTTCATGCACGACCTGCCCGCGAGTCGCGGCGACGAAGTGTCGAACGCCGTGCTCGACGGGCCCCGGTCGATTGCCTGGAGCCAGGCAGCTATGAAGCTCAGCAGCGCGATGGCCGTCCTGGAGTTCTGCGCGGCCGGCGGTCGGCTACGGCTCCCGGAAACGGAGTGAGACCCACGATGAACACGACCGCGGAAACCGTTCCACGGATCACCCGGTTCCACCACCTCACACCGACCGACCTGTGCCCACCGCAGCGGCCCAACGTGTTCTTCGACCCGATCGACACCGAGATAGGGATTTGGGCCACTACCGATCTCCTGGAACCCGGCTACACGGTTCTCGATCTCGGTTCGGGAAGCGGCGCGGCAGCACTGGCCCTCACCCGCGCGGGCGCCGGTCACGTCCATGGCGTGGACATCGCCGCCGACAGCGTCTCCTGGGCGTCCGAGCACTACTCCCGGGAGAACGACGACGCGCGCGTCACCTTCTCCCTCGCGGACTACAGCGTCGCGACCACCCGCGACCTGCTCGCCGGCTGCCCGTTCGAATCAGCGCCCGCCGTCGTCACTAGCAACCCACCCTACGTTCCCCTGTCCGCATCCCCCGACGGCACCGGCAAAGTCTCGATCGACGGCGGACCCGACGGGCTGCGTCTCGTCCGCCACGTCGTCCGCCACGCGACCGCACTGGACTCCGAGCTGGCGATCACTATCGGCAGCTACACCTCGCCGCGCGCGATGACCGCGCTGCTGCGCGACTCCGGCTACCGGATAACCAAACTGACACTGGGGGCACTCCCTCTCGGCGACCACACGGTGGCCAACCAGCGGCGGGTCCTGGAGCTGGCGGCCAGGGGAGAAGGGCCGTTGATCGAGGTGGCCGGTGTCACCCACTACCTTGTTCTCGGCCTGTCCTGCCGACGGATCCGAGACCCGGTCGACCACGTCCCCACCCCCGACGACGTACTGGCGCTCCTCCACCGCGTCTGCACCTCCACGACGACCCGACTGGAAGCACTTGACGGCTCCGCCGCCGCAGCCACCCTTCCCTTGCGTGTGGTGGTGCTCAGCGACCACACCGTCCGCCTCCACCACTGAAGCCACCCGTGACGGAAGGAGAGCGGCCATGCGCAGCGACAACGCGCCGGTAGTGATTACGGAATATCGGGACGGCCCGCTGCTCGTCCGGGGGAATTTCCGATTGCTCGATGCCGACGGCCGGGAGATCCCCACGACACGCAAGACCGTGGCGCTCTGCCGCTGCGGCCGTTCCAGCCAGAAACCGTGGTGCGACAGCTCGCACAAACTGGGACGACAGTCCCGCAGAACGCCCGACCCGAGCTCCACCGATTGAGAGCGCAGCCATGTCCTTCACGGCAGACCCGTCCACACCACTGGCTCCAGAGCGCTGGGAACCACCGCTGCCGCGCCCCCGCGGACCGATCAGCAACATCGTGCTCAACGCCCTGTCGCACAATCCGGGCGACCTGGCAGCGGTCCCCGCTCCCACCGGCGACCCCCTCTCCGACGATGACCTACACTTGGCGCTGTATGTCTGCTACGAACTTCACTACCGTGGTTTCGCTGGCGTCGACCCGCGATGGGAGTGGAATCCGGCCCTGCTCGCCGTGCGCGAACTCCTCGAAGCACCGTTCGAGGCCGCACTTCATGTGACCTTCCCCGCCAGCACCCACAACGGATCGGACGTCCGGTCCGGCCTGACCCGGATCGCCGACCGCCCGGGACCAGCGCTGTCCCGGTACCTGCGCGACACGGCGACAAGAGAACAGTTTCTCGAGATGATCATACTGCGCTCGGCCTACCGCCTGAAGGAGGCCGACCCCCACTCATTTGCGATCGCGCGACTGGAAAACAAAGCCAAGGCCGCCCTGGTCGAGATCGAGTATGACGAGTTCGGTTCCGGCCGGCCGGACCGGATCCATGCAGTCCTCTACCAGACCAGCATGAACGCCGCGGGACTGGACCCGCGCTACGGCGCCTACCTCGACATAATACCGGGCGTAGCACTCGCCACCGTCAACGTCATGTCACTGTTCGGGTTACACCGGCGACTTCGCGGAGCCGCAGTCGGACACCTCGCCATCGCCGAAATGACCTCGGCACTATCGAACAAACGCCAAGCCGACGGCCTCCGTCGCCTAGGATTCGACACAGCCACCACAGGTTTCTTCGACGAACACGTCATTGCCGACTCCATACACGACGTCATAGCACTCAACGACATGGCCGGCGGTCTCGCCGCACAAAATCCCGAACTCGTCGACGACATCCTCTTCGGTGCCTCCGCCGCCACAGGACTCGACAACAACTTCGCCCGATACATCCTCGACCGATGGATGTCCAGACAGTCGTCCCTAGGCTCCCATTCGGCACCGTCGATCCGCCCGGTCGTCACCGCTCGGCCGTCGGCCGAGCGGTGACGAATCGCGCGTTCAGCGGTTGTCGGACATCGCCTTGCGGACTATGTCCTTCGTCCGGTCGAACAGCGACACCACCGGCCCGGCGACGGTGTTCGCGATCGCGGATTCGATACCCGGGTGTGGATGTGTCGGTGCCACCGCCTCGGCCGCTCGGACCATGCTTACCAGGGGTTGTAGCTGCGCTCCCGCGACCTCGCGGCGCAAGTAGCGGAACTCGTATGCCTCCTCGTTGTGCGCGTGCGTGAGCACGCTGGTCCGCAGCTCGGCGAGCAGCGACGGGAACTCGGTGGCGTCCGGCCCGAGGTCTTCGAGTTGTGCGAGCATCTCTTTGCCCGCCCGTTCCTCGGCGAGCCGGTCATCGACGATGTCCCCGCCGCCGTCCACCCCGGTGCGGACCAGGGGGTGGATCAGCTGCTCCTCAGCGGTCTCGTGCACCGCAAGCAACTTCACCAGCCGATCGAACGCATCGCGTCGCGCCTGCCCGGTGGAGGTCTGTACCTCGATGAACAGGTCCCGGATCTGCATGTGCTGGCCGATCAGGAACTCCACGACGTCGTGCGTCGCGTCCAGTTCGACTGTCTGTGCTGTCATGGTTTTCCCCTCACGCCTTGCTGGTCTTGCGCTGGCGCAGCTCGGGCCGCGGGTGTGGGCCCTCGGTCTCAACCCGGTAGTCGGTGTCGAACCCCGCGTTGTGCTCGTCGATGACGCGGTCGCTGGCTGGCTCCTCGCCGCCCATCAGGGCATCCTGCATTTTCTGGAACCGCTCGTGTGCCTCGTGGACGAAGCCGGTGCCCAGCGTGGTGAGGTCGACCTGGGTGTCGAGCAACTCACGTAGGTATGCCTTGTTGGGTTCGAAGGTCAGCACGTTGGGCAGTTCTGGAGCGAGTACCTCGGCGGGATCGCGCCCATCGTGGCGGCGCATCAAGTCGCACGCCACGTGTAGATGCTCGAGCTCCATGTTCAGGTGCAGTTCCCAGATCGCTTTGACCTTGCGGTCGGACTCCTGCTGCAGGAACGAGTAGTAAAGGTAGCACTCGTTGTACTCGTGGTTGACCAGCCGCTCCCACCAGGTTTCGCCTGGGTCGAGCAGCGACTCGTAGTGCGTGACATGCTCCTCCTCGACCATCGCGATCTCTTGGTAGAGCTGGCGCGCGATCGGCTCCATGTACTGCGGGCCGGTGTTGAGATAGAAGTTCATGGTCTGCTGCTCGGCGGACAAGACCGTCAAGGCGTGCAGCTTCGAGATCGGAGCCGCGGCGTTACGGTCGTACGGCTTGCGCACGTTGTCGATCGGGTGCCGGTGGTGGTAGCGGGTGGGCCGGCCCGGCATCACCTCGGTCAGTTGGTCGACGATCTTCTCCGCCTTGCGGTGCTGCACCATCTCGTACAGATTGGCGTAGCGGTACAGGTGATCGAAATCCTCCAGCACGCCGAACTCATAGCACTGGGTCAGGTAGGGGTCAGGTTCCATCCGGGCGATCCACGCCGTCAGGTCAACCGCGACCTGCTCATAGGAGATCGTCGTCTCCAGCGGCGACGCCGAACCGGGCAACAGCCAGTTGATAGCCTTCTGCTGTTGCTGCTCGAGGTAGCGGACTTCGGCCAGTTTGTGCTTAACGTCCATGTCCGGGCAGATTCGGGCGAAAGTGTGACTGAACAGCAGGGATTCGATCTCGATCCCGTTCATCGTGATGATCCGGCACTTGGTGTACGGGTCGCTGTGATCAGGATCGACGGGCTCAACATCGAGCTCCCGCCAGCTGCGTAGCTGCTTGTCCAGTGGGATACCGCGCTGTTCGAGGGGGTTGAATGTCATGAAGTTCCGATCATAGGAAGTTGGGGACATCATGACTTACCCTGGTAGAGGTGAGCCATAAACCCGGCGGTGTCTCGGTTGTATAACGGGTTCGGAGAGCTGCGCTCGGGCGGTCTGGCCGACGCCGGGAATGGTGGCCAGGCCGGCGGCCGCTATCGACTCGCCCGCAGTGGTTGATCGACTACCCGGGTACGGATTGTCACGCCATTTCGAGCCCGCCCACCCGCGAGGTGTGCGGCGTTCAGGCAAAATCGCACCCACATGTTCAGCTGGATCTCCTTAGCCAGCTGAAGATAGCTATATAGCAGGTGGACAGCCCAACTGCTCGGCCGCGCCCACGCCTCGATCTCAAACCGCAACTGGGAGCCCCGTGACCGGGCCCGGAACTCGATCTGTCCAGCCTCCAGGTGTCCGCTCAAGGTAGCGAGGCGAAATGATGTGCCGGTCCGGTGCACCACTCGGACCGGACCATCCCAGGGACCCGGTATACGCACCACGACCTCATCGCCGACCGCGAGTCCGCCGGGGGCGCCGGAGATCGTCTCGACCGCCGTGACCTCGGAGGGCACGGCCCGGTTCAGATCGGCGGCGACCGTGGCGATCAGCTCCGCCGCGCTCAACGACGAGCCCCCGATCTCCACGGTGAACAGCCGGCGAAACAGCGGGCCGACGCCGCTTTCCAGCGGTTGGCTCCGGTCGTCCACCCACTGCTCAGGCAACGGCGGAGGGAGATCAGTAGTGTCGCCAGCCGCTACGGACCGATGCAGCGGGGTGGTCGCCCACAGGTAACGCCACGAGACGAGCACCACACCCAGCGTCCAGCGCGCCAGGATCCTCGGCCAGCGAGCGATCACAGAGACACCGGGCTCTCCTATGTCGCGCTGGTGGGGGGATACTGGTGGGGGGATACGGGAACACTGGGCATGTTCCCCGGTCCGTGAGCGGGCAAACACCACGTGGAGGAGCGGATGGTCGGTCAGGTGTTGCATCGCGCCGGGCTGCGCAGCGCGCACTTCGAGATCATGTCCCTCGGGGCGGTCGCGCTGTGCCTCGGTCTGTGGATCCGGGCCAAGACAGTGGACCAAGCCGAACGCGGCAATGCCGAGCGGCGGGCACTGTTCACCGGCTTATGGCCGCCCACCCTCTGGCTGATCGGCAACTCGCTCCGCAGCCACGAGTGAGTTGCGGTGCGCGACCGGCTGCTGGGCAACATCGACTACGTCACGGCGCTGGCCGAGCTGCGCAATCGTGAGATCAACTACGATCCCAGCGAAGTACGTCCGCCCGACTGGAACTTCGACGTGCACCGCAGCCTGGTCGGGCGGGAGCGACCCGGCCCGCCAGAGCCCGGCGGGGTCTGGGAAACCGCTCGTAACCTGGTCCGGGACTACGAGTTCACCCCGCCCGAGCTCATTCGCGCGGTCTATCACCGGCACGATCCGCTGCTAGGCCGCACCCTGCTCCTCGAGGGCCGCTTCTCCGCGCTGCGGTTCTACATGGGAGTGCGCATTACCGCTCTCATCGACGAGACCCGGCACCACCAGGAAAAGGTATGGGGGTGGGCCTACCAGACCCTCGAGCACCATCTCGAACGCGGCAAGGTGACCTATGAGGTGATCAAGCACCTGGACAGCGGTCAGGTCGAGTTCGTCGCCTCCTGCCACTCCCAGCGATCGCCCACTCTCGGGTGGATCCTCCGGCTGGGCTGGCTGTTGTTCGGACGCCGCACTCAGCTGCGGTTCTACCGTCGATGCGGACAACGGCTGCACGACTTGGTGCAGGCGTCGCTGATCGGCACACCCACCCCGGCCGCCGCGCGGTCACCATTAGAGATCGACGACCTGGTGCTGGTGCCCTCCGGAGTCACACCCCACCCACTCGATCGCCTCACCATCCGCCAACACAACCCCGCCCGGTGAACCCTTTCGGGCACACGAGCTCGCGCCACGAGATGCGCGCTGCCGCACCAGGTTGAAACTGTCGTCAGCGGGTACTAACTATCCAATGACGACACAAATCTTCCCGTTCCAGTTCACCACCCCCTACCGGCTCGCCGGCCTACCCTTCGGCATCACCCCGGCCACCACGACACTCCACGTACACGACGGCGAGATTGCCGTCCGATTCGGACCCTGGAAACTACGCACCACCCTCACCAACGTGACCTCAACCACCATCACCGGACCCTTCAACTTCCTCAAGACCGCAGGACCAGCACACCTCTCCCTCGCCGACCGAGGACTCACCATGGCCACCAACGGAGAACGCGGCCTGTGCATCACCTTCCGCGAACCAATCCCCGGCATCGAGCCCACCGGCACCCTGCGCCATCCCGCCCTCACCGTCACCGTCGCAGACTGCCAAGGACTCGCCACGGTCCTGACAGCAACCTGGAGCAGACCTCCTTGGTAGGCGAGAATGTCGTGGGCCAGCTGGCGCAAGGTCTCCGGCGCTGGCAGGCCGTCAGCGCCGCTGCGTTCAGCGAAGTCGATCAGCCGGTCGGTCCCGAAAGCCCGACCACCGGCATCGCGGGCTTCAGTGATGGACAATCACCACCACAACACAAAACCCAAACACGGTCGATCCAAGGCACCACACCGGTAACAGCGTAACCCGTTGCTTTCTCACCAGCGACGCGACCGGTCCGGGTCAGCAGATCAAGCCCACAAACGGAACAGAAAGTCATCCGGCGCAGATCAACAACAAGATGAACAGGGCACCGCTCGAGACTGTCATCCAACGCGCTCGCAGAATCGGCAGGGTATACAGATCGACCTCGCCCTCCACCGCCACCACGATGATCTCACCCCCCGCCCCACACAATGACTCCGTGATACAGGAAAGAACACCACCAGACAGCGGAATTGACGACAACGGTAACCGGATGGGGATCTTCTGACCCAGTGTGCCCTGGCTGCACCGACCTACCCACCCTCCGACAGCATCCGATACCGCCAGGGTTTGGGGCTACCCACCCACGATACAGACCTGTCTCCGATCCCTCACCGCTGGAAGGGTGACGTAAACGAAGTTACTTCAGCTGATGTTGCGTTCGTAGACCATTTGCAATCCCCGCAGGGTGAGGTCGGGCGCGTGGTGGGTGATGGTCTGCGACTCGGCGATCAGCAGCGGGGCCAATCCCCCGGTGGCGATTACCACCACGTCACTCTCGGCTCCTGGGGCCAGCTCCGCGGCGATCCGGCCGACCAACCCGTCGACCTGCCCGGCGAATCCGAACAACAGCCCGGATTGCAAGGCTTCCACGGTGCTCTTACCGATCACCGACCGGGGCCGGACCAGCTGCACCTTTACCAGCTGAGCCGCCCGGGTAGCGAGTGCATCGACGGAGATCTCGATACCCGGAGCCAACGCACCACCGAGGAACTCCCCACGCGCGCTGACCACGTCGAAGTTGGTGGAGGTACCGAAGTCCACCACGATCGCCGGGCCGCCGTAGAGGGTGTAGGCGGCCAGCGTGTTGACGATCCGATCGGCGCCCACCTCCCGCGGGTTGTCATAGTGCAACGGCACCCCGGTCCGCACTCCGGGTTCCACGATTACCCGGGGCAGCTGGGACCAGTACCGGCCCAGCATCACCCGCAGCTCACGCAGCAAAGCCGGCACAGTGGACAATGCCGCGATACCGGTGACCTTGTCGGCGTACTCGCCGAGCAGCCCACGGACGGTCCACGCCAGCTCGTCAGCGGTCATCCTGGCGTCGGTATGCATCCGCCAGTGGCGCACCAGCATGGCGTCTTTCCCGGTACCCCCCCGATGATCCGCCCGATGGTCTCCCTGGTTGTCACCGAACAGTCCGAGAACGATGTTGGTGTTGCCGATGTCTAGCGCGAGCAGCACTCGCTACCCCTGACGAGATCCCCGCCGGCGGAGCCGGCAATCAGACCACAGCCAGCCGGGGCATGCGCCGGGTCACTACCCGTTTCCACGATCCGATTACCGGCGTCGACGAACACCACCCGCGGTTGGTAGCACCGCAACTCGGTGTCGTCCATCGCGGCGTAGGAGATGAGAATCACCAGGTCACCAGGTGCCACCAGGTGCGCGGCGGCACCGTTGATCCCGACCACGCCACTGGAACGGACACCGGGGATGACATAGGTCTCCAGCCGTGCCCCGTTGGTGATGTCTACGATCGCCACCCGCTCCCCGGCGAGCAGATCGGCGGCGTCCATGAGGTCCTCATCAACGGTCACCGAGCCCACATAGTGCAGGTCCGCCTGCGTGACAGTAGCGCGGTGGATCTTGGATTTCAACATCGTCCGGAACATCATCGGCCTCCCAGGTGCAGGCAGATATTGTCGATCAGCCGCGTGGTCCCGACGGTGGCGGCCAGCAGCAGCCGGGCCGGTCCCCGCTGCGGAGCCGGGCCCAACTCGGGATCGCGCAGTGCCAGGTAATCCAGCGTGACGGCGGGTTGCCCGGCCAGCACCTGGCCGGCCGCGGTGAACACCGCGTCGCGACCATGCACACCGGCTTGCGATCCGGCCACCAGAGCCGCCGAGAGCGCGACTGCGGCGGCCCGCTGGTCAGCGTTGAGGTAGACGTTGCGCGATGACAGCGCCAACCCGTCAGCGTCGCGCACCGTGGGCACGCCGACCACCTGCACACCCAGCCGCAGGTCCCGTGCCATCCGCTGGACGAGCACAAGCTGCTGGTAGTCTTTCTCACCGAAAAACGCCCGATCCGGACCGACGATTCCGAAGAGCTTGGCCACCACCGTGAGCACCCCGGCGAAGTGACTCGGCCGGCTGGCGCCTTCCAACTCGGCACCCAGCGGACCAGGCACCACCGTGGTGTCGGATCCAGCCGGGTACATCACGTCGACCTCCGGCGCGAACACCAGCTCCACGCCCTCCGCACGACACATCGCAAAGTCGGCGTCGAAACTACGGGGATAGCGGTCCAGGTCCTCCTGCGGCCCGAACTGCAGGGGGTTAACGAAGATCGACACCACGGTGCCGGCATCCGGGATGGCTCGGGCGGCTCGAATCAGCTCCCGGTGCCCGGCGTGCAGCGCTCCCATCGTCGGAACCAGCACCACCGGGCGTCCGGATCGACGCAGCCCGCGGATCGCCACGGACAGCGCAGTGGGGTCGCCGTGCACGGTCGGCCCAGCGGGGACGGTCACCGCCACTCCCGCAGGGTCTCGCGGATCCGGTAGGCGGCCGCCGGTTCCAGCAGCCCGGCGGCCTCGGCCCGGTCGGCGGTCCTGGCGGCCTGCGCGCGGTAGGGATCGAGCAGCTCCGGGGCGGACTCCGCGAGCACCCGCAGGTGCAGCCGGACGGTGTCGAGGTCACCGCGGGCCACCGGCCCGGTCAGAGCGCGGTCACCGTGGCGCAGCGTGTTGTCCAGCGCCGCCTCCAGCAGCGGGCCCAGCAACCGCTCAGCGGGCACCACGCCGGCCTGCTCCAGCGCGTCCACCGCGTCCCGCACCAGGGTGACCAGATGGTTGGCGCCGTGCGCCAGAGCCGCGTGGTAAAGCGGTCGGGACGCCGACGGGACACGCACCGGCTCGGCACCCATCTCCAGCACCAGCGCCTCCCCGACGCTCCAGCCGGTGTCGTCGGCAACGGTGACGCCGACGCAGGCGACAGCCAGCCGCGCGACGTCTTCGGCGCGTCCGCTGAAGGTCATCGCGGGATGCAGCGCCAACGGGAGCACGCCGGCAGCTGCCGCAGGCGAAAGGACATCCACCCCGCGCGCGCCACAGGTATGTACCGCGATTTGGCCGGCCCGGAACGCCCCGGTCGCGGCGAGCCCGGCCACCAGACCCGGGAGCACGTCGTCGGGAACAGCCAGCAGCACCAGATCCGAACGCCGTACCACCTCGTCGGGAGGTAGCACCGGCGCGTCGGGCAGCAGATCCGCGGCACGGCGCAGGGAGACCCGAGACACCGCGCTGGCCCCCACCACCACGTGCCCAGCACCGGCGAGAGCAGCGCCGAGCACCGATCCCACCCGCCCGGCGGAGATCACGCCCACCGCGAGCCGAGCCGGGCGGTCGGTCACGTCCCTGGACGTGAACCTCCCTGATCGAGGCATCGTTGCCATCGCCGTCCTCCAGACGTTCCAGTCCCGCCACCGTCGCGGGTACCGGACTTCCGTGGCCGCAGGCTAGCCCGGTAGGAGCCGTTCGTGCCGGTCCAGGTGAGCAGCTTCACCCGCGCAGGACCGAGTCAGCCCGGCCACCGCATCCCGGGCGGGGCACGCCCCGCCCGGTCCCGCGCGGCCATCAACGCAGCCAGCGTGTCATGGTGCCACCGTCCGGTCTCTGAGCCGACCGAGCCGCGTTGCATGCGATCGGAGAGAAACGCGAGCTCGGTGACCGCGTTCTGATAGTCGCGCACCGCGTCGGCGGCCTGCTCTCCCACCCGGCGGCGTACCGCCGAGCGCCAACCCCGCCGACCGGCCAGACTGGCCAGCAGCGGGACCTCGCTGGGCGCGATCCATCCCGCACTGGCGAACCCCGCCAACTGTGCGGCGACCACCCGCTGCTCCCGGCGGCGCTGCCAGACCACCAACGCTATCAGCCCGCCGAACAGCGGCACCATGATCACAGCGTAGAAGACGGGGAGAAAGCCGAGCCCAGCTGAGGCGTTCCACAGCGCGTGCAGCGCAACCGCTGCGAGATAGCCGGCCAAGAGCAGCGCCACCCTCCCGGCCAGCTTGCGCCGGCGGGCCGCCAACCCCACGGCGATCCCGGTCATCGCGGTGAACACCGGATGCGCGAACGGCGAGAGCACCCCCCGGGCCATGAACACGATGACCACACTGCCGCTTTCACCGACCAGCCCGTCCGTGGCGAACGCGCGTCCGAAGTAGAGGATGTTCTCGGTGAACGCGAAACCCGCAGCAACCAGTCCCGCATAGACGATCCCATCCACCACGCCGTCGAACTCTCGACGCCGAAACCACAGCAGGCCGACGAGGAACGCACCCTTGAACGCCTCCTCGACAATGGGAGCGGAGATCACCGCACCGACCAGATCACCACCGCCGTGACCGAGCACCCGCTCCCCGAGCACCGCCGCGGTGTCGTTGACGATCGCCGCACCGAGCACGGACACCCCCGCTCCCCACAGAAACGCGGCGAACAGCAACCGTGACGGCTCGGGCTCCCAGCGATCCACCCACAGGAACGCCGTCACCACCGGAACCACCGGCAGCACCGCCGCCGTCGCGCCCACCAGCACAGCAGCGCTACCGATATCGGTGCTGATCACGCCGAGCACGATCAGGCCCGGGACGGCCAGCACGACCAGACCCAGCACCGGCAGCAGCACCCCTCTGTTGTGCTGCTGCCCCCACGGCTGGTACGACCGGCTCGCCGCAGACGCCACGGGAGTTACCCGTGCCCGGGAGACACCCGGTCCGAACCCAGACAATGACGTCCCCAGACATGGCGGTCCCTAGACATGGCCCAGCGCAGCCTAGTGGGATCAGCCGTCCTCGCGGTGCCGCCTGCGCCGAGGTGGCGAATCTGCCCCGTGGGCAGCAAGCAGGTCGTTCACCGACCGCTGCTCCCCCACCACAGGCACCTCGTGAGCCGCCCGCCGGTTGCCGCCATTGGTGGGGTGCCGGACCTGGGTGTCCAGCTCGGGCCGGGAGCGGCGGCCGAGACCGAAGCGGAGTTCGAGATCCTCGCAAGGATTCAGCAGAGTCTCGCTGTGCAGCACAGGCTCACTGTGTCCGTTGACCGCACTGTGTCCGTTGACCGCACTGTGTCCGTTGACCGCACTGTGTCCGTTGACCGCACTGTGTCCGTTGACCGCACTGTGTCCGTTGACCGCACTAAACGTGGGCGGGAAGGCAGACAACGGGACCAGCCGGGCGGACTCGGCCCACGGCGCGGCCCGCTCCACCAGCGAGTTTCCGCCTATCAGTTTCTCGAGGTTGGTCCGCATCGCGGCAAGCTCGGTACGCAGCTCCGCGATCTCGCGCCGTTCGGCCTGCTCGGCCTGCTCGCGAAGCTCGCGCTCAACGGTCAGCATGTGCTCCCGTCGAGCCGCCACCTCGCGCTCCAGTTCGAGCTGGTAGACCGCCCGCAACTCATCGGCACGGCAGGCGTCCACGTTGATCTCGCGCCGCATCCGCGCCACCACGAAAGCTCCGAGCAACGCTGCCCACAACGCCGCCACCAGGCCGAGCCTCAGCAAGCGGGCGTCCTGGACCCCTACCGCGAGCACCCCCGCTGCCGCCGCTGCCAGCCCGACGGTGCCCAGCATTAATGCCCGACCGCTGCAACGCGGCACAGAATGCTCCTCGGGCGCGGGCATGGCGCACACCGTACCGGCTGCGCGCACCTGGAGGAGAGCTTCCAGCGGTAACAGGCAGCCATCGTGCGATAACAGGGAGGTCCTCGAACACTGGGTGATCGCCGATGTTGATCAGCGGTCCGGCTCAGGATCCGCTGGACCATCCGGAGTTCGGCAGCAGTACTCCAGCCACAGTCCGGCCGCTACCAACGCCCCCGCGCAGACCGCCCCGATCGAGGCGGTGACCGTGTCTGAAGCGGCGGACTGCAGCTGAGAGCGCAAGGGCAGCACATAGCCGAGCACCCCCAGCCAGGCCCCCCCGGTGAGGGCGCCGGCCAGCGAGGACGCCTTGGCCAGCACAACCGCCTTCGCCGCGGTGAGCGCCTGCACCGGTCGGGTTCCCGGCCGCTGCCGGATCCGCGCCCGCAGCGTCGTCCCCAGCACCACCTCGGCGACCGCGAAGGCAAGCAGCGTGGTTCCGGCGAGCGGCGGCAATGTGGGCAGGTCACCGTAGGACAGCTGCAGCAGCAGGTTCACCAGGACCGCCGCAGCGGCAGCGGCAGCGACCAGATCTCGGGCCCGAGTGGGGGTCACGGCGATCTCAGCTCCAGATCGTCGCGGCGGCGCACACCCCGCCTCTCGGCGGCCGGCAATGCGGCGACCAACCCGGCCACCGTCCCGTGCCCGGCAAGCACTGCGCCGGGTTGCACGTCCAACCAGGGCACCAGCACGAAGGCCCGCAGGTGTGCCCGTGGGTGCGGCAGCGTCAGGTGCGGGTCGTGCCAGCGGACCTGATCCACGTCGATCACATCAACGTCCAAGGTGCGCGGTCCCCACCGTACCTCTCGGGTGCGTTGTGCAGCGGCCTCACAACGCTGCGCGCGGCGTAGCCACTCTGGCGGGTTCGCATCCGGATCGTCGACCAGCAGGACAGCGTTGAGGAACTCGTCTTGCACAACGCCCCCCCACGGCACGCTTTCATACACCGGAGACACATCCCTTACCGCATACCCCAACCCTCCCACGCACCCCCGCAAGTACCCCACCCGATCCCCCACATTCGACCCCACCGACAACACCGCCACACTCACCCCACACCCCCATCCCTCACCGCGTTCTGGATGCAGAACACGGTCAACAACGGGACCGGTGGAGAGTGACGGACACAGTGGTGAAGGGGCGCGCAAGGGCGGCGTGGGGTTTGTGGAGGGTGACCTCGACTGACTGCGCCCGGGGGTCGGTCAGCACATTCTCGGCGATCCGGGCGGCCACGGTCTCGATCAGGTTGCAGGGGTCCCCGCCGACGATCCGGGCGGCGCGTCGGGCCAGCGCGTCGTAGTCGAGCGTCGCGGACAGCTGATCCGTAGCCGTAGCGGGGCCGAGGTCCAGCCACACCGTCACGTCGACGACGAACTCCTGCCCCTGTACCCGCTCGTGCTCGTGCACCCCGTGCCTGCCGTGCACCCGCAACCCGGTGAGGGTGATCCGGTCGCTACTCACCGCGGGCTGCACTGCGTCGCGCCGAGCCGCCAGGCG
>DATEMN010000448.1:0-21907 GCA_035275565.1 Pseudonocardiaceae bacterium | reverse complement strand
CCTTCCCAGGTAAGCGAGCGGTGTCTGGCCACCAGGACCGGTCCTGGTGGCCAGACACCGCTCGCTTACCTGGGAAGGTGCTCCCGAAACAGGCAGGTCAGCCGAGCCGTGCAGATCGCACGGTCCTGTTCGTCGCTGATCCGGATCTCGAAGGTGGCCAGCGTGCGGCCGCGGTGCAGCGGCGTACACACGCCGGTGATGTCCCCTTCGGTTGCCGCGCGGTGGTGCGAGCAGGACAGCTCTACCCCCAGCGGAACCTTGCCGGCCCGCACCCACAGCCAGGCGGCCATTGAGCCGAGAGTCTCGGCCAGTACCGCGCTTGCCCCGCCGTGCAGCAGCCCGAACGGCTGACGGTTGCCCGTCACTGGCATGGTTCCCACCATCCGTTGCGGATCCCATTCGGTGATCTTGATGCCCATCCGCTCGGTGAGCTGCTCGTCCGCCCAGCGGGCTATCAGCTCAGCAGTGGCCGAATCGACCTCGGGCGCAACACCGGACTCAGTCACGCGAAACCTCCCTGAACGAGGGTGCTCCCTGACACTTCAGCAGCGATGAGCATCCATGTGGCTCGGGGGTAGCCTGCCGGGCTTAGACTCGCGGGCTGTGACGGTTCCTGCCCTGCGGCTGCTCCTGCTTGATGGTCACTCACTGGCCTACCGGGCGTTCTACGCGCTGCCGGTAGAGAACTTCCGTACCACCACCGGGCAGACCACCAACGCGGTGTACGGCTTCACCTCGATGCTGATTAACCTGCTCCGCGACGAGCAGCCCAGCCACATCGCTGCGGCGTTCGACGTCTCCCGTAAGACCTTCCGCGCGGAGACCTACGCGCCGTACAAGGCCAACCGCAGCACCACACCTGACGAGTTCCGCAGCCAGATCTCGCTGATCCACGACGTACTCAACACCCTGGGTATCCCGGTGCTCACCAAAGAGAACTACGAAGCCGACGACCTGATCGCAACTCTGGTCACCCGAGCCGAGCCGGACGGCTACCAGGTGCTGGTCTGTACCGGCGATCGGGATGCCTTGCAGCTGGTCAGCGACCAGGTGACGGTGCTCTACCCGCGTAAGGGTGTCTCGGACCTGACTCGGTTCACCCCCGACGAGGTTGTCGAGCGTTACGGCCTGACCCCGCGGCAGTACCCGGACTACGCGGCGTTGCGCGGGGATCCCTCGGACAATCTGCCGGGTATCCCGGGGGTGGGGGAGAAGACCGCCGCGAAGTGGGTGCGGGAGTTCGGGTCGTTGGACGCCCTGGTTGATCGGGTGGATGAGGTCAAAGGCAAGGCCGGCGACGCGCTGCGGGAGAACCTCGCCTCGGTGTTGCTCAACCGCCAGCTCACCGAGCTGGTCCGCAATGTCGATATCCCAGAGCAGCCCGCCGACCTGGTATTGGCGTCGTGGGACCGCGACGCGGTGCACCGATTGTTCGACGAGCTGGAGTTCCGGGTGCTGCGGGACCGGCTGTTCGCCACGCTGAGCGCACCCGAGCCCGAAGCCGAGGAGGGCTTCGAGGTCCACGGCGGGATGATCGAACCAGGTGGAGTAACCGGGTGGCTGGATGAGCACGCCAGGGACGGGCGTCGGGTGGGGCTCGCCTTCCGAGGCAGTTGGGCGCGCGGTGCCGGAGACCTCGACAGTCTCGCGCTGGCCGCCCTCGACGGGGAAGGCGGCTACCTCGATCCCCGCACGCTGACTCCTGACGACGAGCGGGCGCTGGTGCAGTGGCTAGCTGATCCGGCCGCACCCAAGGCCGTGCATGACGCCAAGCCGCTGCTGCATGCGTTGCGCGCACGCGGTATCACCCTGGCCGGGCTGACCAGTGACACCGCGCTGGCTGCCTATCTGGTCCGGCCCGGCCAGCGCTCGTTCGACCTCGCCGATCTGGTATTGCGCTACCTGCACAGGGAGTTGCGCGCGGAGTCGGAAGACGACGCCCAACCGAGCCTGTTCGAGGGTGAGGACGCGGCTGCCCGCGCGACCGACGAGATCCTGCGCGCTCGCGCGGTGGCTGAGCTGGCCGTCGCGTTGGACGTCGAGCTGGACCGGATGGATGGTCGGTCGTTGCTCACCGATGTGGAGCTGCCGTTGCTGGCCGAGCTGGCCGAGCTGGAGGCAGCCGGCATCGCCGTCGACGGCGATGTGCTGGCCGAGCTGGAAGCCGGCTTCTCCGCGGCCGTGAAGCAGGCTGAGCAAGATTGCTTCGCGGTGATCGGTAAAGAGGTCAACCTGGGCTCACCTAAGCAGCTGCAGGGGGTGCTCTTCGACGACCTGAAAATGCCCAAGACCAAACGCATCAAAACCGGATACACCACCGATGCCGAGGCGCTGCAGACGCTCTATGAATCCACCGAGCATCCGTTCCTGGCGCACCTGCTGGCACACCGCGACGCCACCCGCCTCAAGACCACAGTGGACGGTCTGCTGAAATCCGTGGCCGAAGATGGGCGGATTCACACCACCTACAACCAGACCATCGCTGCGACCGGTCGACTGTCCTCCACCGAACCGAACTTGCAGAACATCCACATCCGCACTGAGTCCGGACGTCGGATCCGGCGGGCGTTCGTGGTGGGCCCCGATTATTCAGAGTTGATGACGGCGGACTACAGCCAAATCGAGATGCGAATCATGGCGCATCTGTCCGAGGACGCCGCGCTGATCGAGTCGTTCACCTCGGGATACGACTTTCACGCCGCGACGGCTGCGCGGGTGTTCGCGGTGGACGCGGCAGTGGTCACCAGTGAGCAGCGCGCCAAGATCAAGGCGATGAACTACGGCTTGGCCTACGGGCTGTCGGCCTTCGGGCTGTCCGCGCAGCTGCGGATCTCCACCGAGGAGGCTCGCGGGCTGATGGAGGAGTACTTCGCCCGGTTCGGCGGTGTCCGCGATTACCTGCGCGCGCTGGTTGAGAAGGCCCGGATGGACGGTTACACGGCCACTATCCTGGGTCGCCGCCGGTACCTTCCTGACCTGGTCAGCGACAACCGGCAGCGCCGCGAGATGGCCGAGCGGATGGCGCTGAACGCCCCCATCCAGGGCAGCGCAGCCGACATCATCAAGATCGCGATGCTAGGAGTCGCCCGCGCGTTGCGCGTGGGGGGGCTGCGAACCCGAATGCTGCTGCAAGTGCACGACGAACTGGTGCTGGAAGTCGCCCAGGGCGAGCGGCCCGCGGTGGAAACCCTGGTACGCCGCGAGATGGGCGCAGCCTACCCCCTCAACGTCCCGCTAGAAGTCTCCATAGGCGTAGGCCAATCCTGGAACGCTGCTGCGCATTGAAGCCTGCCCCATTCCAGACCGCGATTCGGCTCCGAATGGGGGTCGATCAGTGACGACGGCAGGAGAAGATCGCGGTTCCGGGGAATAGGGCGCCACGCAGTGGGCTCCATTGGGCCCATTCGCGTTGTAGGGTGGGGGGCCATTCTGGTTCTATGAGATCTTCTATCACCAGTCCGGCGGCGGTGATCTCCCGGACGCGGTCGCCCAGGGTGCGGTGGTGTTCCACGTAGGTGGGGTTACCCTCGCTGTCCACCTCGGTGTACGGGGTGCGGTCGAAATACGACTGTGACACCGTCAAGCCAGCCTCCCCGGGATCGTCGGGGAAGATCCAGCGCAGCGGGTGAGTCACCGCGAAGACCCACCGGCCGCCAGGGCGTAGCACCCGTGCGACCTCCCGCATCACTGCGGCCGAGTCCGCAACGAAAGGCACCGCACCGAACGCGGAACAGGCCAGGTCGAAACTGCCGTCGGCGAAGGGCAATCGAGCAGCGTCAGCCTGGACGAGGGGAACAGAGAGTCCGGTTTCGCGTGCCGCCTGCATCGCGTACCGCAGCATCCCAGCCGACAGGTCCAGGCCGACGATCCGAGCACCCCGGGCGGCTAGCCAGCGGGCGCACGGCGCCGAGCCGCAACCGATCTCGAGCACGTGGCGGCCCGACACCTCACCGAGCAGGCTGGCGTCCGACTCGCGAAGCCCCTCCGGACACCACACGAAATCCACCTGGCCGAGGAAGTCGCCGTGCGTGGCGAGGTAGTCCGCAGCGTCGGCGTCCCACCAGCGGCGGTTGGCGGCCACCGTATCCGCAGCGCTGACCAGCCGCTTCACCACGCCGACGGTGCCCAGCAACGCCTCAGCACGTTCGTGGCGTGCTCCAGGCCCGTCATCTCGTGGTTGCGGCGCGCCCGTCATCGGGGCAGTCTCTCAGAAGGGGTGGGTCAGTGCTGGGGGTTGGGTTTGCTGCCCGGACTCTGGCCTGGGTACGATCGACTTGCGCTGTGGTTTCGCGCTGCCCGGTTGCCGAGCTGACTCAGCACGACACATCCGGAACACAGGGGCCCTACCGGGGGTTGTACCGCCGGCAGAGCTTGGAGCGCATCGGACAACAGCGACACAACACTGCCCACCGACGACCCTATTCCTTCGGAGCACCCCACCGCATGACCACCGACACCACCGCCGCCCCGTCCACGCAGCAGGTCGCGATCAACGACATCGGGACGGAGGAGGACTTCCTCGCCGCCATCGACAAGACAATCAAGTATTTCAACGATGGCGACATCGTCGAAGGCACCATCGTCAAGGTCGACCGTGACGAAGTGCTGCTCGATATCGGCTATAAGACCGAGGGCGTTATCCCGTCGCGGGAGCTGTCCATCAAACACGACGTCGACCCCGCGGACGTCGTGGCGGTGGGCGACGAGGTCGAGGCCCTTGTGCTCCAGAAGGAGGACAAGGAAGGCCGGCTGATCCTGTCCAAGAAGCGCGCCCAGTACGAGCGTGCCTGGGGCAACATCGAGGCTCTCAAGGAGAACGAGGAGCCGGTCAAGGGCACCGTCATCGAGGTCGTCAAGGGTGGCTTGATCCTCGACATCGGGTTGCGCGGCTTCCTTCCCGCCTCGCTGGTTGAGATGCGACGGGTTCGTGACCTGCAGCCCTACGTGGGTCGCGAGCTCGAAGCAAAGATCATCGAGCTGGACAAGAACCGCAACAATGTGGTGCTCTCGCGTCGCGCCTGGCTGGAGCAGACCCAGTCCGAGGTGCGCAGCGAGTTCCTCAACCAGCTGGCCAAGGGCCAGGTTCGCAAGGGCCAGGTCTCCTCGATCGTCAACTTCGGTGCGTTCGTGGACCTCGGTGGGGTGGACGGTCTGGTGCACGTCTCCGAGCTGTCCTGGAAGCACATCGACCATCCCAGCGAGGTCGTCGAGGTCGGTCAGGAGGTCACCGTCGAGGTGCTCGACGTCGACCTGGACCGCGAGCGGGTATCGCTGTCACTCAAGGCGACTCAGGAAGACCCGTGGCGGCAGTTTGCCCGCACCCACCAGATCGGACAGATCGTGCCTGGCAAGGCCACCAAGCTGGTGCCCTTCGGCGCGTTCGTTCGAGTCGAGGAGGGCATCGAGGGTCTGGTGCACATCTCGGAGCTGGCCGAGCGGCACGTCGAGATCCCCGAGCAGGTCGTGCAGGTCGGTGACGACGTGATGGTCAAGGTCATCGACATCGACCTGGACCGGCGGCGGATCTCACTGTCCCTCAAGCAGGCCAATGAGGGGCTGTCCCCGGAGATGGAGTTCGACCCGACGCAGTATGGCATGACCGCCGAGTACGACAGCGAAGGCAACTACATCTACCCCGAGGGCTTCGATCCGGAGACCAACGACTGGCTCGATGGCTACGAGAAGCAGCGCCAGGAGTGGGAGCGGTCCTACGCCGAGGCCCAGGTCCGTTTCGAGCAGCACCGCAAGCAGGTCGTCAAGGCGGCCGAGGCCGAGTCGGAGGCACCGGCGGACCAGAACTACACCTCGACGACCACGGAGACGCCCGCGCCCACCGATCCTGGCACCGGCTCGCTCGCCAGTGACGAGCAGCTGGCGGCGCTGCGGGAGAAACTCTCCGGGGGCGTGTAGGCAGGCGGCCATCATCGCACGATGCTGAAGGTCGGACTGACCGGAGGGATCGGGTCCGGTAAGTCGATGGTAGCCGCCCGGCTGGCACAACGCGGTGCGTGGATCATCGACTCGGACCGGATCGCCTGCGAGGTGATGGAGCCCGGGACCAAGGGTCTACGTGCCGTGGTCGAGGAGTTCGGCGCGGAGGTCAGGGCCGAGAACGGTGCGCTGGACCGCTCGGCCCTGGCCGCGTGGGTTTTCGCGGACGCGGATGCTCGGCGCCGGCTCAACGCCATCGTGCATCCGCTGGTCGCGGCTCGCTCCGCTGAGCTAATCGAGACCGCTCCGCTGGACGCCATCGTGGTACAAGACGTCCCGCTGCTTGTGGAGGCGGGGCTGGCCGCGGGGTTTCCGTTGGTCGTGGTGGTGCACGCGGACGCCGAGGTGCGGGTCGCTCGGCTGATCGAGCAGCGCGGCATGGCGAAGTCCGACGTCGTGGCGCGGATCTCGGCGCAGGCAACTGACGAGCAGCGGCACGCGGCGGCAGACGTGTGGCTCGACAACAGCGGCAGCCGGGACCGCACGTTCGCCGCAGTGGACCGGTTATGGGAGCAGCGGCTGATGCCTTTTGAGGACAATCTGCGTCATCACCGCCGGGCGTCGAGGACCGCAACCCCTGTCCTGGTCGCATCCGACGACAGGTGGCCGCTGCATGCGCAGCGGGTGATCGCCCAGATCGCCGCGGTGGCGGGCCGGCGCGCACACCGGATCGACCACGTCGGCTCGACGGCGGTTCCTGGTCTGGACGCCCAGGATGTGCTGGACGTGCAGGTGGTCGTCGCAGACCTCGGGGCGGCGGAACGTCTAGCGGATGATCTCAGCAAGGTGGGGCTGGTCAGGTTGGCTGGTCGTTGGTGGGACGACGCTGGGGACGGCACTACCCGGGACAAGGCGATGGCGACCAACGCCGATCCCGCCCGAGCTGTCAACTGTCACATCCGGCCCGCCGACTCCCCGACCTGGCGGGAAACCCTGCTGCTGCGAGACTGGTTGCGGGCCCATCCAGCCGGTGTCCGGGAATACGTCGAACTCAAGCACCGGTTGGCGACACAGCAGTGGGACAGTATCGACGCCTACGCCACCGCCAAGACCCCGTTCGTGTCCAGTGCGCTGGATCGGGCGCGGCACTGGGCGGTGCGAACTGGCTGGTCGGTGCTCTGAATCCGGTTCAATGCCGGCTCCAAGTCGGCCACGCACCCACTGTGGACAGCCATCGATCCAGCCGGTAGCCGTATCGGGCCAGGCCGTCCACCGTTCGATAGGTGGTGGTCAGGGCTGTCTGTGCGGCGGGCTGATCGAGCAGCCCCGCGGTGACTGCGTCCAGCAGCTCATCGGTGTCCACCACGTCGACGCCGTGGCCGGGGCGGACGATGAGGTCCAGGTAGTGGTCCTCGGTGCGCCAGCGCCTGGCAGCGATGTCTTCGATGTCGATGCGCACTACGTCAACGTAGAGGTGTTCGTCCCATTCGTGCCCGGGCGGATAGAACCAGTCGGTGATCCGCAGCCCCAGCTCGGGCAGCAGCCAGGACTCCAGCGCGCAGATCGACGGATGGTCGACGACGTCGCGGGCGAGGTAGAGGCCGAACGGCTCGATTCGGTATTCGCGGACCGCGCGGACGACCCCCTTGGGATCGGTGTTGGTCATCGCATCGAGGTCGAACAGCTCGATCTTGGGAGGGTGGATGTGCGGGGCGGTCTCAGCACTGCTGTGGTGCGGGGCCGTCATAGCGCTCGACCCTACGCATGCCCGGGAGGCGCGGGACCGCGAGTCGCCCAGTCGGCACAGTCACCTGGGCGACGGCAGACTGTCAGTGCCTCGGCTTACCCTCAATGCCATGACCGATGCCGCCGCTCTCCCACGCGATCTGCTCCCGCGCTCCGAGTTTCGCCCGCTCGGCAAGACTCCCCGGGCGCAGGGCCGGTTCCGGATGGTCAGTGACTACTCGCCGGCTGGCGACCAGCCGGCCGCTATCGATGAGCTGGAGCGCCGGATCACCGCTGGTGAGCGGGACGTCGTGCTGCTGGGCGCCACCGGAACGGGTAAGTCGGCCACTACCGCGTGGCTCATCGAACGGGTGCAGCGCCCTACGCTGGTGATGGCGCCGAATAAGACTCTCGCCGCGCAGCTCGCCCACGAGCTGCGGGACTACTTTCCGGATAGCGCGGTGGAGTATTTCGTCTCCTATTACGACTACTACCAGCCTGAGGCATATGTCCCGCAAACCGACACCTACATCGAGAAGGACTCCTCGATCAACGATGACGTGGAGCGGTTGCGGCACTCCGCCACGATGTCGTTGCTCACCCGCCGCGACGTCGTCGTCGTCGCCTCGGTGTCCTGCATCTTCGGGCTCGGTACCCCGCAGGAGTACCTGAACCAGTCGATCCACGTGCCGGTCGGTGGGGAAGTCGGGCGTGACGCGCTGCTGCGGGCACTGGTCGACATCCAGTACACCCGCAATGACCTAGCTTTCGCCCGCGGGACGTTCCGGGTCCGCGGTGACACTGTCGAGGTCATCCCGGCTTATGAGGAACTCGCAGTCCGCATCGATTTCTTCGGTGACGAGGTCGAGTCCCTTTACTACCTGCACCCGCTCACCGGGGAGGTGGTGCGGGAGGTGCCCGAGCTGCGGATCTTCCCGGCCACACATTACGTCGCCGGGCCGGACCGGATGGAGGATGCCATCAAGAGTATCGAAGCAGAGCTGGAAGAACGGCTGGCTGCGCTGGATAAGCAGGGCAAGCTGCTGGAGGCCCAGCGGCTTCGGATGCGGACCCACTACGACGTGGAGATGATGCGTCAGGTCGGGTTCTGCAACGGCATCGAGAACTACTCGCGGCATATCGACGGGCGCGCGGCCGGCTCGGCGCCCGCCACCCTGTTGGACTACTTCCCCGAGGACTTCCTGCTGGTCGTTGATGAGTCACACGTCACGGTGCCGCAGATCGGCGGGATGTACGAGGGTGACGCCTCACGCAAGCGCACCCTGGTGGAGCACGGTTTCCGGCTGCCCTCCGCGCTGGACAACCGGCCGCTGACCTGGGAGGAGTTCCAGGACCGGATCGGCCAGACGGTGTACCTGTCGGCGACTCCGGGGCCGTATGAGATGGGCCAGGCCGGGGGAGAGTTCGTCGAGCAGGTCATCCGCCCGACCGGCCTGGTGGATCCGGAGGTCGTGGTGAAACCCACCCAGGGGCAGATCGATGATCTGGTGCACGAGGTGCGCCTCCGCGCTGAGCGCAATGAGCGGGTTCTGGTCACCACGCTGACCAAGAAGATGGCTGAGGACCTCACCGACTACCTGCTCGAGCTCGGCATCCGGGTCCGCTACCTGCACTCCGATATCGACACGCTGCGCCGGGTAGAGCTACTGCGGCAGCTGCGACTGGGTGAGTTCGACGTGCTGGTCGGGATCAATCTGCTCCGCGAGGGCCTGGACCTGCCCGAGGTCTCGCTGGTGGCGATCCTGGACGCGGACAAGGAGGGGTTCCTACGCAGCGGGACCTCGCTGATCCAGACCATCGGCCGCGCCGCCCGCAATGTGTCCGGCCAGGTGCACATGTATGCCGACAGAATCACCGACTCGATGCGCCGGGCTATCGATGAGACCGACCGACGACGGGCCAAGCAGGTCGCCTACAACACCGAACACGGTCTGGACCCGCAACCGTTACGCAAGAAGATCAACGACATTCTCGAGCGGGTCTACGCCGAGGCGGATGACACGTCGGAAACCGTCGCGGTGCGGGTCGGCGGATCCGGTCGCAACGCCTCTCGCGGCAAGCGCGCCGCCGGTGAGCCCGGGCGGGCCCGGAGCGCGGGTACCCCGGAAGCTCGCGACACCTCGTCGATGCCTCGCGCCGAGCTCGCGGACCTGGTGCAGCAGCTCACCGACCAGATGATGGGCGCGGCCCGGGAGTTGCAGTTCGAGCTGGCCGCCCGGCTCCGCGACGAGATCGCTGACCTCAAGAAGGAACTCCGCGGCATGGACGCCGCCGGCCTCTCCTAGTTGGTCGCCCTTCAAGTACCGCCAACCGCCTGCTGGAACGCCTCAAACCGCTACCAACCCCGCCCAGCCCGCTGATTGCGGTCGGCGTCAGCCTCGAGGACGGAAAGCCGCCGCCTGCCGAGTGGGTCACTCACGGAGCACAATGGAACTCCCGTAGTCGTCGGAAGGTGGCGCCCCGTGTCTTCCCCAGCAGACGTGCTCACGTCCCGCTTCGGTGACGGTCTGGCGGTCGGTCCCGACCTAGTTGCCGCGGCGGAGTCCGCCGTCACGCAGGCTCTGGCTCCGCTGCGTGGGCAGCGCCCCGACCTGCTGTGCGTGTTTGTCTGCGGGGCCGACTCGACCGCGGTCGAGTCGGCGGGAACCCGCGCGATGGCGATGGCCGGGGCCGGCACGACGTTGGGCTGCAGCGCCAGTGGCGTGATCGGTGCTGGTCGGGGAGTGGAGAGCGAGTCTGCGGTCAGCGTGTTCGCCGCTTGCCTTCCCGGAGTCAGGTGCATCCCATTCCACCTGGAGTTGGTCCGCACTCCCGACGGTGCTGCCGTTATCGGAATGCCGGACCGGCGCGAAGACGACACCATTGCGGTACTTCTCGCCGACCCGTTCACCTTCCCCGTCACGATTTTCGTGCAGCGCTCCCATGATGATCTCACCGGTCTGCCGCTGATTGGTGGTGTGGCCAGCGGTTCCCGCAGCGGGGGATACGCGCGGTTGTTCCTGGACGGACGCAGCGTGCCGGCCGGCGCGGTCGGGGTGGTGCTCGGTGGTCCCGTCGCAGCCGTCCCGGTGGTCAGCCAGGGTTGCCGCCCCTTCGGCCCCCCGATGATCGTCACCAAGGCCGAGGGCAGTGTGCTGCTGGAGGTGGCCGGGACGCCTGCACTGGCCAAGCTCGAGCAGATCGTCGCCGAACTCCCTGCCGAGGAACGGCAAGCCGTCGCGCGCGGATTGCACATCGGCGTCGCGATGGACGAGTACGCCGAGGAGCACGAGCGCGGTGATTTCCTCATCCGCGGCGTGGCGGGTGCAGACAGTCAGCGGGGCGCGATCGCTATCGGCGACGTCGTGGAGGTGGGTCGCACCGTTCGCTTCCAGGTGCGTGACGCGTCCGCCGCTGCCGACGACCTCAAGGAACTCTTCTCCCGGTTCCGCGCGGAGAACGGTCCGGTGGGCGGTGCGCTACTGTTCTCCTGTAACGGGCGCGGCGCAACGATGTTTCCGAGTGCCGATCATGACGTGTTGGCGGTGCGTACGGGGCTCGGTACTACTGGTGTGGCCGGATTCTTCGCGGCTGGCGAGATCGGTCCGGTCGCGGGCCGAAACCACCTGCATGGGTTCACCGCGTCAATCCTGGTGTTCGGTGCAGGCAGCTCGTAAACGGCGAGACATGTCACCGCGCCCGGAAATCCCGCTGGACGGCCTGCTGACTCGGTACCCTTTCCGTGTACCTCTCTTCGACTCGTTCCAGTTCTTCCAGTGCCTTGACAACGTCCTTCATGACAACAACCCCATCGAGTAGCTCCGCTATCGTTGAGCAATCGCTCTCGAACAGATCTCGTTGAGCCTGAACGGCGCTGAGCGCCTCCTGAGCACGACGCCTGGACTGTCCATGCTGCTTCTCAATGTCGCGCAAGTGTCCTTCCGCTTCGCGCATCTTGTCGTTCATCAACCTCGCCTGACTCCGCTGCCAATCGCGGAAACGTTGCTTCAGTTCGGATTTACGAAGCTTGACGTCCTGCGGCACACCCCACATTTTTTGGTCTAGCGCACCCTCCACGACTCTGCGTAGATCCGGCAAAGTCAACTGGCCCTTGATAATGATCTCCTCGACTTCGTATCGCTCGAAGATGTTCGCCCGAAGCGATCCCCCCGGTGGACTGCCGGTTACCACAATGCGGCGAGTCGAAGGATAACGTGAACGCAAAAGATCGAGGATCTCGCCCCCCAGCAAATCGCCGGGCTGGACCAGATTGAGATCCACGAGAGCGAGATCGTAGGGCGCTTCACCCTGTAGATAATGTAGTGCCTCATCGGGTGACGCAGCGGAGTCGATTTGATGATCAGCAAGAGCTCGCCTGACGAAATCTCTCCAGCTACCCTCATCTTCTACGTGAAGAATTTTTGACATCTGTTCGGCTCCGCTCATCGTCATTCGAGATATTCATCGGCGCTCCACAGCACGTCAGCTGCACTACGATGCAAATCGGTAGATTTATGGAAAGCTCTCGCGCTGAGCGTTGTCCAGCGCGAAGACTGCGCCAAACACTGAACCTGCTGACGCCGTGTGGAGCACTGCCCCGACCCGCGCATTCTCCGCAAGGGCGCCACTTGATTGGGCGACCTCAATCGCTTGCTTGACGTCCTCGGCGGCTCCGAAGCATACTGCGATGGCGTCTCCAACAGCTCTGCTCCAGAAAGTACCATACGCAATCCTGCTCGCGTCGTGCAACCGCACTGCCTCTTCCGCTACGCATGGAATAACGGGAAGGAACCGTTGAAAAAGCCTATCCAGGAAGTTGTAAAGAGCCTTTATGTCACCCTTGATATGGGTAAACCTCATCATGTGATCGTCCCATTTCCACGCTGGAATATCGCCACGTAGAACCTGATGGACGTGAGGCCGTGCCGAAGAAGCGGTTTTTTTGTACGTCTGCAAGCCCCCTAATAGTAGGCGTCTCAGATCGCTTGGCTCTAAGGGAACCTTGCCTACCGTGTCATAGGCATGATACTTTATAATCGCATCGCGAGTGATGGGAAGCACATCTCTTCCGCTCCGGCCGGTGACCACTATGATACTGGTTTCGTCCCCGACTGCTCTAATCTTCTCCATCACGCGAAGGCCATCGATATTCCGATCGTCACCTACGTCTAAGCCCACATCAACGAAAGCGACAGCGAACTCCATGGCGTCGATCAAACGTTCAGCCTCACTTAAAGTCTTAGCTACCTTGATCGTATCAACCCCCTCCCGTCGGGCGGTTCGCTCGTAGATCGCGCACCAGTCGTCCTCGTCTTCGACGATGAGCACGTTATTAATGGTGGTCACCATTGCGCCTTCCTGGCTTGAATCTCATCGACTGTCTACTGGTGGCTTATCTTCACTGGACCGGTCCACGGGTATCTTCACTACGACTTCAGACCCGACGTCCATTATGCTCGAAATAGAGATGTCACCTTTTGCGCGTCTTACGAAGTTTCGAACCCACCACAAACCCAGGCCGAGCCCTTTACCCTTTTCTCTTTTCGTAGTGAAGTTCAACTCAAAAACATGAGGAAGTATGTCCTCCGGAATCCCTGAGCCGGTGTCACTAATCGTCAACTGAACGTATCCGGTACGAATAAGGAGATCTGGCGGGAAGATCAGGGAGGTCTTGACCGTGAGGCGGCCCCCATTGGGCATGGCATCGCAGGAATTCTGCAGAAGGTTTTGAACGACGAGGTCAAAGCAGTAGAGCGAAAGCGCAGGTATATTATCGCCGAGTCGTATGTCGCAGGTCACATTATCGGGCACCTGGAGATCAATTAAAACCGTCTCGACGCACCCGTTGACGTCTACGGAGCTGCTTTCCTGGCTCAGGAACTGAGTGAACTGCTGAGGCATCTCCAGTGTCCGGTCGGCCAGCTGTAGGAGGGTGTCCAGAGGCCCGGTCAAATAGCTGGAATCTTGGATTCCGCCGTTCTCCAGGCCAACATCCTGGAGTTCCCTGATGATAACCCGCATGGCACCCACCGTATTGTTCAACCGGTGGATCATGTTGCTGGTTTGATCTCCGACGGCCACCAGTAGATCGTCGGCCTGGCGAAGTTCCAAAGCGTCCGTCACGTCCGCACGCAATTTGGCGAAGGCCAAGAGTATTCGGACCTTATCGGCAAAACTTTCTAGAAGAATCCGATGGAAGTCACCAAAAGCGTTGAGCTCTTCGCTCTCGACATTCAAAACCCCGATGACAGCATTGTCATTTCCGAGTAGTATCGGCACGACTATCTCACTCTGGATCGTCGTGCCGAGCATTCGATAGTCCGGATCTTTTCTGACGTCTTCGAGGATGACTGTTTTTCGTTCCCTCACGGCACGACCGGAGATCGATTCGTCAACGTCAAGTACAAGCCCGATGTCCAGTGGATTCGTACTGTGAACGATCTCCAGATCCTTCTGGCCCCGACGAAACATAATTTGGGCCCCGGTCAGTTCAATTTGTTCAGGGTCGCGGAGCGCGTCCAGCACTCTTTCAAGTGCCAGCTGGATCGCATGGTGTGAATCTTTTTGCTCGAAGATGAGCTGATCTACACGCGTAAAAAGTGCCGCTCGATCGAAGATCTGAGTGCGGTCCACGGCGATCGCTATCTGAGCTGCCACAGCTGTAGCCACGCGCACGTGTACATGCCTGAAGGCGCCTGGGCGTGAACTTTCGGAATTCAAGACTCCTACTGTGGTGTCATGTAAAAGGATGGGTATCGCCAAGAGGCTGCGCATCTTCTCGCCATGATACCCCGCTATAGGGATGTAGCGATCGAGATACGGTTGGGCAATGAGATCCGAGACGTTCAATGCTATTCCCTCGGAATAGCATTGTCCGGTAATCGACTCCGAGATTGGTACTTTTGGCCGAATATCGAACGGCGTGCTGGAGTAAACTGGCTCCAGGGATTTACCTCTTCTGAGAAGTATATCGGTGTGATCCGAATTGAGCAATTCTTGAGTTCCGGTAGCAATGAAAGAAAAAGTCTCGTCAAGCGGCCGTTCGCTCTCCAGGAGGCGTAGATCTATTGCGTGAAGCAGTTCAAGCTCTTTCTCGCGTAAGAGGAACTCGGCGCGAAGCTCATCCAGAAGGACTTCCCACTCTTCGTGCTCTCTCATGCGTCGGCCAACCTGTTCTCATTGTCGATACAGCAACGTGCTGACTGCAAAGTTTACCTGCTCTTCGTTGCGAAGCTGGAGCGGGTGAGGGCGACGCACGGGCTGGGATGGAAGCGGGCCAAGACCGGCTCGCCGCCCATGCGGATGAATGCCAAAGTCAGTATCTTGCCCCTTGATTCGAAGCCAGCCAAACTAGAACGATGCCGAAGCAAGGGAGTAGGTGCAGTGCTGACCGCTGACCCGCTCACCGTCGACCAGGCCGGAGAGCTGTCCCGGCGGTTTAAGGCCCTCGGTGATCCGGTACGGCTGCGGCTGTTGAGCCGGATCGCCTCCTACCAGGGCGGCGAAGTCTGCGTGTGCGAGCTGGCGGTGGGCTTCGCGGTGTCCGGGCCGACGATCAGCCACCACCTCAAGGTGCTACGCGAAACCGGTCTGATCGAGGGTGACCGTCGCGGCACGTGGATCTATTACCGGGTGTTACCGGAGGCCCTGCGGGCACTGTCGGAGGCGCTGCTGCCCGTCAGGGTGCCGGTGTGACCCAGCCGGACCTGGCACGACGGCTGCTGGCTGAACTGGTCGGCACCGCCACGCAGCGGCGTCGGCTTGGGAGTCGGCGAACTGGCGGTATCCGCAGCGGGCCTGCTCGCTGGATGCGGTTCCGAGGTATCGCAGACACCGGCAGTACCCGCGGTGGCCGACGCTGGCAAAGTCGACATGTGCACCATCCTCGCCGACGCGGAGCTCACCAGACTGGGCCTCGAACTGAACACCCGCCCGCAAGCAGACGAACGAGCTGGGATTGACCGGCTACCACTGGCAAGGCAAGCACCTCACGCTAGACCTAGATCGGGGCAAGGAGACCGTGACCTCCTACCGGGCGCGACAGCCCGACCCGGCATTCACAACCTTCTCGGAGAACACGGTCAACGGCCGGACCGGGGTCCATTCTCGGTAGATCCTGACCGCACGGACTGCGCACAGCTCATTGATGGCGGATCGGTGTCACTGCACATCGAGCCACCCATCAACGGCCTGGTCTCCGGGTAGACGCCTGACGTCCGATGATGATCGGGTTTCGCCCGGGCCGGTCGGGAAGGCTCAACCGGCGCTGACATGCTGCCACTGAGCGGCCCGGTGCGGTAGCCGTCATGCCGGACCTTCGACCCATCCGAGGAGTCCACCTGAGATGAGCGCCTACGTCATCGTCGAGGTCGACATTGATGACCCCGTCGGCTACCAGGAGTACCGACTGCTGGCGACGGCCAGCGTCGCTCGCCACGGCGGGCGATACGTCGCCCGGGGTGGACCGACGGAGACCTTCGAAGGCGAGTGGTCGGGGCGCGTCGTCGTCATCGAGTTCGACAGCCTCGACGCCGCCCGAGCCTGGTACCACTTCGCCGACTACCAGGAGGCCCTCCCGCTGCGCCAGCGGGCATCACGCGGCCGGGTGATCGCCGTCGAGGGGACTTGATGCCCGACTCGTCCCGTCAGCTGGTGATGTCCTTGGTGGCGAACCGCCACCACGCCGCGAGCCCGAAGACCGCTGCGTAGGCCAGGCCGGAGAACGCTCCGCTGGCCAGCCGGTTCCAGTCGACGGGGGCGGCCAGCAGGTCGGCCCAGGCGGAGCTGAACCGGGTCGGCAGGTAGTCCCGCAGGTCACCGAGCGCCTCGATGGTCTCCAGGATCTGAGACAGGATCGACACCATCACCGCGCCGCCGACGGCCCCGAGCGGCGTGTCGGTGGTCACCGACAGCAGCAGCCCCAGCCCGGCGACCCACGCCAGATGCAGCACCAGGTAGGCGGGGATCACCGCCAACCGGGTCGCGGCGGGCAGGAAGTCCAACGACTGGCCAGTGGGGGAGACCAGGTCGCCCGCCCCGTAGGCGACCACCCCGACCGCCATCGCCACCGTGGGCAACAGCACCAGGGCGAAGGCGGACAGCAGCGCGGCCACCGCCGCCTTCTGCCGCAGCAGCCGCCCGCGGGGCACCGGGGCGGCCAGCAGGTAGCGCAGGCTCGACCAGGACGCCTCGCGGGCCACTGTGTCGCCGAAGAACAGTGCCACCACCACGACCAGCAGGAAACCCACTGTGGAGAACATCGTGAACACCACGAAGTTGCCCCCGCTGGCGGTGGCGAGGTCCACCAGCGTGGCACCCTTACCGTCGTCGTGCCCGATCTCGAAGGCGAACCAGAGCAGGAACGGCAACAGCACGAGGAAACCCAAGGTGAGCACGGTCCGCTGGCGTCGCAGCTGGCGCACCAGTTCCACCCGCAGTGGCAAGGTTGCCCCGGCCCGGTAGCCGGGCGCCGATCCCTGGGTGACTTGCACGTCGGGAGTCATTCGACGTCCTCGCTTCCCACCAGCTGCAGAAACGCCTCCTCCAGCTGGTGGCGCGCGGCCACCCCTTCGACCCCAATCCCAGCCCCGACCAGCGCGGACACCGCGACCGCTCGGGGCGTCCCGTCGAGCTGCGCGTGCACCATGCGACGCTCGATGCCCATCACGTCGATCCCGGTCAGGTCGCGCAGTACCGCGGCGGCCTGCGCCGGGTTGTTGACAGTAAAGCTGACCGTGCCGGTGCCCGCGACGATCTCAGCGACGGTGCCGGCGGCGACCAGCCGGCCCCGATGCATCACCACCACGTGGCTGCAGGTCTGTTCGACCTCGGCGAGCAGGTGGCTGGAGACGAGCACTGTCCGACCGCTCGCGGTGTAGTTGCGGAGCACCTCGCGCATGGCGTGGATCTGCGGGGGATCCAGGCCGTTGGTCGGCTCGTCGAGCACCAGCAGGTCCGGCTTCCCGAGCATGGCCTGCGCGATCGCCAGGCGCTGGCGCATCCCTTGGCTGTAGGTGGCCACTCGGCGGCGCACCGCGTGGCCCAACCCGGCGATCTCCAACACCTCGTCGATGCCGGCGTCTCCGGCGGGCCGTCCGGTGGCCGCCCAGTACAATCGGAGGTTGGCCGCACCGGACAGGTGTGGCAGGAACCCAGGACCCTCTACGAACGACCCGATCCTCGACAGCACCGGGGCACCGGCTGCCACTCGGTGTCCGAACGCCCGCAACTCCCCGGCGGTCGGCCTGATCAGTCCCATCAGCATCCGCAACACCGTGGTCTTACCAGCCCCGTTGGGTCCGAGTAGGCCCAGTACCTGCCTGGGCTCGACGCGGAAGGACAGGTCATCGACGGCGGTGATGCCACTCGGATAGCGCTTGGCCAGCCCCGACACCACTAGCGGCACCCCGGCAAGCTCGGGATCGACGTCAGCAGCGTGTCGGCGGCGCACTGTGGCGACCACGCCGAGTGCCACCACTAGCACGCCCAACCCGCCCAGCCCGGTGAGCTGGGCGACCGGAAGCGGCACCGGGGCACGCTCGCCGGGCACCACCGGCATCGCCAGGTGGGTGTCACCGGCCAGCGACACCGTGTACTCGGCGGGTTGCGGGGGCACCGAATAGCCGCGGTCGGTCGTCGCCACGGCGACCTCCAGCCGGTGCCCGGCCTGCACCGGCCACACCACACCGGCCAGCGTCACTGTGACCTCGACCGGGGTGCCGTCGGCGGGCAGCGAGCCGATCCGCACCGGGGCCACCGCACCCCCGGGCAGCGTGCGCCGCTGGTCCGGCCCGAGGTCGTAGAGCTTGACGAACAGCACCGCCTCGTCGGCGCCGGTGGCGGCGATCCGTAACCGGAGTCGGGGCGCTCCGGCGACCTCCAGCGGGTCGGCCAGTGGATCGGTGACGAATGTCGCGGCCTGGCCGGGCAGGTCCATGGCGACCCCGTCGAGGAGGGTCCCGGCGCCCGCGGTCAGCCCCGGCAGGCTGCTCAGCGCAGCTGGGCTGCCACCGGGTGGGCGGATTACCTGCTGCGGCCCCCCGTGCAACGCCAGCTCCCGGCTCGGTGCCGGGATGCCGTCGAGCCCGGGATAGACCGGGGTGATGACGGTGCGCTGGGCGATGCCTCGCCGGGTGCCGAAGATGCCCTGCACCTGGTAGTCGAAGCCGGTTCCGGGATCGGTGCCGATCCGGCGCAGGTGGTAGTCGAACCAGTTGCCGATGTACTCCAGCAGCGCCGCCCCGGGATCACCGCCGTCGTGACCGCCAGCGTGCCAGACCATCTTCACCGGGGCACCCGCCGACGTGAGCTGCCGGGCGGTGGCGTCGGCCTGGTCCAGCCCGAACAGGGTGTCGTGCGTACCCTGGAGGAGCAAGGTCGGCGCGGTGATGTTGCCAGCCACCGCGCTAGGCGACGAATGGCGTAGCAGCGCTACGATCTCTGGGGTGGGGCCACCGAGGGTAGCGGCCTTGTGGTATGCCGCGCACACCTCGGGACGGAACCGTCCGCACGGCCCGGATCCGGCGGGGCCGCCACCGAAGAAGAACCCTGCCCATTCCCGTTTGAACACCCCGTTGGGGGCAAAGGCGCCCGCCGCCGGGGTGGCAGCAAGGATGGGCTGTTGGCTCGCGGCATTCGGAAACAGCGCTTGTGCCAGGTCATTGTAGGTGATCCGCGAAGCAAGCGCGTCTACCCGGCGGTCGGTGCCGGCCAGCAGTAGAGCCAACGCGCCGCCGTAGGACGCGCCGGTGACCCCGACACGCGGATCGCCGGGGGCGTCACGCACCACATCGGGTCGCGTGGCCACCCAGTCCACTAGTACCTGGGCGTCGGCCACCTCGTGGTCGGGAGAGTTGAGCCCGATTTGTCCGGTGCTTGCGCCAAATCCCCGAGCGGTCCAGGCGAGCACGAGGAAACCACGGCGGGCCAGCGCGGTGGCCTCGGCGCGGACCGAGTCCTTGCTGCCACCGAAACCGTGGGCCACCAGCACAGCCGGAGCGGGGGTGGTGGTCGGCCGGTACACGGTGGCGTCCAAGCGCACCCGACCAGTGCTGCCCGGTTCCTCCGGTACGTCGATTGTGACGTTCTCAGTGGTGACTGGCGGCAGATCGGGGATCGTTGTAACGGCCAGTGCCACGCCGGCGCCCACTATCAGGGCAACGACGAGTAACAGGACGACGAGTCGCCAGCGCAGCCGCGCCAGCAGGGCCGTTCGGGGCACGCCGCCGACGGTAGGTCAGGCCGTCGCGCGCCAGCGCAACCGTCTCAGCGGATTCTCAGGCCGCCGCACCGGCCGGACCACGGACTTTGTGATCTACACCACCATCTGCACACTCTCGCCTACGGTACGTGTCACTACCGCGGGTGTTTCTGGACACCCGGGGTGGTGCCGGACCGAGCAATGGGGGAGACTTGCCTGGTACGTGGAGGGGAGTATTCCTTCGCGGCGGTGTCGTCATCACGGTTTCCCGGAGTACTTGCGGGTGCCCGGTACCGTCGGCCGGTTCCCCCGGTGGAAGAGACCTCTGGTGTACGACAGCTGTCGTCTCTCCGGAGGTCCCGGCATGAATGTGCCCACCTGGGTCTGGCTCGTGACGGTGGGCGTCCTTTTTGCGATGTTTGCCCTGGATCTACTCATCGTCGACCGCAAGCCCCATGCGGTGGGCATCGCCGAGGCGACCCGTGGGGTGGTGTGCTACGTCGGCTGCGCGGCCCTGTTCGGGCTGGGTATGTGGTTCTTCGCCGGCGGCGAGTTCGCCACCCAGTACCTCGCCGGATATGTGCTCGAGTGGTCCCTCTCCGTGGACAACCTATTCATCTTTGTGATCATCATGGCGACCTTCGGGGTGCCCGCCATCCATCAGCATCGTGTCCTGCTGATCGGCATCGTGCTCGCGCTGATCATGCGGGGGTTGTTCATCGCGGCAGGTGCGGTGCTGATCGCGAACTTCAGCTGGGTGTTCTACGTCTTCGGCGCACTGCTGATCTACCTGGGTTGGCAGCAGGTTCGCCAGCGGCAACAGACTGTGCAGTTCGAGGAGAACATCGCGCTGCGTGCGCTACGCAAACTGGTCCCGGTGACCGAGGAGTTCCATGGCTCTCGGCTCACAGTCAAGCGGGGCAGCAAGCGGTGGGTGACCCCGATGATTGTCGTGATGATCGCGATTGGCTCCGCCGACCTGGTGTTCGCCTTGGATTCCATCCCGGCGGTCTTCGGGCTCACCCAGCAACCTTATATCGTGTTCACCGCCAACGCCTTCGCGTTGATGGGCCTCCGGCAGCTGTATTTCCTCATCGACGGGTTGCTCAGCAAGCTCGTGTACCTGTCCATCGGGCTGGGTGTGATCCTCACCTTCATCGGCGTCAAGCTGATACTCGAGGCGCTGCATGAGAACTCACTGCCCTTCCTGAACGGCGGTCAGCCGCTGGATTCGGTGCCCACGGTGGGCACCGGGATCTCGCTGGCCCTGATTTTCGGCGTGCTGTTGGTGACGGCTTTGACCAGCCTGGTCAAGGTGCGTAGTGGCGTTCGCGCAGAGATCAAAGCCCCAGCTTGCAACCGCGGCTGAAAGCATCCGACCCTGCGCGCTGAATCCCCGATCGCAGCGCAGGTTACCCCCGATTCGCACCCCAGATGCCTCCAGCGCGTCGCCACCGGAACCGGTTGTCGGTCATCCGTGCCCTCTCACATTCGAAGCGTACGGCAGCCTGGTGAACCAGGATGGACTGGTGAACACCCGGTCCGAGGTCGACCAGCCTGTCTATCCACATCGGTGGCGGGCCCTCGCGGTCACCCAGCTGGCGGGTTTCATGAGCCTGCTGGACGTCAGCATCGTCACCGTCGCACTGCCCTCCATCAGGCAGAGCCTGGATGCTTCGGTGGCCCAGGTGCAGTGGGTGGTGTCCGGATACGCCCTGGCCTTCGGGTTGGTGCTGGTGGCCGGTGGGCGGTTGGGTGACGCCCTGGGCCGGCGGCGGATGTTCCTGGTCGCACTGACCGGGTTCGTGCTCACCAGCGCGCTGTGCGGGGCGGCGCCCAGCGCGGAGCTGCTGGCCGCGGCCCGGCTGCTGCAGGGTGTGGCCGCCGGGATGCTCACCCCGCAGAACTCGGGCCTGATCCAGGTGCTGTTCCGCGGCCCGGAGCGGGGGAAAGCGTTCGGCGTCTTCAGTGCCACGGTAGGGCTGGCCACCGCGGTCGGACCGGTGCTCGGCGGTCTGATCCTGACCGTTGCCGGAGGGCCGGCGGGCTGGC
>DATEMN010000447.1:0-5954 GCA_035275565.1 Pseudonocardiaceae bacterium | reverse complement strand
TGCTAAGCAGTGTCGACACCGCGCAGGATGGCGAGTCATTGACGCATCAAGCCCTGCTGTACAGGTCCGATGAGGAGTTCCTCGCGGGCATTGTTCCGTTTATTCGAGATGGCTTGAGTCGCGGCGATCCGATCCATATCGCAACCGCGGATCGTAATACTGACAGGTTGAAGGCGGCGCTGGGAGTGGATGCCCGACAGGTGGCGTTCCGTGATAACAGCCAGTGGTACCGGCATCCGGTGCGGACGCTAGCGGCCGTGTTTCGCACTGTGCAGGCGGCGGCCACGGCCGGGCACCGGCTGCGGATGATCGAGGAACCGTCGTGGATCGCCCGCTTCGCGCAGGAGAGCAAGGAGTGGGCTCGCTACGAGTCGCTTGTCAATGTCGCGCTCGCCTCGGTCAACGTTACGCTGATGTGCACCTACGACACTCGCGTTATTCATCCCGATACCGTGGTCAAAGTGGCCCGGACCCATCCTGAGCTGGTCGTCAACGGTGGCTCTCGACCCAACCCGAGCTACGCTGACCCGGCGGTGTTTAGTGCCGAATGCGACAGGTCTCCGCTGCCTGAGCCGCCTCTTCCGACCGTGCGGGTGAGGTTTGATAGAGTGGATCAACTGGTCACCCTGCGCGATTTTGTGACCTTCCACGCTACCCACGCGGGAGCGACTCCACAGCGGGTTGAGCAGTTTGTACACGCGATCGACGAGGTTGTGGTCAACGCGATCGAGCACGGGGGTGGATCGGGCGTTCTGCAATTCTGGACCGGCCGGCAGACGATATCGTGTGAGGTCAGCGATACCGGTGGTGGACTGCGCGACCCCTTGACCGGGCACCTTCCTCCCAGCCGCTGCACTGTGCGCGGACGCGGACTGTGGATGGCCCGGCAGTTTTGTGATCTCGTCGAACTGCGCACCGATACTTCGGGCACCGTGGTACGGCTGCATCTGAATCTTCCCTGACGAGAGAGACGCTCCCGGCAGAGATACTAGGATTCCTGGTCGCTGGTCGGATTAGGTCGCCGCGGTTTCGAGCCGCAGCCCTTCGGCGGCTTGGCGGGCGGACAGCGTCATCGCACGCAGAGTCTCCAACCGGTCCTCTAGCCGCGCGACTTGCAATGGTTCGGTCTCAGCGTACTTGTTCACTGAGGTGGTCAAGAGGTCCGCCAACTGGCCTAGCCCGCCGAGCAAGTCACCCAGCGCGACTCCGGCAGCGGCTAGGTCGCGGTCATGAAGCACCGATCCGGTGCGGACCCGATGGAGGGCCTCGGTGATCGCCTCGGTTGCTTCGTCGAGTAGCAGTACCGGCTGAGCAGCGTTGTCGTCCATCCAATACGTTTCGTCGGTACGTGCGACGAACTCGTCAGCACACATGGTCATGCTGAGTGCCTTCTCTCGTCACCTCGCGGTCGGGTTAGATGTACTCGCCAGCAGCGACCCGGATCATCTGGTTGGTGCTGGCGTCAGCCCGACCCATACCACGCACCCCGCTGTGCTAAACCTGCACGGCCAACTGGCAAGGGATGGCCGGCCCACTCGATCGCGCTGCCTGCAACGCCCCCCACGGGCAGACCGGTGTGCTCGCCTAGACTCGGTGCACACCTTCTGTCCGGCGGCAGTGGCTGCGCCGGGCGCGTTCTCATCGTCCCCGAGGAGCACCCGTGAAGAGCACCGTCGAACGGCTCAGCCCGACGCGCGTCAAGATCAACGTTGAGGTGTCGTTCGACGAGCTGAAGCCTGACTTCGACCGGGCTTATAAGAAGATCGCCCAGCAGGTCCGCATCCCGGGATTCCGGCCCGGCAAGGCGCCGGCCCGGATCCTGGAGCAGCGGCTGGGCCGTAGTGCGGTACTCGATGAGGTGGTCAGCGAGGCGGTGCCGGCGAAGTACGTCGAGATCGTCAGCTCCGGCGAGGTTCACCCACTGGGCCGTCCAGAGATCGAGGTCACGAAGATCGAGGATGGCGACCATCTCGCGTTCACCGCTGAGGTCGACGTCCGGCCGGAGATTGAGATGCCCACCTTCGGTGAGTTCGAGGTGTCCGTTGAGGACGCTGAGGTGACCGACGCCGAGGTCGGCGAGCAGCTCGACGGCTTGCGTTCCCGCTTCGGCACCCTCACTGAAGTCGAACGCCCGGCGCAGCAGGATGACTTTGTCTTGCTCGACTTGTCGGCCACCGTCGACGGCGAGGAGATCGAGGAGTTGGCGACTACTGGTCTGTCCTACCAGATCGGCTCCGGTCAGCTCCTCGACGGCATCGACGACGCTCTGGTCGGGGCCTCGTCGGGCGAGGAGCGAGTCTTCACCACCACCTTGGTCGCTGGACAGCACGCCGGGCAGTCGGCCGAAGTGACGGTCACGATCCAGTCGGTGAAAGAGCGCGAGCTGCCCGCGGCCGACGATGAGTTCGCCCAGCTCGCCAGCGAGTTCGACACCGTTGACGAGCTCCGCGCCGACCTGCGCGAACGGCTCGGGCGGGTCAAGGCCATGCAGCAGGGTGCGCAGGCTCGGGACAAGGTGCTCAAGGCTCTGCTCGCCACCACCGAGGTCCCGCTGCCGGCGTCGATCGTCAACGCCGAGCTCGACTCGCGCAAGCACGACGCGCTACATGCGTTCGACCACGACGAGCAGCGCCTCGGCCAGTGGCTGGAGCAGCAAGGTCACACCGCGGAGGCGTTCGAGACCGACTTGCGCAACGCCGCGCAGGAGACGGTAAAGGCCCGCCTGCTGCTCGACGCGATCGCCGACGCCGAGGACCTCTCGGTCACCGACGGCGAGCTCAGCGAGCAGATCATCTATCAGGCGCAACGCCACGGTGTCAGCCCGAACGAGTACGCCCGGCGCGCTCAGGAAGCGGGTGAGTTGGGGGCCATGTACGCCGACGTTCGTCGCGGCAAGGCGCTGGTCACGGTGGTGCGCCAGGCCACCGTCACCGACACCACCGGCAACCCCGTCGACATCGAGGCATTGCTCGGTTCGGTGACCCCGCAGGTCGCCGAGTCGGCCGGGTGACGTAGACGGCAACTGGTGTGACGCTCTGAGCGAACGCGGCGCGCGCCGGGACGTAGCCGCCGCCCACCTTCGTTAGGGTCGGCAGAGTCGGAGTTCGGTGACTTCCGACCGACTCTCCACTAGATCTGATGACAGAAGGCAGGCACACGTGACCTCGGACCACATCGCCTCGGCCGTGCCACTGCGGGACGCCCCCGCGATGCGGGCCGCCACGGCCGGGCTCAATCTGAACGACTCGGTGTATGAGCGGTTGCTGCGTGAGCGCATCATCGTGCTCGGCTCCCAGGTTGAGGAGAACATCGCCAACCAGATCTGCGCTCAGCTCTTGCTGCTGTCCGCGGAGGACCCCGACCAGGACATCCGGCTCTACATCAACTCACCGGGCGGCTCAGTGACCGCGGGCATGGCCATCTACGACACCATGCAGCTGATCGAGCCCGACGTGGCGACCTACGCGATGGGTCTGGCCGCATCGATGGGGCAGTTCCTGCTGTCTGCCGGCACCCTCGGCAAGCGCTACGCCCTCCCGCACGCCCGGATCCTCATGCACCAGCCGTCGGCGGGTGTCGCTGGTACTGCGGCGGACATCGCGATCCAGGCCGACATGCTGATCAAACACAAGCGTGAGATGGCAGAGCTCATCGCCGAGCAGACCGGCCAGCCGGTCGAACGGATCATTTCCGACTCCGACCGCGACCGCTGGTTCACTGCGGAAGAGGCCCGTGAGTACGGCTTCGTCGACCACGTCCTGACCCGCGCCAATTCGCTGCCCAACGCTGATGCGCGCTGAGTTTCAAGGAGTCCCGATGAACTACCTACCCCAGTCGAGGTACGTCCTGCCCTCGTTCATCGAGCGCACTAGTTACGGGGTCAAGGAGTCCAACCCCTATAACAAGCTGTTCGAGGAGCGCATCATCTTCCTCGGCGAGCAGATCAACAACACCTCGGCCAACGACACCATGGCGCAGCTGCTGGTGCTGGAGTCCACCGACCCGGACCGGCTTATCACGATGTACATCAACTCGCCGGGCGGGTCGTTCACCGCGATGACAGCGATTTATGACACGATGCAGTTCGTCCGGCCAGAGATTCAGACGGTCTGCCTCGGCCAGGCCGCTTCGGCTGCTGCGGTACTGCTCGCCGCGGGTACTCCGGGCAAGCGCTTGGCCGTCCCCAACGCCCAGATTCTCATCCACCAACCGGCCACTGAGGGGGTCTACGGCCAGGTCTCGGATCTGGAGATCCAAGCTGCCGAGATCCAGCGGATGCGCCGCCTGTTGGAGACCACACTGGCCCATCACACCGGCCAGACCGAGGACCGCATCCGCAGTGATATCGACCGCGACAAGATCCTGACCTCCATCGAGGCCCAGGAGTACGGGATCATCGACGAGATCACCCAGATCCGGAAGCTTTCCGCAGTCCGACGCTGACCCGGTTTCCCCGCGACACGCCGAGCGGTCAGCGAAGCGACGTCCGTCCGGCGATATCGGGGAGGCTAGTCCTCCCGCACAGCAGGGTTGGGCGGGTACGGTCGAGAGATATATGCAGCCAGGCGCGCTGTCCACCACGCGCCGGGAGGGACGAGAGGCCAGCCCCTATGGCACGGATCGGTGACGGCGGCGACCTGTTGAAGTGCTCCTTCTGCGGGAAGAGTCAGAAGCAGGTCAAGAAGCTCATCGCTGGCCCCGGCGTGTACATCTGCGACGAGTGCATCGATCTGTGCAACGAGATCATCGAGGAGGAACTTGCTGACGCGGGTGACGTCAAACTTGATGAGCTACCCAAGCCCAGCGAGATCCACGACTTCCTGGAGACCTACGTCATCGGCCAGGACGATGCGAAGCGCACGCTGTCGGTTGCCGTGTACAACCATTACAAGCGCATCCAGGCTGGTGACAAGGGGCGCGATGACGAGATCGAACTGGCCAAGTCGAACATCCTGATGCTTGGTCCGACCGGGTGCGGGAAGACCTACCTGGCTCAGACCTTGGCGAAGCTGCTCAACGTGCCCTTCGCTATCGCGGATGCCACCGCGCTGACCGAAGCCGGTTACGTCGGCGAGGACGTCGAGAACATCCTGCTCAAGCTGATCCAAGCGGCGGATTACGATGTCAAGCGAGCTGAGACCGGCATCATCTACATCGATGAGGTCGACAAGATCGCCCGCAAGTCGGAGAACCCGTCGATCACCAGGGACGTCTCCGGCGAGGGCGTCCAGCAGGCGCTACTGAAGATCTTGGAGGGCACTACCGCCAGCGTGCCACCGCAGGGCGGGCGCAAGCACCCGCACCAGGAGTTCATCCAGATCGACACGACGAACGTCCTGTTCATCGTGGCCGGAGCGTTCGCCGGCCTAGACAAGATCATCGAGGATCGGATCGGCAAACGGGGGCTAGGTTTCGGCGCCGAGCTGCGGTCGAAGACCCAGATCGACACCTCCGACGTGTTCGCTGATGTCATGCCGGAAGACTTGATCAAATTCGGGCTGATCCCCGAATTCATCGGGCGGCTGCCGGTGATCGCCAGCGTCACGAACCTCGACAAGTGCTCGCTGGTGCAGATCCTCACCGAGCCCCGTAACGCGTTGTCGAAGCAGTACTGCAAGCTATTCGAGATGGACGGTGTGGAGCTGGAGTTCACCGGCACCGCACTGGAGGCGATCGCCGATCAGGCCATCCTCCGTGGTACCGGTGCCCGTGGTCTGCGCGCCATCATCGAGGAGGTCCTCCTCCACGTGATGTACGACGTCCCCTCCCGCGGTGACGTCGCCAAGGTCGTCGTGACCCGCGAGGTCGTCCTCGACAACGTGCTGCCGACGATCGTGCGGCGCGACGTCCCGGTCCGCGCCAAGCGTCAGCAGCGCAAGGAGAGCGCCTAGCTCCGCGCCGGTTGCGGGCTCGAAGGGTCGGGATTCCGACCGTCTGAGGCCTGACTCACCACG
>DATEMN010000446.1:0-10227 GCA_035275565.1 Pseudonocardiaceae bacterium | reverse complement strand
GGGATGGTTCACCTGGTGTTGTGCAACCCGCCCTATGTGCCGGTGGGCGCGGCAGTAGCGCCCGAGGTCGCCCTGCACGACCCGCCGGCCGCCGTCTTCGCGGGTCAGGACGGTCTCGCCCTCATCCCCGATGTGGTGCGCACCGGAACCAGGTTGCTGCGCGAGGGCGGGAGGATCGCCATCGAACACGACGAATCGCACGCCGAAGCGGTGCCCGCGCTGCTCGCCGCCCGGCGGGTGCTCACCGATGTGGCCGACCACGTGGACCTCAACGGGCGGCCCCGGTTCGCCACCGCCCGGCGTCGGACCCTCTGACCGATTCAGGTCAAATTCAGTGTCGAAGATGTCGGAGAAGCCGATATCGTTGCCGCTGATGGTCACGGTGACCAGGTCGGTGTCCGGGGTCAAGGCGTCGAACTGTGGCGGGTTGGTGCCGCCGCCCAGCGGCCCTTCCTGAGGAGCTGTCATGTGGTCAGTCCTCGCGCCGCTGCAGCTCACATCGGTGTAGTCGCGGATGCCGAGCGCCTCGGCGACCAGCGCCGGGTAGTTGCGGGTGGCGCGTCCGCAGCCGATCGGATCGGTACGCTACTCAGGGGATGCCCGGACCCGCCGTGAAGGAGTCGCCGAGCGCCACATAGTGCTGTGGTGGGCTCGGGGCCATCGTGGCTACGGCTGGCTGGGCAGCTCCGGTGTGGCGAGCCCGAGCAGTGCGAACACGATAGCCGCAGCGGTCCCGACGGCACGACCGCACACAAACACACGAGCCCCCCAACTAAAGATCCATCCCCACCAGAAGAGATCGTGCCGTCTGCGATCACGCCATGTCAACGCCGTGCGCTACCTGTCATCCCAGGGTTGCTGCTTCGTCCAGGTGGGTAAGCGTGTTCAGGATGAGGTCGGTGACTGCGTGCATGCCGGTGGCGTTGGGGTGTACCGGGGCGGCCGGGCTGGTGGGGGCGATCCCCTCCACCCATTTCGTCCCGGGTAATTGGCAGGCGTCGTGGCCCAGTGAGCCAGCGTAGGCGTCGACGAATACCGCGCCGTGGTCGTTGGCCTGGTCGGCGAGCATGGCGGTGAGCTGCTGCTGCATCCCGTCCAGGTAAGGCACGTCACCGCGGGCGATCGGGAACACCGGGTAGCACCCCACCGCGGGCGGCAGGATCCGTAGGTAGCCCACCAACAGCACCGTTGCGCGTGGAGAGCGCTCCCGGATGCCCTCCAGCACCCGGGCGACCTTTGGTGCCGCCGCCGCGATGCGCTGCGCGTTGCGGTCGATACCACCGGCGGTGGCCAGTCGCTCGCAGGGATTGCCGAACGGGTCAGTGGCGCTGAGTCCGCTGCAGGTGAAGATCATCTGGATGAATCCGATGTCATTGCCGCTGATGGTCACGGTGACTAGGTCAGTGTCCGGCGTCAAGGCGTCGAACTGCGGTGGATTGGTGCCCAGCGACACCGGTTGCGGGTCTGTCATGTTCTCGGTTCTCGCGCCGCTGCAGCTCACGTCGATGACGTCGTGGATGTCGAGTGCCTCCGCGACCAGCGCCGGGTAGTTGCTGGTGGAGCGGCTGCAGCCGATCGGATCGAGTCGCTGTATCGGGATCCCCGGACCTGCCGCGTAAGAGTCGCCGAGCGCTACGTAGTGCCGCGGCGAGCCGGTGGTCTGCGCTGCTACGGCCGGTTGGACGGCTGCGGTGAGCCCAAGCAATACGGTGGCTGCAGCGGTGACGACGGCACGGCGATGCTCGGGCACATAAGCCTCCGGAAACGACAGATCCCTCCCCTAACGGAGGGATCGTGCCTGCTGCGATCACGAAGTGTCAAAGCCTCAGCCCACCGATCTGGCGTTGGCGGGCCACCGTAGTCTGCGGACTCGTGAGCACTGTCTATCACTGTGCGCGGCCCGACAGCCGGGCTGCCGGCCTCGCCGCGGCCGCGGCCGCGGTCCGGGCGGGCCAGCTCGTGGTGTTGCCTACGGACACCGTCTATGGATTGGGCTGTGACGCTTTCTCCGCGATAGCGGTCCAGGGGTTGCTGGACGCCAAGGAGCGGGGCCGGGACATGCCTGTTCCGGTGCTGGTGGGTTCCTGGTCCACGGTGGACGGCTTGGTGCTCGGCGTCCCGGCACAAGCGCGCAAGCTGATCGAGGCATTCTGGCCCGGCGGGCTGTCACTGGTGCTGCCGCACGCGTCGTCGCTGTCGTGGGACCTGGGAGATACCCGGGGCACCGTCATGCTGCGGATGCCGCTGCACCCGGTCGCCCTCGAACTGCTCCGCGACGTGGGTCCGATGGCGGTGTCGAGCGCGAACCGCTCTGGCCTTCCGCCGTCGACCACCGTCGAGCAGGCCCGTGAGCAGCTTGCCGAGCGGGTGCCGGTGTATCTCGACGGCGGACCCTCCGGTGAGCCGCTGGCCTCCACCATCATCGACCTCACCGGCGATGACCCGGTAGTGCTCCGCGAGGGCGCCGTGACCATCGCCCAGCTCAGTGAAGTACTCGACATCACCATCCAGACAAACCAATGATCATCGTTTCGGCAGAATGAGCCGCGGTGGGAGCAGTTGATCCTGCCGAAAAGATGATCATGGAAACCGGCGACGGCGTTGGCGCATCTCAACACAGTGGAACTGGACTGGTACCTGCACCGGCAGTCTGGCGTGGTCAGCTGCGCGCAGGCGCGGGCGGCTGGGCTGAGCCAGGACGTGGTCGACCGCCGCGTCGCCAGCGGCCGGTGGGAACGGCTGCGCCCTGGCGTCTACCTAGCCGCTGATCATCCCCATACCGATGAGGTCCGGATGCGGGCGGCAGTGCTCTGGGCCGGTAAGGACGCGGTGGTGCATGGTGCCTCCGCCGCCTGGTGGCATGACCTGGGCCCGAGCTTGCCGGTCACGGTAGAGGTGATGGTGCCGCGCCGCCGGAACCCCGGCCAGCAGCCCGGGGTATCGATACGCTGGCGTTATCTGCCCTAGGCTATCTCATAGATCTGGTGTTCCCTGCACTGCGGGTTGCCATCGAGGTGGACGGGTGGGCCGGGCACGTCACCGCTGACCGGTTCGTCCAAGACCGGCGACGGCAGAACGCGGTGGTGAACCTGCAGTGGACAGTCCTGCGGTTTACCTGGCATGACCTGGTAGGCCGACCCGACGGCGTTCTGGATGAGATCCGCTTCGCCCTCTCCCAGCACCCCGAGCGGGCAGAATCCGGCCTCGCGGCGGCGTCTAACCGCAGCCGGGCTAGCCTGCCTCCGTGGGACCTCCGTCAGGGTTGCCGTTGCGGGAGTACTTGCTGGTTGGTCTGACTACGGCGGTGGTGACCTTTCTGCTCACCGGGCTGGTGCGGCAGTTGGCGATCCGCACGGGGGCGGTGGCGATGCCCCGTGAGCGTGACGTGCACCGCGCCCCGATCCCGCGGCTGGGTGGGGTGGCGATGTACGGCGGGATCCTCGGCGGCGTCTTGCTGTCGCACCAGCTACCGGTGCTGCGCAGGTCGTTCGAGTTCTCCGGGGACGTGCTGGGGGTGCTGATCGCAGGCGGCATCATCATGCTGATTGGCGCCCTGGACGACCGGTTCGAGCTGGACTCGCTCACCAAGTTCGCCGGGCAGGTCACGGCTGCGGGTGTGCTGGTGCTTTTCGGTGTGCAGTGGTTCCTGTTCTGGGTGCCGTGGAACGGCGGAGTCGATGTGGTCGGCTCGGTGCTCGTCCTGGGCCAGGATCAGGCGGTGCTGGTCACGGTCGCGCTAGCGGTCGTGCTGATGAATGCGATGAACTTCGTCGACGGGCTCGATGGGCTGGCCGCGGGAATCGGGCTGATCGCCGCGGTGGCCATCGGGGCGTTCGCACTGCAGCTGCTCGACAGGTCTGGTGGCAGTGTGTCGGCGTACCCGCCGACGCTCATCGCCGCCCTGATCGCCGGCGCGTGCCTGGGCTTTCTGCCGCACAACTTCCAACCGGCCCGGATCTTCATGGGGGATTCCGGGGCGATGCTCATCGGGCTGATGCTGGCCGCCGCCTCGACCAGCGCGTCTGGCCGGGTTGAGCATCGCAGTTACGGTGCCACTGACGTGCTGGCGCTGTTCTCCCCGCTGTTGGTGGTGGCCGCGGTGCTGTTCGTACCGGTGCTGGATTTGCTGCTCGCGGTGGTGCGCCGTACCCGGGCCGGCCGCAGTCCCTTCGCCGCCGACAAGCTGCACCTGCACCACCGGCTGCTCGAGATCGGGCACTCCCACCGCAGGGCGGTGTTATTGATCTACCTTTGGGCGGCGCTGCTTGCTTTCGGCGCCGTTGCGCTGACGGTGTTCAACGCCTATGTCGTGGTGTGGGCGATCGCGTTCGGACTACTTATCGCTGTGCTCGGTTCGATGGTTCCCCGGTTACCTGTGCGCTGATTCCCCAGGCGGGGGTGAGCACAGGGGGCGACGAGACGTGTGATACCGTCTGGTTCGTCCCGCCCAGGAGTGGGATTTGAGGTCAGGCCGGCCCATCGACAGCCTTTATGATCATGTTTTTTGTCATACGTGCTGTCCCTGGACTGCGAGGAGTGTCTTTGAGCGATGGCGGCGGGTGACGCCATGCGCCCGCTGAGGTAGGTGGTCGTGGAACGACGCAACGACCCAGGACTCTCGACGTTACTTGGCCTCGGGGCGGCGATTGCAGCGATCCTCATGGCCGGGTTGGGTATCGGATGGCTGGTCGATGAGCTGGTGAACACTCGCCCGGCGTTCACCCTGGGTGGTTTGGCGCTCGGCATCGTCGCCACCTGTTGCTACGTCTACGCCAAGCTGAACCAGTACCTGAAGGAGTAGCTCCCTCGATTATGACCGCGACCATGACGACGCTGGAAGGTCGGCCGTGATTCCAGATCTGAGCACACCGGCGATGGCCGCCGTCAGCATGCGCCGGCTCGGCGTGATCGCAGCGGTGCTCGGAGTGGTGATGATCGCGGCCCTCCTCCCGTTCGGTCTTCTCGGAGTGGCCCTGTTCGGCTGTGTCGGCATCGGTCTCGGTGTGCTTAACACCGCGCTGATCAAGCGGACCGCCGAGCGCTACGCCGCCAGCAATGACCCGCATAAGAAGCGCCGTTCCGCCGGAAACGTCCTCGGTCGCTTGGCGATCATCACCGTGCTCGCCCTCGGATTTGCGGTGCTGATGCGCCCGGACGGCCTCGGTGTCTTCCTCGGCCTTGCGCTGTTCCAGTTCGTCATGATCTTCGTCGTGACGGTTCCGCTGATTAAGGAGCTTCGTCGGTCGGGAGCGCAGACATGATTTATTCGATCATGGCTCCAGAGAGCGGTGTGGAGGTCGGTGTCCACCCCGAAGCAACGTTCCTCGGGCTCACATTCAACGTGGACACCGTGATCTCGACGCTGATCTCCGCCGCGATTGTGATGGGCTTCGCGTTCTATCTCACGGCGAAGGCGACTTCCGGCGTGCCGAGCGGGATCCAACTCGCCTGGGAGACGGTGACCAACTGGGTCGAGGGACAGGTCGAGCAGGCGATGGGGATCCGGACGGCGCCGTTCGTGGTGCCGCTGGGGATCGCGCTGTTCGCCTTCATCCTCATGTCCAACTGGCTGGCGATCCTGCCGCACGCGATCGAGCACTACGTCCGCCCTCCTACCGCTGACGTGAACCTGACCTTCGCGCTGGCCTTCTTCGTGATCATCCTGGTGCACGTCACCGGGTTCCGCAAGAAGGGCACCGGTTACCTCAGGCACTTCGTGCATCCCACCCCGTTACTGCTGCCGATCAACATCATCGAGGAAATTGTCAAGCCGTTCACGCTGGGACTGCGACTGTTCGGCAACATCTTCGCTGGCACCGTGATGGTGAGCATTCTCGCGCTGCTGCCCGCGTACATCGGCTGGTTCCCGACAGGCGCGTGGAAGTTGTTCGACCTCGCCATCGGACTGATTCAGGCCATCATCTTCGCCGTGTTGACGATCGTCTACTTCGGCGCCGCCGCCGCTCCGGACGAGGAGGGCGCACACTGAGCATCCTTCGCCCGGCCCCGAACCTGGTCCAGCTCGCCGGCAGCTATTCGTGCCAGTTCCGAAATCAAGAGGAGAGATATGGGTCTCAGTGAAATCGTCCTCGCCCAGGGCGGCGCGGACATCGGCGCGTCGATCACGACGGCCGGTGCGCTCATCGGTGGCGGGCTGGCGCTGGCCGGTGGCGCCATCGGTGCTGCCATCGGTGACGGAATGGTCGGTGGCCAGCTGATCGCGGGCACCACCCGCCAGCCCGAGGCGTATGGCCGGCTGTTCACGATCTTCCTGATCACCGTCGGTCTGGTCGAGGCGATGTACTTCATCAACCTCGCCTTCATGGCGCTGTTCGTGTTCGCCACTCCCGGCGGCTGAGGTAGGAACCCGCGATGCCAGCAGAGATTCTGACCGCCCAGGAGGGCGGTACGAACAACTTCCTCATCCCCAATGCGACGATCATCGTTGAATTGTTGATCTTTCTGGTCATCTTCTGGGTTATCTGGCGCTACGCAGTGCCGCCACTCAAGCGGGCGATGACCGAGCGCCAGGAGATGGTCCGTCGGCAGATCGAGGAGAGCCAGCAGGCCCGTACCCGGCTGCAAGAGGCCGAGGCCCGCTACTCCGAGGCGCTGGCCGAGGCGCGCATCGAAGCGGCCAAGATCCGCGAGACAGCTCGGGCCGACGCTCAGGAGATCAAGGACGAGATGCGCCAGCAGGCCGAGCAGGAGGTTGCGCGGATCCGGCAGCGCGGCGAGGAGCAGCTGGCCACCCAGCGTGGGCAGGTCGTCCGCGAGCTGCGCAGCGAGCTGGGTGAGCTGGCCGTGACGCTGGCCGGTCGCATCGTCGGTGAGTCAGTCGCCGACGACGCCCGGCGGGCCGGCACGGTGGACCGCTTCCTTGACGAGCTGCACGGCATGGCGGCCCCCGACAGCAGCCCCGAGAGAAGAAGCACCGACGGGGCCGCGCCGGTCCCCAGTGCGCGGCGGAAGCGCTGATGCAGCCGGCCAGCAGGGTGGCATTGGCCACGGCCCGGGAGCAGCTCGAGAAGCGGCTCTCCGGCACCGGTGTCCAAGACCGCGACCGCGTGGGTGACGACTTGGGCGCTGTCGCGGCCGTGCTCAGCGAGCAGATCGCGATCCGCCGGGCACTGGCCGACTCCGCGGCACCTCAGCAGGTCCGCCGGAAGATGGTCGAGGCATTGTTCGGCGGCAAAGTGAGCCGGATCACCCTCCGGACGGTGGGGGATGTGGTGACCTCCCGCTGGTCTCGGCCGCTGGATCTGGTCGACGGCATTGAGGAGTTGGCCAGGCAGGCGTTGCTCATCCTCGCCGAGCGGGATCGCAGCCTCGATGACGTCGAGGACGAGCTGTTCCGGTTCGGTCGCATCCTGGCCGCGCAACCACGGCTGGCGGCGTTGCTGGGCGATGAGAGCGCGCCTGCCGCGCGGCGGGTGGAGCTGCTGAGCACGGTGCTGGCCGATCGCACCCGCCCGGTGACCCGACGGCTTCTGGAGCAGGCGGTGCGGGCACTCCGCGGGCGCCGGATCGACGAGATCGTCGACGTGCTCGTGGACCGGGCAGCGGGCCGCAGGCAACGGTCGGTAGCCCATGTCAGTGCCGCGGGCCCGCTGTCGCAGCAGCAGGAGCAGCGGCTGATCGACGTGCTCAACCGGATCTACCGGCGGCCGATCTCGTTGAAGGTCGACCTCGATCCCGAGCTGCTCGGTGGGTTGGTGATCCGGGTGGGTGACGAGGTGATCGACGGCAGCGTGGCCGCCCGGCTGGACCAGGCACGCCATTGGATGTCCCGATGAACGATCAACACGATGAGAGCAGGGGCCGATAGCCATGGCGGAGCTGACGATCTCCTCGGACGAGATCCGGAGCGCGATCGAGAACTACGTCACCTCCTTCACGACCGAGACCGCGCGTGAGGAGGTGGGCGTCGTCGTCTACGCCGGTGACGGCATCGCCCGCGTCGAGGGCCTGCCTTCGGCGATGACCAGCGAGCTGCTGGAGTTCCCCGGCGGAGTGTTGGGTGTTGCGCAGAACCTGGACGTCCGCGAGATCGGCGCGGTCATCCTGGGCAACTTCGAGGTCATCGAGCAGGGCCAAGAGGTCAGGCGAACCGGCAAGATCCTGTCGGTACCGGTCGGGGAGGACTTCCTCGGCCGGGTGGTGGACCCGCTGGGCTACCCGCTGGACGGTCTGGGCGACATCGCCGCCGACGAGCAGCGGGTCCTGGAGCTGCAGGCGCCCTCGGTGATCGACCGGCAGCCGGTGAAGGAGCCGCTGCAGACGGGCATCAAGGCGATCGACTCGCAGACCCCGATCGGGCGCGGCCAGCGCCAGCTCATCATTGGTGACCGCAAGACCGGCAAGACCGCCGTGTGCATCGACACCATCATCAACCAGAAGGCGAACTGGGCGACCGGCGACCCGACCAAGCAGGTGCGCTGTATCTACGTGGCGGTCGGTCAGAAGGGCACCACGATCGCGGCGGTCCGCCAGACGCTGGAGGATGCCGGTGCGCTGGAGTACACCACCATCATTGCTGCCCCGGCATCCGATTCAGCCGGTTACAAGTGGATCGCGCCGTACACCGGCTCAGCGCTCGGCCAGCACTGGATGTACCAGGGCAAGCACGTGCTGATCATCTTTGATGACCTGTCCAAGCAGGCTGACGCCTACCGCGCGCTGTCACTGCTGCTGCGCCGCCCACCGGGCCGGGAGGCATTCCCCGGCGACGTGTTCTACCTGCATTCGCGGCTGCTGGAGCGCTGCGCGAAGCTGTCCGACGAACTGGGCGGGGGCTCGCTGACCGGACTGCCGATCATCGAGACTAAGGCTAACGATATCTCGGCCTACATCCCGACCAACGTCATCTCCATCACCGACGGTCAGTGCTTCTTCGAGTCCGACCTGTTCAACCAGGGTGTCCGGCCGGCGATCAACGTCGGGGTCTCGGTCTCCCGGGTCGGTGGTTCGGCGCAGATCAAGGCGATGAGATCGGTCGGCGGTACGTTGCGGCTGGAGCTGTCGCAGTACCGCGAGCTGGAGGCGTTCGCCGCGCTCGGCTCGGAGAACCTGGACACGACCTCGCGACGTCAACTCGAGCGCGGTGCCCGGCTGACCGAGCTGCTCAAGCAGGGGCAGTACGCACCGTTCCCCGTCGAGGAGCAGGTTGTGTCGATCTTCCTCGGCACCCGGGGACATCTGGACGACGTGGCGGTCGAAGACGTCCGCCGCTTCGAGTCGGACTTCCTCACCGATGTCCGCAGGCACCACCAGGGCATCCTGGACACCATCCGGGAGACCAAGCAGTTCAGCGATGACACCGAGCAGCAGGTCGTGGATGCGGTGACCGCGTTCAAGAAGGGGTTCAGCACGTCCGACGGCTCGGTACTGGGTCACGAGGCCGAGGCTGACGCGATGGACGCCGACGAGGTCGAGCGCGAGTCGGTCAAGGTCACCAAGCGTTCCCCCAAGAAGTGATGCGACGATGGCCGCGCAGCTGAGAGTCCTCCGTCGGCGGATCCGTTCCGTCCAGTCCACCAAGAAGATCACCAAGGCGAGCGAGCTCATCGCCACCTCGCGGATCGCCCGAGCCCAGGCCCGGGTCGAGGCATCCCGGCCGTACGCGCGGGAGATCACCAAGGTGCTCTCCGCGCTGGCCAGCGCCTCGGGAACGCTGGATAACCCGTTGCTGGTCGAGCGGGAGAACCCGACCCGGGCGGCGATGCTGGTGGTGACCAGCGACCGGGGCCTGTGCGGTGGTTACAACGCCAACCTGCTGCGGGCCGCGGAGGAGCTGCACGCGCTACTGCGCGACGAGGGCAAGTCGGTGACGCTGTACCTGATCGGTCGCAAAGGGGTCGGTTACTACACGTTCCGTGACCGGCCGATCGAGCAGTCCTGGACCGGATTCTCCGAGCAACCCTCCTATAGTGACGCCGCCGCGGCCGGCAACGTGTTGGTGCGCGCGTTCCTCTCCGGCGCCGACGACGAGGATGGTGGCCCTGGAGCGGACGGGATACCGGGCGTGGATGAGCTGCACATCGTCTACACCGAGTTCCGGTCGATGGTCGCCCAGACGCCCCGAGCGCGCCGGATCGCGCCGCTGGAGGTCGAGTATGTCGAGGACGACTCGGCCCCGGAGGGGCAGCGTGAGCGCCCGGACAGCCTGGCACCGCTGTATGAGTTCGAGCCGGACGCCGATGTGCTCCTCGGTCACCTGCTGCCGAA
>DATEMN010000445.1:0-29772 GCA_035275565.1 Pseudonocardiaceae bacterium | reverse complement strand
AGGGTGATCCGATCGCTACTCACCGCGGGCTGTACTGCGTCGCACCGAGTCGCCAAGCGGCGGCGACCGCGGTGGCATCGCGCGAGGCCGCCGCGTCGTGCACCCGCACCCCCCAGACCCCCGCCGCTGCGGCCAGCGCGGACACCGCCGCGGTCGCGGTGTCCCGGTCGTCCGCGCGACGTGGGATACCGTCCGCGCCGGCCAGCAGGGCGCCCAGGAACCGCTTGCGGGACGGCCCGACGAGAACCGGGAACCCCAGATCGACCAGCACGTCCAGGTGAGCCAGCAGCACCCAGTTATGCGCCGCCGTCTTGGCGAAACCGAGCCCGGGGTCCAGCACCAGCGCGCCGGGATCCACCCCGGCAAGCACCGCGGCGTCCACCCGCGCCACCAGCTCAGCCCGCACCTCGGCGACGACGTCGGAATAGCTCGCCAATTCGTCCATCCGGTCGCTGTGCCCGCGCCAGTGCATGAGAACCCACGGCATCCCGCAACGGGCCATCGCCGGCGCCATCGCGGGATCCGCGAGACCGCCCGAGACGTCGTTGACCATGATCGCACCGGCCTCCAGGGCAGCCTCGGCGACCGCCGCACGGGTGGTATCCACACTGCACGGCACGCCGCCTGCCACCAGTTCTCGTAGCACCGGGACCACCCGGCCGATCTCGGTGCGAGCATCGACGCGCTGCGCCCCCGGGCGGGTCGACTCGCCCCCGACATCGACCAGATCGGCTCCCTGCGCGCGCAGCGCCATACCGTGGGCCACGGCTGTGTCGCGATCCAGGTAGCGCCCACCGTCGCTGAAGGAATCGGGGGTGATGTTGAGGACGCCCATCACCACACAGCGGCCGGGATCGGGAAGCGCACGGTGCACCGTCACCTCCGCATCATCAATTGCAGCACCTCACCCCGGGAAGATGCACTGGTCTTGAACAGCCCTCGGACAGCCGACGTGGTGGTGGTCGAGCCGGGCATGCGGACACCCCGCATCGCCATGCACAGGTGCTCGGCCTCGATCACCACGATGGCGCCGCGCGGTTGCAGCCTGCGCACCAGCGCGTCGGCGATCTGCGAGGTGAGCCGCTCCTGTACCTGCGGACGCTTGGCGTAGAGGTCGACCAGCCGAGCCAGCTTGGATAGCCCGGTCACCCGGCCTTGGACGTTCGGGATGTACCCGACGTGCGCCATGCCGTGAAACGGCACCAGGTGATGCTCGCACTGGCTGTACAGCGGGATGTCCCGGACCAGCACGAGCTCGTCGTGCCCCTCGTCGAAGGTCCGCTCCAGCACCACATCGGGATCGAGGAACAGCCCGGCGAACATCTCCTGGTATGCCCGTGCGACGCGGGCCGGAGTCTCGCGCAACCCCTCCCGGTCCGGGTCCTCACCGCAGGCGATCAGGAGTTCGCGCACCGCTGCCTCGGCGCGGACCCGGTCGAAGGTGCGACGCGAGTCCACACCGGACTGGGATACACCGGGGTGGAACGCTCCAGCGTGAGACACGCCAACCTGGGAATCGACGGCGGGCCTCAGCGATCCCCGTCCCGCGAGTTGCGGCCGACGTCATCGCCGAACCGGGGGGTCGGCTGGTCATCGGCGCGTCCCACGGAGGGGCCGGTCGGCTGACCCGGCGTGGGCTCACCTCGGGACGGCCCAACCTGCGATGGACGATCGTTCGGCGGTGTGGGCTGCCAGGCGGGAGGGGGCGGTTCAGTGGCCGAACGCCACCCCGGTGGTGCGCCATAGTTCGGCGGACCGGAACTCGGCGGGCTATAGCCACTGCCCGGCCCCTGCGCAGACCCACCTGCCGGATCGCGCGGAGATGGTGGATACGGCCGGGAAGGGGGGAATCCGATCGGTGCGGGGCCAGCCGGGGAATGCGGCCCCGCACCGTTGGGACCGGGATGACCGGGAGCAGCATGCGGGGGTCCACCGGGCAGATCGCTCGCGCCCGGTACCACCCCCACCGGTGTGGGCCGCGGCTCGGGTTGCGCCGGAGGCCACGGCTCGCCCCGCTCCTTGGCCAGCTCACCGGCAGTCTTGATGGGTGGCTTGTCCGAAGGGGTGCGGCCGCCGAAGTCGTTGAACGCGGTGATCCGCGGTCGCTTCTCGACCCGACCGAAGACCCGCTCGAGATCTTTGCGGTGCAGCGTCTCTCGGTCCAGCAGCTCGACGACCAGCTCATCAAGAACGTCTCGATAAGTATTGAGGATCTCCCACGCCTCGGTGTGCGCGGCCTCGATGAGCGCCCGTACCTCCTCGTCGATCTCGTGCGCGACCTCAAGGGAGTACTCTGCCTGGCGGCCCGCGGAACGGCCGAGGAACGGGTCACCCTGCTCCTGGCCGTATTTCACCGCACCGAGCCGGGCGCTCATGCCGTATTCAGTGACCATCGCGCGGGCGATCTTGGTAGCCTGCTCGATGTCTGAGGAGGCCCCGGTGGTGGGCTCGTGAAACACCAGCTCTTCCGCCGAACGTCCACCCAGTGCGAACACCAGCCGGGCGATCATCTCCGACCGGGTCATCATCTGTTTGTCGTCCTCAGGCACCACGAGCGCGTGCCCCCCCGTGCGGCCGCGGGGCAGGATCGTCAGCTTGTACACCGGATCGATGTCGGGCATCGCCCAAGCCGCCAACGCGTGCCCACCCTCGTGGTAGGCAGTGATCTTCTTCTCCCGCTCGGAGATGATCCGGTTCTTGCGGCGCGGACCCCCGATCACCCGATCGACCGCCTCCTCGAGCTCGACGCCGGTGATGAGCCGGCCGTTCTCCCTGGCGGTGAGCAGCGCTGCTTCGTTGATGACGTTGGCCAGATCGGCTCCGGAAAAGCCGACGGTGCGTTTGGCCAGGCCGTCCAGGTCGACGTCGGGGCCCAATGGCTTGCCCTTGGAGTGCACTTCGAGGATGGCGCGACGGCCGCGAATGTCCGGTGCGGCGACCGGAATCTGCCGGTCGAAGCGACCTGGTCGGAGCAACGCCGGGTCCAGGATGTCCGGGCGGTTAGTCGCGGCGATGAGGATGATGCCGCCGCGGGCGTCGAAGCCGTCCATCTCGACCAACAACTGGTTGAGGGTCTGCTCGCGCTCATCGTGCCCGCCGCCGAGTCCAGCGCCACGCTGCCGACCCACCGCGTCAATCTCATCGACGAAAACGATGCACGGCGAATTCTGCTTAGCCTGCTCAAAGAGATCCCGAACCCTGGAGGCGCCCACTCCGACGAACATCTCCACGAAGTCCGAACCGGAGATGGAGTAGAACGGCACGCCTGCCTCGCCGGCCACAGCACGAGCCAACAGGGTCTTGCCGGTGCCGGGCGGGCCGTAGAGCAGCACGCCCTTGGGGATCTTGGCGCCGAGCGCCTGGTAACGGCTGGGGTTGGCGAGGAAGTCCTTGATCTCCTCCAGCTCCTCGACGGCCTCCTCGGCTCCCGCGACGTCGGCGAAGGTGGTCTTGGGCATGTCCTTGGTCAGCTGCTTGGCCTTGGACTTACCGAAGTTGAGCACCCGGTTTCCGCCGCCTTGGGCGTTGTTCATCATCCACAGCAGCAGCAGGAGCAGCAGACCCAGTGGGATGAGGTAGATCAGCACCTGGAACAGCAGGGACTGTTGGGTGACCTTGGTGTCCCAGCCGTCCGGAATCTGCGACTCGCGCAGCGCCACGGCGATCTCGTCAGTGCTCTGCGCCGGGTACTGGGTAAGCACCTTGGTGCCCTTAATGCCCGGAACCTCGTGGTCCAGCGTGAGGCGGAGCCGCTGCTCCTTGTCTTCCAGCGTCGCCTGTTTGACGTTGCGCGTGGTGAGCTGCTCCAACGCCTGCGAGGTGGTGACCTGGCTGTACCCACGGGTGTCGTCGAGCAGGAAGCCGAATGCGTAGTAGAGCAGCAACCCGGCCACGACCCACAGCAACGGGTTGCGGAGTAGTTTCTTGCGATCCATTCGGCTACGGCCCTCGGCGGCCTCAACCCTCCTGAGCTGATGTCGGCCGGTGGTGACTCACCGACCAAGGACACTGAAGGACAGCTAGCGCACTCCTGTTCCTCCACGCTTGTTCGTCCGCGCTGCGTGGGACCAACCCTACCGGGCGGGTCCGACAGTCCGGTCCCGGACGAGCCGGGGTCAATGCTGCGTCAACGGTGGCACCCCCCGCGGTGTTCCCCGCACTGCCCAGAGTTACACCACCGGCTTACCCGGCATACACCACGGGAGGACACGCGGGGAACCGCTAGTTGGCGTAGACCTTGGGGGCGAGGGTGCCGATGTAGGGCAGGTCACGGTAGCGCTCACCGTAATCCAAGCCGTAACCGACCACGAACTCGTTCGGGATGTCGAACCCGACATAGCGCACCGGCACGTCGATCGTGACCGCGTCCGGCTTGCGTAGCAACGTGCACACCTGCAAGGAGGCGGGGCGCCGGGCCGCCAGGTTCCGCAGCAGGTAGGACAGGGTCAGACCGGAGTCGATGATGTCCTCCACGATGAGCACATCGCGGCCGGCGATATCGCGGTCGAGATCCTTGAGGATTCGCACAACACCCGACGACGAGGTCGCCGAGCCGTACGAGGCCACTGCCATGAACTCCAGCTGTACCGGGATCGGCAGCGCCCGGGCGAAGTCGGTCATGAACAGCACCGCACCCTTGAGCACGCCGACGAGCAGCAGGTCACCCTTGCCCTGCTCGGCCCGGAAGTCGGTGGCGACCTGTTCGGCGAGCTCCGCGATACGGCGCCGGATCTGCTCCTCAGTGACGAGCACGGAGCCAATATCACCCGGATATACAGCATCACCGGGAAACACGGCATCACCCGAATACGCCACGCGGACCCCTCCAGGGGTGTCGAGGACCTGAGGAGAGGTGCAGCCTCCCATGTGCTCGAAACAGTTCGACATCGCCCGGCAGCCGCACCGCACCCTGACCAGACCACCGGCCGACGAGGTCATCGGCCGCGCGCAGGTGGGCGTCGGTCAGCTCGGCTACCCCGGCATTGAGCAGCCAGCGACGCAGCACCCGGCGCCGTAGCGCGGCCGGTGCCGGCACCAACGCGGCAACGTCTAAGGCTGCGTCATGGCGCGCCGAAGCAAACAGCGCACCAGCCTGCCCATCGAGCAGGTCAAGATCCTCCTGTAACTGCCCGGCGGTCCGGGCCAGCGCTTCAGCGACCCCACCGGCCAGCACATCCTCCAGCAACGGCAGTGCCTCGGTGCGCAGCCGTACTCGCCGGAACCGGGGGTCGGCATTATGCGGATCGACCCACGGTTTCAGACCCAACGCATCGCAGGCCGCAGCGGTGACGGCCCGGCGCACGCCCAGCAGCGGGCGACCCCAGGGTGGGTCAAGCTCCCGCATCCCCGCCACCGACCGGGGCCCGGAGCCCCGCCCCAACCCCAGCAGGACGGTCTCGGCCTGATCGTCAAGGGTGTGCCCGAGCAGCACCAACGCCCCGACCGGCGAGGCCGCTCGCAGCGCCGCGTACCGGGCCCGGCGGGCTGCCGCTTCCGGACCGCCGGTGCCCTCCACGGTGATCGGCAGCACCCGCACGGCAGCGCAACCGAGCCGGCGTAGCGTCTGAGCGGCGGCCTGCGCGACGGCCTGGGAGTCCGGCTGCAGCTGGTGGTCGACGACCAAGCCGTGCACCGCCAGACCGAGCCGCCCAGCGCAGTGCACGGTCGCGGCGACCAGCGCCAGAGAGTCGGCACCGCCGGAGCACGCCACCGCGACCGCATCCCCGTTTCGGTGCGCGGCCAGGAAACGCCGGACCGCGGTGCGCACCTCGCTGACTGCCGGGTGCGGCGATCCCCGGTCGCGATCGGGGCTCAGGTCATGCGATACAGCCACGCCGCCGGATCGATGATCTCGGCGCGGGTGGGCAGCGTCTCGGGCGAGGTCCACACCGCATTGAACCCGTCCATGCCGACCACATCCACCACTTGCCGGGTGAACGCCGCGCCCTCGGCATACTGACGCAGCTTGGCGTCGATGCCCAGCACCGCCCGCAATACCCGCTCGGCGAGGCCACCGCCCTGCCGGCGGGCCGTGAACCGCTGCCGGATCAACCGCACCGAGGGCACCACCGACGGTCCGACGGCGTCCATCACGTGGTCGGCGTGCCCCTCCAGCAGGGTGGCCAGGGCGAGTAGCCGGTCCAGCACCGCCCGCTGCTCCGGACTCTGCAGCAAGGAGAGCACACCCAGCGCATCCGACGCCTCCCCGCGGCGGGCGCCGCGCAGCGCCGCAGGCAGCCGGCCGACCATCTTGGCCACCGTCTCCGGGTCCTCCGCAGCGAGAACGAAAGCCTGCACCTGTTCGGCGAAATACGCGCGCAACCACGGCACGGCGTTGAACTGCAGCCGGTGCGTGGCCTCGTGCAAGCACACCCACATCCGGAATTCATCGGCCGGGACGTTCAACGTGGTCCCGATGGTGATCACATTGGGGGCCACCAGCAGCAGCCGCCCCGGATCTTCGGACGGCCCGCCGAACGGGTCGTACTGCCCGAGCACCCGGGATCCGAGAAACGCCAGCGCTACCCCGGTCTGCACGCCCGCGGTGGTGGCCAGCAGGCGGCGAGCCCTACTGTCGGGAACCCGGTAGTCGGCCAGCAGCCGCGACAGACCTTCGGTCGCGGCCACCACCCATCCGGGGCGATCCACCACATCGGCGGGGCCAGGCGGGCGGCCGTCATCCAGCCCGGTCAGCGCCCGCACATGCTCCTCAGCGGTGATCGACAGCGCGCGCAACCGGCGCACCGCCGCCGCGGCCTCCTCGGCGGGTACCACAGGACCGGTCGGCAGTAGACGCTGCGCGGTGACCGTCGCGACCGCCCAGTCGATCGGGGCGCCAGCTGGGGCGGGTGGACCCTCCCCGGCGGCCGGTGATGTGTCGAGTGCGGGATGTCCCATAGCTACGACGGTACGCGGACTAGCGGCAACCGCAGGATCGCAGCTCAGCGGCCAGGGCATCCAGCCGCGGCCGAACCGACACCGGATCAGGCCCGTTGGACAGCAAAGCGAACGCCAACACCCGCCCTTCGGCGTCGAGCACGGTGCCAGCGAGGCTGTTGACGCCGGTCAGCGTGCCGGTCTTGGCCCGGACCCAACCCCGACCGCCGGCCGCCGGCCCGTCGTAGCGCTCGGCCAACGTGCCACTGCTACCAGCCACCGGGAGCCCCCCCAACATCGGTCGCAGGGCGGCGGTCCGCTGCTGGGACTCGTCGGGGCCGGCGGCGGCGCTCAGCAGATCGGTGAGCAGCGTCGCCGGAACGGCATCCTGCACCGACAGCCCGCTGCCATCCATCAGGGTGGCGCGGCTGACGTCGAATCCGTGCTCGCGCAGCACGGTGAGCACCGCCTGCGCCGCCCCCGAGAAGGACGGCTGGGCGCCGGTCGCCCGGGCCACCTCGCGGGCCAGCGCTTCGGCGAGCACATTGTCCGATCTGCTCAACACCGTGGCGACCAGATCCTGGATCGGTGGGGACGACACCGTGCCGAGGACCGCAGCCCCCGGCGGGGCGCTGCCGACGGCGACGATGTCAGGGTCAGCACCCAGCCGGCGGGCCAGCTCCGCCGCCGCGGCGGTCGCCGGCTTGGCGGCTCGTGGCGAGACCTCCTCGGTGGGATCGGCGCGGGCTCCGTCGAGCATCACCGGCTGGATCGGTGCGATGTACCCGCCAGCTACGTCGGCGGGGACCCAGCCCGGCGCGAAGGCGTCGCCGGTGTAGCGGTTCACGTCGACCAGCACGCGACGCACCGGCCCAGGCGCGACCGCCCGCACCTGGGCGACCAGGTCGTCCAGCCGGGCGGCACCCGGGTAGACAGTCACCGTGGCGGCGTCCGCCGCGGACAACGTCGGGTCGCCGCCGCCGAGCAGCACGACGGTATCCGGCTCCGCGCCGGCCAGCACGGTGGTGTGCAACCGGGCCTGGTGGTCCAGCGCGAGCAGCGCAGCCGACGCGGTGAGCAGCTTGGCAGTCGATCCGGGCACCAGAGGGGTCGCTGATGCCCGCTGCCAGAGCACCATGCCGGTCGCCGGATCCATCACCTGGCCGGACAGCGTGCCCAGCCCGCCTTTCGCAAGCAGGGGGTCCAGCACGGCCTCGACCCCTGAGCTGGTCGGCGCCGGACCGTCGACGGCGGCCGGGCGCAACGCCGGCTGTGGGATCACCGGCGCGGGTGGCGGCGCGATCGCCGGGACCGCACCAGCTGCGGCCAGGTGCCTGGCCAGCACCGGAGCGCTAAACCCGACGCCGGTCCCGACACCCGTCGCGAGCACCAGGACGGCGACGATCACCGCGACCCGCTTGCCGCGCTGGGCTGGTAGGCGCAGCGACACACCGATCCGGCTACCGAATCCCGGCACTGGGACCTTCCATGGAGCTCTCCCTTACCACCGCACTTGCTGGGTGCTCAGAAAATAGAGGTCGCGCCCGCAGAGAGGGGGTACCCGGGTGCTCGACTGTGCCTCCAGCCCGTGACGTAGTCCTGGTCACCGCCGTGCCCTTGCCAGAGCAGGGTGCTCTGATCTGAGCGGCGATCTCTTCCGCGCGGTGTCGCTCCCGCTGCGCCCATCCCCGGCCATCACCCTGCCCCACCATGGGTGCGGTAGCCCGTGTAAGCACCGACGTCAAAAGCCATGAACCCGGCGCGGTGAGCAAGATCGCCGACAGCGGAGAACAACTCGGGGCGCAGCTGCTCCGGACAAATAGCGTTGAGTAGCCCAGCTGACCAGCGCAACTGGCCCATCACGGCTTCCCGGGCCATTGCACCGCCGTAGGCGAAGTCCCAGCTGGAGAACATCTGCGCGGCGGTGCGGGTCTGCTCGATCTCGGTCGCACCGACCCGACGGGGGATCGGGGTGGGCTCGATGCCTTCCAGCAGCGCCGCCACCGGTCCCAGGGCAGCAAGCACACCCAGGTCTCGGGAAGCGCGAAGAAACTGTTGACGGTCTACTTTTTCCAGTTCCACCGCCGCGCGGGCGCGCCGGACATTGACAAATCCCAGCGCGGCGTCGGTGGGGACACCCAGAATCGCCCGCAGGGCCTCTCGAGACACCTTACCCGGCCAACGAATCTTGCCGCATTCGAGCTGGCAGACCCAGTTCGCGCTGTGCTCCACCACCTTCTCGTGGTGGTCCCACACCCAGGCATTGACCAGCTCGGCGAGCTCCTGCCGAGACAGGCGCACCTCCGGAGACGTCGGTGAAGCGGTGCGCTGCCGCGCCGCCCGGAGCAGATCATTAGCCACCACTACCCCACCTCCCGCCCGGTCGGCTGAACACCGTCGCGAACACCGACCACGCCTCCGTTTCATCCCCAGACATACCACTTGCGTCGTTCGGTGCACTAGAGGATACCGGCCACGCAGCGACCCTCAAGAGAGATCCACATCGATGCTCTGAAGCCATCGCCCGGTGCGTAGATGCAACCGCCAGGCCACCGCGTCATCAACGTAGCGCTCGAAGGGGACGCCCGGGAAGATCACGGCACGGCACCAAATGCAGCGAGGGCCGGCAGCGGGTTCCCCTGCGCATCGAAAAGAGCGTGGGCACGGAAACAGTCCGGGCACGGCTCCAAGCTAGAGTCAGTGAAGCAGGCGCCCCACCAGAACAGGCCCGCCCCATTCGGAGCACCCCGAATCGTCCGCAGCGCCGCCTCAAGGTATTCGAACTGTCCTGCGGGAGTGAAGGCAAACTCGAGCCCCGCCGCGCGCATGATTTTGCCATCCCAGAATGGACGGTAGGGATGGGCCGTCTCGCTGATTACCACTGGCTTGCTCGGGTAACTGTCCTGCAATTCACGGACTCGAGCCAGCGTCGCGATCGTCGCGTTGTCGTGCCACAAGCTATAGAAAGATAACCCTATGAGATCATAGTCGATGCCCATCGCGGTAGCTCGGTCCAGCCACCACTTCGTACCCGCCAAGTCGGCACCCCGGTCAAGGTGGAGCATAACTCTGCCCACCTCGCTTGACAGGAAGCCTTCGCGTGCCCCGGCGACGGCCGCATTGAGCAACTCTGACAGGACGATCCACTGATCATCCCCACGCCAACTTGCGCCGTCGATCCACGTACTGTGCAGCCGACCGCCACCGCGCTCGTCATGGCCATCCTCAGCCCATAGCAGTCCATTGGTGATTTCGTTGCCAAGCTGGACGACAGAGGGTGGCGTGCCCTGATGACAGAACGACGACACCACCTCCTGGGTATAGGACTCAACCTGGTCGATAAGTGCCCGAACGCCGAACGTCTGCCACGCCTTAGGCTTGGGCTGTCGCCCAGGATCCGCCCAGCCATCCGAATAGTGCAGTGTGAGATAGAGCTGGAGCCCGGCGGTCGTCGCCGCCCGTGCCAGGCGAAGACCGCGCGCTAGGTTCAGGGCGGACCGGTCATCGACCCAAACGCTCAGTCGAACGGTGTCCGCCCCCTTGGCGGCCAGGATCTTTGTGACTGACTCGGCCTTCTCTTCGCGGCAGTGGGAGATGTCGACACCGCGAATGAAGACGTTTTCTGTCAGAGCAAAGTGTGAGTCGACTGACTCATAGCCACTGCGGCAGTTCCTCGTCACCACATCCGGCGATACGGACTGCGTCCCGGCGTAGCCGCAATAGTAGTAATCGTGATCGAAGTTAACGCCGAGCAGTAGTCGGCAGTAGAACCGTGCTCTAGCGTGACGGCGATTACCGATACTCGACTCCACGTCAGCGTGCTCAACCAGGTCGGGAACGATGCGGTACGCAGTCACTGAGACGTCTTTCGCTACGGGATTACGCGGCAACGCCCAGAAGAAGGGATGGCGATCGCTGCGGCGCACTGAGTCAAAGTGCGCATACATTTGGAAGTCGAGCGGATCTTTCAGTGGTTGGGTAATGGCGAGCAACTTCGCCGCGCCCGCCTGACTCACTATATACCCCTCCGTGCCAGCGCCCCCCGTAACGTCCGCGTAGCAAAAGCGCTGCCCACGATGACGCGTTACCCCTGCACACGCACGCCTGTTGAGCAGCACAATGTCGGCGTCGGGCGGTAGATCCCACTCCGCAACGTCAAAGGGAACGGGCCCGCGCAGGCGTGCATCGTCCTCCAACACGATCGCCCACGAAATACGCCGTTCGATAATATGTCGCCACAGGCGAATATGGCTCATTCCGCATGCCGCCTCGCCAGCTGCCCACGGTCCGAACTCGCGGATGACGATACCGTCGCGAGCCTCCAACGCATAGTCAAGCATTGCCGCTTCAGTAGCCGGCCATCGCTCGAAGCTCATCCCAACCGTAGAAAGGTGCGCCGTGATCAGTGCCATACGCTCAGTGTCATCGCCCAGGTTAATAACGAAACAGTACATGGGGATTGCGCTCGGCATGGCCATGTCCGATTGCCTCGATCTTTCGTGGATCCTGGTAAGGTGGGTTCTGAGGGATCTAGGCCCGGCACTACTAACGTTCCAGTGGTAGCTGATCATGATTAAATGAGGGTACGCGCTATACCCTGTCTGGAGTTTCTGACCCAAGGTCAGAAACGATCGAGACGGGAACAGTATACGCACTACGAAGGGTATGGCGATACGTACTACGAAGGGTATGGCGGCGGGTACTGGCGGTCGCGCACACGGTGGTCGAGTCAGTGGAGCTGGAGCCCGACGGGCGGGGAGGTACTCGTTGCGCGAGTCCGAGTGAAGGCTGGGGCGGCGCGACGCTGCTCACGATGTCAGCGCCGTTGTCCGGGCTATGACTCCAGCGTGAAGCCCCGACGTCGGCGGTGTCCGGATTTGGGGCACGACGCAGGTGTTTTTGCAGGCCGATACCTCTCGTGTGTCGTGTCCTAAGCATGGTCTGGTGGTCGCGGCGGTGCCCTGGGCGCGGCCGGGGTCACGGTTCACCGTGGTGTTTGAGGAACCACTGCCTATTTGGTCTGCCATACCTCACTGTCCGTAGTCACGATCTTGTTGCGGGTGGCGTGACGCAGCATGTCCGATATCGTGACCCGGGGCGTGGCCAACCGGGTCGGATGGAACGACCGCAGCTGGCCGTGCTTGATGGGATTCTCCTACCGGAACGGCCAGAGGCAACGCAACACTGGCAAAGTTCAAACCACCAAATAGACTAAAACGAGCGGGGAGATGCGATGAATTTGGGCACATTGACTAACAATTGCAATTGCTTATGACAGACAATGCTAACAACACAACGTTACCTGGACTCCCCCTTGGTCAACGAGTGAACACAGGCGTCGTGTTTATGGGCGCAGCATGGTTCTCCGGTTCGACGTTGCTGGGGGTGATGCTCGGTTCGCACCCGTCGATCTTCTTTGCCGGCGAAGCGAGACATACCAGTTACTTCGACGATCCGGATGCGCCTCTCAAACAACGTGTGTGCAGGCTGTGTGGACCCGGCTGCACGGTGTGGGGAGATCTGCAGGTGACACACGGGGAGGATCTGTACGAGATGCTTTCACGACGCACCAGGCGTCCACTCGTGTTCGATTCAAGCAAAAGGATCAGTTGGATCAAGCCCCAGATATCAGCGCTCCGCGACCTAGTCCCGCTACGCCTGATCGTGCTCACTCGGGATGGGCGCGCGGTCGTGAACTCACAATTGCGCAAGTGGCCCGAGACCTCTGCGCGTGAGCACGCCGCCGCGTGGGCCAAGCACATGCGTGGCATCGAGGAACTCGCCTCGTGCTGGCCGGGATCCGTGCACCGCCTGTGCTACGAGGAGCTCACGTCACGGCCCGAGTTCACCCTGCGGGCACTTACCGATTTTCTCGGCGTTGCGTTCGACCCTGTGATGCTTGACCCCTGGAACAGTGATCAGCATCCTCTCGGCAGTAATGACGGGCCGCTGCTCATGCTCCTGCGCGAGCGATCGAGCAGCGCTGTTACAAGAGTGATTACTCCCGATAATAAGACGCGCGACTGGTACGGCACGCACCCGCGCGGGATCGTACTGGATTTGCGATGGAAGCATGAACTGAGTGCCGATGAGCTCGCGGGGTTCGAAGAGGTTGCGGGGGAGATCAACCGTGCATACGCATGGGAGGAGCCTATGGAGTGAACGAGCAGTTCCCGACGGAGCCGCTAGCCACCGCCACGCGCCACCACGTCGATCCGTGCGTCAACCGACTTGGCGGTGGCCGCTGCCTCTTCGATCTTCTGAAGTGACGTGCTGAAGAGGTCGTTGTTTAACTCGTTCAGGGCCTGTTCGCAATCCTGGCCTGCTTTCCGCGCTTGGGTGATGAACGTCTGCCAGCGTTGCTGGGCTAGTGGGTCGTGGACCCGGAAGTAGCCGTCTGCCTCCTGCGCGATCTGGCTGATGGCGGCGCAGAAAGGGCGGACACGCGTCACATCGACCCGGCCCTGCGCCTGGTCCATGAACGTGATGAGTTCATCCCAGACGGTGCCGAAGCGGTGCAACAGATCCCCGCCGCCATGGCTGCGCCAGTCGGCCGGCGCCAGCTCCTTGGCCTGGGTGGTCACCGGCGAGTTGTCGATCTGGGTGCCACCGCGCACCACCGCGTCGGTCCGGGCAGCGACCGACTTGGCGGTGACCATTGCCTCTTCGATCCACAGTAGTGACGCGTGGAGGAGGTCGCTGTTCTGTCGGTCCGCGGCGTGTTCGCAGTCCTGGCCTGCTTTCTGCGCTTGGATGATGAACGTCTGCCAGAGTTGTTGGACTTGTGGGTCGGGGACGCGGAAATAGCCCCCGGCGTCCCGCGCGGTCTTGCCGATGGCAAGGCAGGAAGAGCGGAGACGGGTGTCGTCGACCTTGCCATGCGTCTCCTCCAGGAGCGCAACGAGACGGCCCACGTCGTCAGCGAAGCGGTGCAGCAGGTCCCCGCCGCCGTATCTCTTCCAGGCGGCCACCTGGAACTGCCTGGTCTGGGCGGACACCGGCGCGTCGACGACGGGACCGACAACTTGCGAGATCGGAAGGGCGGATCCCCGCGAGTTCTGCTGGGAATTGGCCATCACCTCCGGCACGGCAATCCCCACCGCCACAGCGCACAAGACGCCCACGCCGAGGCGGCGGGCGGCCACTCCGTCCGGAATCGTTGCGCCCGGCGGGCGCGCAGGCGCCGACTGTCGGGCCCCTGGCCGCAACACTCTCCGGCACACCGACACGACCGCGGCCGAGGTGATGGCGGCAATCGTCGTAAGCACGAGTGCGGGAGTCACGAGGATCTCGAGGTTCGGCCATACCAAGGTGGGGCGCCAGCCGCAGGACGACTTGAATACGCTCAGCGGCTGGACGCATCCGTCGGAGGAAACGAGCACGAACACCCCGGCGAAGCCCACCATCGCCGCGGTCTCGGCCACGATGAGCGTGACGAGCAGCCGGTAGCGGCTCGCCAGCGCGGCGGCGGTCGCCGCCGTCGCCGCCGTCAGGGCCACGAACACCCATGCCAACTGGAGCAGCTCGTCAAGGCCCCCGCGTTCCTCGGATGCAGGCTGCCAGGTGTGCATGTACGCCTGGATGCCCACAACAGCGACCCAGCACGACACCCCGCCCAGCAGCCCTGGCAGCAGCACCCGTCGCAGCGGCGGTAGCGCCTCCCCCCGTGGCACCTCCGCGTCATCGATGTCCCGCATGGCGCCGCGCGCCCAGCGGAGTGCGGCGGTAGCCGGGCGGACCGTCCAGGCCAGCAGCGGTACGACCCACAGGACGGTGACCGCAGGCAGGACAAGGGGCATCTTGGTCACGGTTGCCATCATCGGGATCACCACGGCAATCGCCGACAGCGTGGCCAGGTGGTCGGCGGCTGGGCCAGGGTACGCCTGCTGCAGCATGTGGCGAAACGCTGCCGAGTCGAACGGCCACCCGGCCACCAGCAGCGCGCCGCCGCCGTGCCACCACGCGAACCACGACGACAACACCAGGCAGGCAGCGGTCAAGCCCAGCAGCATCGCCGGGCGGATCGTCCGTCCCCGCCACGTCCTGACCCACAGTTGGGCGCACTGCGTGACCCACCAGGTGAACACTGCGCCTGCGAGCACGATGAACAGCAAGAACTGAGGCCGGGCGGGCAGCCAGTCGTAGATCACCTCTTGGCCGGCGACCAGCTCGCCGAGGGCTATTCCGAAACCCAGCCACACCCCCGCCTGCACACCAGAGGGCACGCGGCGCGCGGTGAGCACAGCGTGCGCCACCGCCCGCCACAGGGCGATCCCGACCACCCCGGTGACTAGCCCCGCCGCGACCAGCGACACCGCCTGGTCCAGCCACCGGCCTGCCAGCCCATACTGCTTGAGGTAGTGCCACACGTAGTTGTTGATCAATGCGGCTGCGGCCCCGGTCAGGAACATCGGCAGCGCCCGCACGCCGAACAATGGCGCCGGATCGGCCAGTGAGTCCCGGCGCAGATCCCATCGCGGGTGGGTGCGCCACAGCTCGAGGAATGAGCCGAGCGCTCGTCTCAGCGCACTCCCCGCCGGGACCGGTGTCGTGATGGCCCAGCCGCGAGGGTCCGCGCCCCATCGCACCGCGGCCAGGTCGGCGTAGACCTCCCTGTTGCGCAACACATCCGACCGCGCGAGGTAGACCAGCACGACCATGACGACCGCGAGCACGAGGCCCCGTGTCACGCCCGGCAGGTAGGTCGGCCACAGCGGCGACCTCGGCCCCATGATGAACTGGGTGACGTACCACACCACGTCAGGCAGAAGCACTGCGGCGAGGAACACCCGCCACACGGCGACCGTGGCATAGGTGAGGGTGACGTCGCCGTTGCGGATGTGGGCCAACTCATGCAGCAGCACCGCCCGAAAGCCCTCAGGCTCGGTAAACCTGCGGACGAGCAGGCCAACGTGCAGGCACACCGTCGGCCTGCGATTGTTGCCGAACACCACCGCCCCGGTCGAGGCCGCCACAGGATCAACGACGAACCGCGGCGCGCGGGCCAGACCAGCCGTCGCCACGAAGCCCTCCAGCAAACGGCGGACGTCGCCGTCCCGATCGATCATCTCGAGTGGGACGACCCGACCACGCCGCGCCTTCCAGGCAGACAAACCAAAGAACAGCACGCCTGCCATGGCCAGCAGCAGAGCCGGCCCCACCAGGGGTACCCACCATGGCGGCGGCGGGGCATAGCGGGCCACGCATGCTTGGTGGGCGCTCGCTTGACCCACGATCCTGACCATGGTGGCCTGATCAGTACCATTGTCGGGATCCCACCCGGCGGCCAGCGCGCAGCCCCAGTCCGCCGAGTCGGACAGTCGGTTGGCGACGTTCAGCATCATCGAGCCGCTGGCCACCAGCATCAGAACCACCAGCAGCGCGAAACGCACGGTCGTCCCCGCGCCCATCGCCCGCTCGTCGACCCGCGACCGGTCGGCACGCTCTGTGGCCATCACGCCCTACCCTTGGGCCGAGAGGCCACCACCGCCAGCCGAGCCGTCCAAGCCGACCTGCTCCTGCGTATGGTTCGCAGGCGCGTCCAACACCAGCCTGGCCACCACCGCGTCGGCGACCGCATCAGCGCGTTCTTCATCCATGCCCCGCTGCGCGGCCATCTCCAGCACCCACCGCCGCACTTCCCCGAGCTGCGCGCGAGTCAGCGGCGGGACGACCACAGGCGCGACCCGCCTGCGGAAGACCTTGCGCAGCAAGGCTTTAGTTCCGTTGGCCGCGCCATCCACGGCAGAGCCCGCGATCCGCTTGGCGACTTGGTCAACCGCCAGCCACACCACGGGAGTCACCAGCACCACGATCTCACCAAGGCCGAAACCCAACGGTTCACGCCGCCCGCCGCGGCGGCCAAGCCGCCGCACGACCGTGGCGTCGTCGAAACCGGCCAGTCCGTCCACGACGGGCAGTTCCTCCGAGGCGACCTCGGCGCGTTGAACTTTTGCAGGTTCGAATGGCGGCCCGACCAGGTGTGGGGCACGGCACCCGAGTGCTGAATGCGGTGATCAGCCTAGGGTGGCGCCGAAAAGGACACCCAGCAGGTAGGTGGTTGCGGCGGCGGCGGCACCGATCGCGAGTTGGCGCAGGGCGCGGCTCGCTGGCGGGGCACCGGAGAGGACGCCGGCGGTGGCGCCGGTGAGCATGAGCGCGAGCCCGACGAGCACCATCGCGGCGGTGAGCGCGGCAGTACCGGTGAACCCGAGCAGGAACGGCAGCACGGGTACCGCAGCCCCCGAGGCGAAAAAGGTGAAGCTCGACAGCGCCGCACCGAGGCCGGTGCCCACGATCTCGTGCTGGTCGTCCCGTGCCGCGCCAATGGCGTCGAGGGAGTGATCGCGCAGCATGGCCTCGGCGCGGCGCTGCGCCTCCTCGGCGGGAAGACCCCGTGCCCGGTACACCAAGGCGAGCTCGTTGGCGTCGACGTCGAGGTGCGGCAGGACTTGCCGGGTTTCCGGGTCGGGGGTCGAGGCCGCGAGCAGTTCCCGCTGCGAGCGCACCGAGATGTACTCACCCGCCCCCATCGACAACGCCCCCGAGAGCAGCCCGGCCAAGCCGGTGAGCAACACCGTGTTCGCGGTCGCCCCGCCCCCGGTGACACCCACTATCAACGCGAGATTGCTGACCAGGCCGTCGTTGGCGCCGAACACAGCGGCGCGGAAGGTACCCGACACGCGGGCCCGCCCCCGGGCCGCGAGCCCGCGCACCACCTCCGCGTGGATCCGCTCGTCAGCCGCCATCGTGCGGGTCGCGTCGAGGTCGGTGGCGTACGGTGACCGGCTCTCCGCCCGCTGGGCGAGCGCGAGCACGAAGACCGAGCCGAACCGCCGGGCCAGAAACGCGAGCAATCGCATGCGGACGCCGCCGCGCCGGACCGCCCCCACGTCATCGCCGAGCAAGCGCTGCCAGTGAGCGGCGTGCCGCCCCTCGGCCTCGGCCAACCCGAGCAGGATCTCCCGCTCCTCCCCGCCGCGCCGGGCGGCGAGGTCGCGGTAGACCGTGGCCTCGGCACGCTCGTCGGCCAACCTCCGCCGCCACCGGCGCACCGCCGAGGACCGGGCGCCGAACGACCGCGAGTTCCCGCCGCGCATCTCACTCACTCCGCAAGGATCCCAAAGTCACCGGTTCACACAAACCACTCCGTGGTATCCCCAGTACGCTAGGAGGTACCGATGACCATCACACGTGATGTGGCACCGGGCGCGGTGCGCAGCCTGATCCCGATGCGGATCGACCGGTTGCCGTGGTCGCCGTTCCATACCCGGATGGTGGTCGCGCTCGGGGTGGCGTGGATCCTCGACGGTCTCGAGATCACGGTTGCGAGCGCTATCGCGGATATCCTGAACAAACCCGAGACGCTCAACCTGTCCTCGACCGCGATCGGGCTCATCGCGACGATGTATCTGGCCGGAGAAGTCGTCGGCGCGCTCGTTTTCGGCCGGCTGTCGGACAAGCTGGGGCGCCGCAACCTGTTCATGTTCACATTGGGTATCTACCTGTTCGGCAGCGGTCTGACCGCGCTCACCCTGGGTAGTGGCACCGGCTGGATCGTCTTCCTGTATGTGACCCGGTTCATCGCCGGTATGGGCATCGGCGGGGAGTACGCCGCGATCCACTCCGCGATCGACGAGCTGATCCCAGCTCGGTACCGAGGCCGGGTCGACCTGGCGGTCAGCGGTACGTACTGGGCGGGCGCGATCGTGGGCACGCTGGGAACGTACATCCTGCTGAACGTGATGGATCCCAGCATCGGCTGGCGGATCGGCTTCCTGATCGGCCCGGTGCTGGGTCTGGTGATCCTGCTGGTGCGGCGCAACCTGCCGGAGAGCCCGCGATGGCAGCTCATGAACGGCCGCGAGCAGGCCGCCGAGAAGTCCATCTCCTACATCGAGAATGAGGTGGAGCGATCCGGCAGGACGCTGCCGACGGTGGACGAGGGCAAGGCGATCGACCTTCGACCCGCCGATCAGATCGGTTATCTTGCGCTGACCCGAGTGCTGTTTCGCGAGTACCCGCGCCGGGCGGTGCTCGGCGCGTCGCTGATGATCAGTCAGTCCTTCCTGTACAACGCCATCTTCTTCACCTACACCCTGGTGCTGGGCAAGTTCTACGGCGTGGCCTCGGAGTCGGCCCCGCTGTTCCTGATCGGCTTTGCCGCCGGCAACCTGATTGGCCCGCTGACCATCGGGCACCTGTTCGACACGATCGGCCGCAAGACGATGATCGCTGGCACGTATATCACCTCTGGTGTCCTACTCGGCGTCACCGCCTACCTGTTCAACACCGGGTTGCTCACCGCGACGACCCAGACGATCGCCTGGTGCGTGATCTTCTTCTTCGCCTCGGCGGGGGCCAGCGCCGCTTATCTCACGGTCAGCGAGATCTTCCCGCTCGAAGTGCGGGCGAAGGCGATTGCGGTGTTCTTCGCCATCGCACAGTGCTTCGGTGCGCTCGGGCCGGTCATCTACGGCACGCTCATCGGTGCCGGCACTCAACCGTTTCGGCTATTCCTCGGTTACCTGCTCGCCGCGCTCGTGATGATCGGGGGCGGACTCGTCGCACTCCGCTACGGGGTAGCGGCCGAACGCCAGGCTTTGGAGGATGTCGCCGCGCCGCTGGCGGCAACCAGTCGCGGCCGAGGCGGTACCACGCAGGAGTCGTCGATGTGACGGGTCACACCAGCCACCACACCAGCCCCAGCACCACGATCGTCACGACGAGCAACAGCACCGCGCTCAGCATCCGGCTCGGGTCCGACTCGCCCGGCCGCACCCCCCCGTCACTCCTGAAGTACGGGTTCTCCTCCCCTGGACCTGGACGAGGCGAGTCGAAGCAGCCGGCGAGAGCGCTGTCAGGGTCGGTCCACGCCCGTGGGACATTCTCCTCCTCACGGCCAGACGACGGCGTGAGCTGCTGGTATCCCATGGATCAGGACGCTACGGAGAACGTGGTTACCGCGCGGTCTGAGATCGGTTAGCCGAAGGTAAAAACAGATGGCAAAACAGAGTGACAGCCAGCTCGCTCGCCGTCACAGGCAGTCACATCCACGCCACTAACCCCCACACCGGCTGCATGTCCGCGGGCCGGAGTCACGGAACGAGGTCAAGCGGCTACACTTCGCTTGTGGGCTGACCTTCGCCACGTTGGCGGCTAGGAGTAGCTTCCACGCGGTGACCGGTTCCGAGGAGGATTGATGGCCGAGTCCCAACACCTCAATTCCCAGTACTTCCCTACCGCCCTGTCAGAACTGGACTGTCTGGAAGACCCCCGGGGCGGGGCTGTCGCTTGGGCGCTGCTCGTCGTGGCTGCGACTCTGATTGCCAGCGTTACGCTGATAGTGCTCTGAGCATCCCGTTACGTGTTGAGCGCGCCGGCGGGCGGCTCGCAGCACAGCAATTCCTGGTGAGTGCGCCAGAGCTGCAGGCACGCGTCATGGAGATCATTCTGCGCCGCCTCGAGAGCCTCCGCCGGCACGGGAGTAGCCACCCAACGACCACGGACCGGCTCGACCACCGTCAACGCTTCAAGCGCATTCGAGGCATTGCGCAAGCGCTGATGTGCCCGATGAAGCCGCTGACGTTGCTCCACCGAGAGCTCCTCAGGCGTACGTCTCGCCGCCACGTCCACTCCCTTCTGGGTCGGGGTGTCCACCCGCGACCTCACTTACTCACCACGGGGCTCGCCGGGTACGTCCTGCCCTCGACCGGCACGCAGGGTGGCGAGCAGGTTGTCGATGGTCTCGAACTGCGACCTCACCACGCGCTGCAGCCGAAGTATCATGATCAAGATCAGGCAGCAGATCGCGATGAACACGGCCGCGCCGGCAACCAGCACGATGACGATCTGGGTATCACTCACGACCGTATCCTCTCAGTTCGTCCATCATGTACGGGTGCGTAAGACGGCGGACAGGCCGATGAGTTTCGACGCGCTGCTTAACACGACCCTACGGCTCAACGTCCATGCCGCCCCGCCGGAGCCGTTGGCAGGCGCTCAACCTGGTCCTCCCTCGTCCATCGGATCGTCGCTGTCGCGGGCTACGATCACGGTCAAGGCGGCGGGGAATACGCGTTGCTGCCCTGCTCGGACGGGAGATTCGTCAAGTTCGCTCTCGTCGATGGCAAGCTCCAGTTCCCGCCGGGTGCGCCGGATGCTGTCGCGGCCGGCTGCATCTGTGATCCCGGACGAAATAATCACGGTCGCGGCCACCGGCAGGGCAGTACGGTCCAGGTGGTGGTCAAAGACGGCTGCCCGCTCCATCCGAAGATCGAAGGACCGGTCGATCCAGACAACGAGTGAGGTCGGCTCAAGTAAGCGACATTGGGTTAGGGCGTGCAGGTGCGTGGGCACCACCCGGCCAGCCGAAAGCGTTCGCTTCCCGTAGAGTCCAAGGGTATCCAGATGGCAACCGGGTCCTTGAGGAGGCTGAAGTCCTGTCGCCCGCATCTCGCGCACGGTGAGGTCGGCACCGGAAATCTCGGTGTCGCCGGGAAACCCGTCGGAAACCTACGACAACGTCCTACCAAGAATTGAGGACGCTCAGGAGCAGTTGGACGGAGCCGAGCGACACGAGAATTTCGACTGGGACGAGCAGGAGTCGGAGGCGCTGCGCCGGCAACGCAAGGAGACCGAGCTCACCGTCTCTGCCGACTCCGTACGGACCTACCTCAACCAGATCGGCAAGGTGGCACTGCTCAACGCCGAGGAGGAGGTGGACCTCGCCACCCGGATCGAGGCCGGGCTCTACGCCGCCGAACGGATACGCAAGGCCGAAGACATCACCGAAGAGCTTCCCGCACAGCTGCGCCGGGACCTGAGCTGGATCATCCGTGACGGCGAGCGTGCGAAGAACCATTTGCTGGAGGCCAACCTTCGGCTCGTCGTCTCGCTGGGAAAGCGCTACACCGGCCGTGGCATGCCCTTCTTGGACCTGGTCCAGGAAGGCAATCTGGGTTTGATTCGCGCGGTGGAGAAGTTCGATTACACCAAGGGGTACAAGTTCTCCACCTACGCCACCTGGTGGATCCGCCAAGCCATCACCCGCGCGATGGCCGAGCAGGCCCGCACCATCCGGATCCCGGTGCACATGGTCGAGGTGATCAACAAACTGGGCCGTATCCAGCGCGAGCTGCTTCAAGACCTGGGTCGCGAGCCCACCCCGGAGGAGCTGGCCAAGGAGATGGACATCTCCCCGGAGAAGGTGCTGGAGATCCGGCAATCCTCCCGGGAACCCATCTCGCTGGACCAGACCATCGGTGACGAGGGCGACTCCCCACTCGGTGACTTCATCGCGGACTCCGAGGCCGTGGTCGCGGTCGACGTGGTGTCATTCACGCTGCTCCAGGACGACCTGCGAGCAGTACTGGCCACGCTGTCCGATCGGGAGGCCGGCATAGTCCAGCTGCGATTCGGTCTCACCGGCGGTCAGCCGCGCACCCTGGACCAGGTCGGCGACGTCTACGGGGTCACCCGAGAGCGGATCCGCCAGATCGAGTCCAAAGCAATGGCCAAGCTGCGCCACCCCTCGCGTTCCCAGGCCCTGCGCGACTACCTCGACTAGCAACGTTGCACCTCTGCATCATGCAGTCTGCTTCGTCCGGCCAGCGTCACCGCGGTCAGCGCACCGACGGCCGCAGCGCCGCCGGCGAGACCGAGAATGCCGAGCCGACCCCAGCGGGGAAGAGCAGGCCAGGCCGCGACGGTGGCTAGGACGTCCGCGCCGTCGGCAAGCGCTCCACCGGCAACCCAGCCGGCGGCGACCCACCCGGCGGCGGCCGAGGAGTCGGGCCGCAGGAGTGCCAGCAACGCGCCCAGCCCGAGTCCCAGATCGCGACCACCGAGAGCCCTCCCGAAGACCTGCCCAGCAGGACCGGCCGCCAGCGCGGCTCCGACCCATGGCCGGGCCGGCACACCGGGCCGCAGCAACGCGGTGACGCCAAGCGCTACCCGGCCGGTGGCTACCGCCAGCGCAGCGTTGCGTGCCAGGTTCATTGAGATCATGGACGAACGGTACGCGTCACGCTGCCCCACGCCAACGGCTTGGTCAACCGGCCCTCGTTCAGCTCGGCAGACGGTTCTAGCGGACCGGTAAGGTACGCGAGCTCGATATCACTTCCGGACAGGTACTAGCCGCTCGGTGCTGGCCTGCACTGTGAGGAGAACTATGGCCGCGGTGATGTGGTTCCGTCGGGATCTGCGCACCGGCGACAACCCGGCGCTGCTGGCCGCGGCTACCGGTGGTGCGCCGGTGCTGGCGTTGTTCGTGCTCGACCCGCAGCTGTTCGACACCGCGGGTCCCCCTCGCCGGGCTTATCTGCTGCGCTCGTTGCGCGCACTCGACGGCAGTCTCGGCGGCGCCTTGCACCTGCGATACGGCAACCCCGTGCGGCAGGTGGTGGCCGCAGCCCGCCAGATCGGTGCCCGCGAGGTCCACGTCGCCGCCGATTACGGACCCTACGGATCTCGCCGCGACGACGCGGTGGAGGCGGCGCTGCGCGAGCACGGAATCACCCTGGTCCGCACCGGCTCGCCCTATGCGGTAGCCCCCGGCCGGGTCCGCAAGCCGGACGGCTCGCCGTACCGGGTGTTCACCCCGTTCAACCGAACCTGGTCGGCCCATGGCTGGCGGGGCCCAGCCGGTGCCGCTGATGGCGTCAGCTATCTCAGCCGATCAGGCCCAGCCGACTTTCCCGACGATCCCGATCCGGCCGGGATCACCCTGCCCGAGGTCGGCGAGGTCGCCGCCGAGCGGCGGTGGCACCGGTTCCTGGACACCGGGCTGGCCGACTATCACCACCATCGCGACCGCCCCGACCTCGATAACACCTCCCGGATCTCCGCCGCACTGAAATACGGCGAGCTGCACCCACGTACCCTGCTGGCCGACCTCGCCGACCGGCACGGCCCCGGCACAACATCGTTTCGCACCGAGCTGTGTTGGCGGGAGTTCTACGCCGACGTGCTGCACCACCACCCAGCCTCGGCGTGGACCTCGCTGGACGCGATCGCCGGCACCGTCCCCACCGACACCGGCCCGGACGCCGACGCCGCCTTCCATGCCTGGGCGCAGGCCCGCACCGGCTACCCGATCGTGGACGCCGGGATGCGGCACCTGCACGCGCAAGGGTGGATGCCCAACAGACTCCGCATGATCACCGCATCATTCCTGGTCAAAGACCTGCACCTGCCCTGGCAACGCGGCGCGCGACACTTCCTGGACTACCTGATCGACGGTGACCTCGCCAGCAACAACCATGGCTGGCAGTGGGTCGCTGGCACCGGCACCGACGCGGCGCCCTACATCCGGATCTTCAATCCTACCCTGCAGGCCGCGAAGGTCGACCCAGCCGGCGATTACGTCCGCCGCTGGATACCGGAACTGCGCAGCATCGCCGGCCCCGCGGTGCACGAGCCCTGGAAACAGCCCGGCAGCCCGCCCAATGACTACCCGGAACCGCTGGTCGACCACCCCAGCGAACGCGCCGAGGCGTTACGCCGCTACCACGCAACCAAATCCCCAACCTCTTGACCGGCTAATCGGAGCCAATAGCGGTTTCGAGCGGACCGCCGAGCGCTAGTCGGAGCCGAATCGCGATCGGGGGCAGATCGCGGTACGTGTTCAGCAGTCTCAGTCGGAGGTGAGCGAGATCGTCGCGGGCCGGCGCCGGGTGGAGAGCCATCAGGTGCTGGTGCGGATCGCGGAGAGTTACGACATACCCCGGGAGTTGATGGGTCTGTCGTGGTGGGGTCCCGGCGGCACCTACTGTGGTGAGGTCCCGGTCGCACAGCCATCACCGACGGGGGAGGATGAGGACGTGCGTCGTCGGACTCTCATCGCCACCACCACGGTGGCAGCGTTCGGTCAGGTGATGCAGGGTCGTCTGGGGGGGCTGACCGAGTTGGCTCTGCCGGCTGACCAGCCGCTGCCGTTGCGGCTGGGTATGGCGCATGTGCACGCGGTGCGGGCGGTCACCGAGCAGTTGCGGGGGGTGGCACGCCAGTTCGGCGGGCAGGCCGACCTGTTCGGTACCGCCGCGAGGTTGTATACGCGGTGGCTGAAGGTGCCGGCCTCCGAGGTGGTCACGGTGCATCTGCAGGCCGCGTTGGCGGAGCTGTACACCGAGGCGGGCTGGGTTTACCACGACTCCGGGATGGATGGAACAGGCTGTTTCACCCGTGCACTGCGGCTGGCCCACGAGGCTGGCGACGACTTCGGCGTAGCCAACGCGGCCCGGCAGGCCGGGCAAACGCTGGTGCGCAGCGGGCATCCCAACGACGCGCTGAAGTGTTTCCAGCTCGGGCAGTTCGTACTCACGAGGTATCAGGCCGACACAGCGAGGCCGGCGCTCGTGCGGGCCGACGACTCTCGGATACGGACGCTCACCGCGTGGCTGAACCAGCACTCCGCGGCCGCCTACGCCCTGCTGGATCGCGCCGAGGAGGCCCAGCGCTGTCTTGCCGAGGCACGCGAGGGCTGGACGCCCCGAGATACCTACGACCGTGCGGGCATGGATAGTACGACTGCGGTGATTCAGCTGGACTTCGGACGGTTCGACCTCGCGGAATCGTTCGCCGCGAGCGCGGTGCGCACCTTCGGCGAGGGCCACCGCCGGGGCCGGATGCGTGCTGAGCTGGCCCTCGCCGAGGTGCACGTACGGGCCGGGGAGCCCCGCGGGCTGACGTTGGCCCGGCAGGCTATCGAGGCGGTGAGCACTCTGCAGTCCGTCGCCGTGCGACGGGAACGGCTCGTGCCGCTGGCTACCGCGTTGGAGGCCCGGCCCGGCCACGACGCCAAGGAGATCGCCCGGCTAGCCCGCCAGGTCGCCGCGACGCGGATGTAGCGCCGCACGGTGCTGCGAGCCGGTGAAGTTGGTGAGCAGCGCGGTGATCTGTGCCATGCCGGCGGCCAGCGTGGCGAAGCCTTCGCGCATCTCCCGCCCCTGCTCGGCCAGACTCTGCCGAAGGCCGGCGATCTCTCGTCCCTGTTCCAGCTGGGTCTCTCGTAGGGCGTTGAGGCTCTGAGTATGGGCCCGCGGCTCAGCGCGGACCTCCGACACGTCACGATCAGCACCCGCAGCCAACACGCGGGCCGCGGCAGCATCAGAGCTGGTGAGCGCGGACTGCTCGCGCAGCCGGGCCACGTCACGCTCGACGCTGGCCAAGCGGGCCTCGAAGTCGTCGGAATCCGGCACAGCCGAGATCCTACTGGCGGTTGCTCAACGTTCATCCCCCACAACCGCACGGTCCGGTCGTCGCTGCCGCTGACCAGGGTGTGCCCGTCGGGATACGGGCACTGTTGGGCACGCCACCCGACGAAACCCGCCGTACACCACCCGGGTAGTGCACGTGCAGGTCCCGGGCGGCCTGGTGCACTCGGCTACGGTCGAACGCCGTGGCCTGCATGGTGATCGTGGTGTGCCATGCGGGTTCGGCGTCAGCCAGCACCGAGCGCAACTGCGCCACCACCCGCCGCAGCTCGTCGGTCACCTGCGGGTCAGCGACCACCAGGCGCCGCAACCACAGACCGCCCACCGCGCTGGCGGCCTGTTTCCACGCCGCCGTCGCCAGCAGCTGTACCACCGTGGTCGCCGCCGTTGCCGTCAATGCTGTCAGGTCCGGATCCACCGCCCCTCCCGATGTCCCACGCAGGGTGACCGGATCTACATAGTAAAAATCATCAACTCTGTCGTTCAGCCGAACTGCGCGAGGTCAATCCGCTGCAGGGTATTCCTGGGTAGCTGACATCGCGCATTTTCGCAGTTCCGAGCTGTTACCGCGACCTCATCGCTTTCGACGACGGCACCGGCTCAACCAGCGCAGCTTCTGGTGATCTTCTCGATCTCGGCGTCCATGTCGATGACGGTGGTCTCGCTACCCAGCGGGACCACCTCAATGGTGTCCAAAACAAACCGCTCCAGCAGCTCGCTGTCCACCTCCAGCACGGCGTGCCCGTCGGGTGACTGGATCTCGATCAGCGTCACGTCCCATCCTTCCAGATGGGCCGGACGGACCCGGACATCACCGATCCCGGCGGGAGCGCTGAGCCCCGCCACCAACAGGTCGCGGGCCAAGACCCAGTCCACACACCGATCGCCACGAGTCTGAATCTCGAGGGTCACCGCGAAAGGGTCGGCTGTGCAGTAGATCCAGCGGGTCACCACAGGTGCCGCGGCCTCATGCAGCAGCGCGAACATGTCGTGGGCGACCGCGTCACCGCCGTGACCGTTCATCGGGGTCCTTCTCTCGTACTGGTTCGAGTGGGATGTGCTCGGTAGTGGGATCGTTGGGACCGGGCCAGTACGTACCACTTCGCCGCGATTTTCACTCCAAGTGATGCATCTACCCGGAGCGGGCCTGGTCGCGGGCCACACTGACTGCTTACCGTCCGTACCCGACCGATCGGACTGAGTGACCAGCCTTTCCGCGCTGGCCGGATCACAAACCCAGTGATCGACCGATGACTTCCTTCATGACTTCGGTGGTGCCCCCGTAAATGCGAGTGATGCGAGCGTCGGCGTAGGCCCGGGCGATGGGATATTCGAGCATGTAGCCGTAACCGCCGTGCAACTGCAGGCAGGTGTCAACCACCCGGCCCTGCAGCTCGGTGCACCACCACTTGGCCTTGGCCGCGTCGGCAACGGTCAGCTCGCCGTCGTTGAGCGCCTCGATGCAGCGGTCAACGAACGTCTGCGCGAAGTCGATTTCGGTTATCATTTCGGCCAGCCGGAACCTGGTGTTCTGAAACGATCCGATCGGTTGGCCGAAGGCTTTGCGGTCCTTGACGTAGGCCAGCGTCAACTCCAGGGCCGCCCGCGCCCCGGCCACCCCGGAGATGGCGATCGACAGTCGCTCCTGGGGCAGCCGGTCCACCAGGTGAGCGAACCCGCGGCCCGGCGTACCGAGCAGGTTGGCGACCGGCACCACGACGTCGCGGAAGAACAGCTCGGCAGTGTCCTGAGCGTGCTGACCGAGCTTGGCGAGGTTACGACCGCGCTCGAAGCCGTCCATCCCGCGTTCCAGCACGAGCAGGCTTATCCCCTGGTGCCGGAGCCGAGGATCGGTCTTCACCGCGGTGATCACCAGATCGGCATTGATGCCGTTGCTGATGAACGTCTTCGACCCGTTGACCAGGTAATGATCCGAATGGCGGACCGCCGTAGTGGTCATGCTCGCTAGATCTGAGCCCATCCCCGGCTCGGTCATGGCGATAGCTGTGATCAGCTCTCCGGCAGCAATGCCCGGCAGCCACCGCCGTTGCTGCTCCGCGGTGGCCAGGTCCAGGAAATAGGGCAGGCAGATGTCGTTGTGCAGGGTCAGCCCGAGCCCCGCGGCGGCCGCCCCGGCGTGCATGACCTCCTCGCCCAGTACCGCGTTGAACCGGAAGTCGGCCACCCCGCCACCACCGAACTCCTCCGGAACGGCCATACCGAGAAAGCCGTCGTCGCCGGCTCGACGGAACAGTTCCCGGGGCACGATGCCCTCGGCTTCCCAGGACACCAAGTGTGGTATGACCTCTTTATCAAGAAAGGCCCGAATGCTGTCCCGGAACACTTCGTGCTCCGCATCGAACAATCGACGACGCATGCTGACGATGCTCCTCCTGCCGCGGCGCCCGCCACCCCGGCGAATGTTTCGGTTGGTCACTCAACGCTCACGAGACACCACCTACCAGTGTCGCTTGAGCGTAAATATTATCGTTCAGGTGGAGCTCACGTGTACATTCAAACACGAAGAGTTGAATTATCCGCGCCGGAAGAGCGAATCGGGGGTGCTGCTTGGTGAGCATGCAGGTCAACCATGAGCGTTGCACGGCCCGATCCCTGAGAGCCGGACTGCCGGCGCGGCGCCTAGCCGGTGCGAGCCGCACGGCCGCGGGTTGATCTTAGTCAATGCTCTGTGCGATCTGGTCGAGATCCCCACCGGCCAGATCAGCACGGGGACCACGGTCCGGATACGTACACAGTGGGTGGTTCCGTGTCTTGGCCGGTGCCGTTGAGTGGGAACCGCGCGGCCCAGACATGATGCCGTAGTGCAGCCCCGCGCTGTAGGGCATCACCCTGAGCGACACCGTGGCCGGCGCACCGGCTTGCACCAGCCGTTCCAGCTGGCCCGCCATCACGGTGTAGCCGCCGTCGGGCGGTGCAGGATCGCCTCGTTGAGCACCACCTGCAGCGTCGGCGGGTCGGTGACCCGGGTGAGCAGCGCTTGGCGGCCATCCGACGTGGACCCGCTGCTCGATCTGCGCGTCGTCCATGCCGGGGTTGCCGGCCCGGATCACCGTGCGGGCGTACCCCGACAGGAATCTGCGTAAGTCCACACGATCCGCCGTCGGCGCGTATGCCTCTCACAGCAGGTCGAGCTGAACTTCGGGGTCTATGCGGCGCAGGCGGCCGGGGTCAGCGCTCAGCGCGGGCCAGCCCCGGGTTCGCGCTGTGTGGACAACGTGCCCGGCGCATCCATCGAAAACGTCGGCCCCGAGCAGGAGCTGGTCGACGTGGTCGGCTGCGGCGGCATCGAGTTCGCCGAGCACCACCGAGGGATGGCCCAGGACCTCGGCGAGCTGGGGGCCAGCATCGGGCCGTACCGCGCGGACCTCGGCCAGCGCAAGGGTGGGCAGGTACAGCGGCAACGACAGCGCCCACGCAGTGTCGAACCACGCCATGGCCGACAGGCGACCGCGCACGAGCGCGGCCAGCGCGGAGGCGTCGACGACTTTGCCGCCGATCACGCCGCAGCGTCAGGCGCGACGATATGCCGCCGGCGGATCTCCTCATCACCGGGCCATTCGGCGCCGAACCCGGCGTAGGCGCGGCGATAGTCCTCCAGGCTCGGCGCGCCGTGGCGGGCCACCATCCGCGCCATGATCGCCCGAGCACGCTCGTCCTCGCT
>DATEMN010000444.1:0-21630 GCA_035275565.1 Pseudonocardiaceae bacterium | reverse complement strand
GTGAACCGTGGTGACCGAAAGTGCCCGTTCGGTTGCTGATTGTGTACGCTCGAACCTTCCTACGAATCCTGATCTTGGAAGGTGCTCCGCCATGCGCCTGTTGCCGATGCTGACCTGCGCATTGCTCACCTGCCTTGGCTTCATGGCTGGTGGCATCGCCGTCCCGCCAGCGGCCGTCGCGGCCCCAGTGAGTTGCGCGGAGATCGACCTGCCGGTCTCGGTCCCGACCCCCCGTGAAATGGTCCACGGGCAGCTCTGCATGCCCGCGGCCAGCGCGTCGACAACCGGGGCTTCAACAACCGGCGCTTCGACAACCGGGGCGCCGAGGACCGTGCAGTTACTGATTCCGGGCGGCACGTACAACCGCGTGTACTGGGATTTTCCCTACCAGCCCGAGCGTTACTCCTACCAGCACGACATGGCCCGCCACGGCTACGCCACCTTCGCCGTGGACCAGCTCGGCACCGGCCAGAGCAGTAAGCCGCCCAGCGCAATATTGCCGAGCAGTGTGGAGGCGGCCTCGATCCATGAGGTGATCGGTCACCTGCGGGCCGGCCGGGTCAGCGGGGTGCGCTTCGACCGCATCATCCTGGTCGGGCACTCGCTGGGCTCGGGCGTCGCGACCCTCGAAGCAGCCACCTACCACGACGTCGACGGGGTGATCCTGACCAGCGCTACCCACCAACAGCCTGCGGTGGGCTTGACCAAGATCTTCACAACGTCCGTGCATCCGGTGACACAGGACCCACAATTTCGCAAACGCAAGGAGGGCAACGATCCTGGCTACATCACCACCAAGCCGGGGCAACGTGCGCCACTGGCTTATTCGACCACGAACGCCAACCCGCGGGTGATCGAGACCGACGAGGCCACCAAGGACCAGGCATCGCTCGCCGCAATAGGGACGGGGGAGGCGCTTGGACTCCTCGGTCCTACGTCACTCGATATCGACGTTCCTGTTCTGCTGGCAGTCGGCGAAAAGGATATCGTCTTTTGCGGTTTTCTCGGTCGCGACTGCTCGAGTGCGGAGGCATTGCGCACCGGGGAGGCGCTGTACTTCAGTCCGGCCGCTGAGCTGTCCACCCACGTCCTACCGGACGCAGGACATGCCATAGCGTTGCACAACAACTCCGGTGAGTACCGGGAGGCGACGCGAGCCTGGCTACGCGAGCGTTTCGGTACCAGGGATCAGCAGTGATCGATAAAATGTGAATGCCCGACCGGGCAAGTGCCCGAGTAGTAGTCGAAACCCCAGTCGAAGGTGGCCTTGAGCTCCCAGTGCTCGCCGCAGAACGAGCGATCACACGGATGGCAGTAGAACGGAACCCAGGTCCGGTTCAGGGCGTGTAGTGCGCCCGCGTCGACAGCGCGTACCGCGGTGGCGGCTGCGGCGAAGTCGGACACATGGGTGGAGAAACTCGTGTACGGCAGGAAACCGTTGATCCGGATCGTACCCTGGGCATCGGGGAAGATCCGATAGATGACGTCCTGCTCCTCGTCGATGTACAGCTGCCCGCGCCGGGTCACCTCGACGACCGCCGCCGCGCGCTGACAGCCCGCGTGCTGACACGGAAACGCGACCCGCACCCGCGCCGGATTCTCCACCCCACCAGTGTCGCGGACCGCCAGGCAACGACAAGCATCCATGTCCCGGTCCAGGGTGGGTTCAGGTAGCGGGGGAGAGGAGGGCGGGGAGGTCAACGCCGGGTACGGGTGGGCCGAAATGGGCGCCCCATGCGGTGTCCGCCCCGGCGGCGCGCCACCACTGGGCCTGCTCCGGGGTGTCCACCCCGGGAACGATCACCGTGGCGCCGGTGCTGTGCACCAACGGGATGGCATGGCGGATCGCACGGGCGAGCACCGAGTCGCCCCTGGGCCACTTCGCAATCCGGGCGACGATGTCCGAAGCGATCTCCACCGCCCCCACTTGGAGATCCTCGAGATAAGCCAAGTAATCGGGACCGGTCGCGACGCCGAGCAGCACCACCTCCACGCCCAGGTCAGCAAGCACGCCCACGTTGTCCACCACGTCACCGCGGCCACGCACCAAAGCCTTCAGTGGCACGCCCACCCGGAGTCGCTCGGCACGCAGACCGGTAGCCGACAGCGCGCCGCGCACCACCTGGACGAGATCAGGATCCTGGCTCAGCTGTGCGGTGAGGTCGACCCGGAGCAGCGGCGCTCGGTCCGCCCGGCACAGTGCCAGCTGGATCTGCCGGCTGCAGGTCTCCCAGATCCAGCCCCCCAGCGAGACCACCAACCCGGTCCGCTCAGCCAGCTCGAGACATTCGGAATTATCCACCACTGTGCCGTCGGCACGGTCCCAACGCAGCACCGCCTGCAGCGCGGCGATCCGCCCGTCGTCAAGCCCGCACACCGGCTGGTAAAGCACGTCGATCTCACCGAACTCCCAGGCGCCCGGGATCTCAGCGGCCAGCCGGGAACGCTTCTGTTGCTGGACATCGCGTTCCAGGTCGTAGAATCTCCACTGCCCGCGACCAGTGTGCTTGGCCTGACGCAAGCTGACATCCGCGGTGCGGATCAGCTCGTCCGCCGAGATCCCACCGGCGTCCCAGCTCACCACCCCGACCCCCGCCGAGACCGAGATACCCCGGTTGTTGAGGTGGACCGGCTCGCAGAGCCGGACGTTGATGGTCGGGGCGAACAGGCTGAGGGCACGCCGGTTCATGCCGCCCTCGATCAGGATGGCGAAATCGTCGGCGCCCATCCGCGCCACCATTGCCCGCTCACCAGTGACGAGTTCCTGTAACCGCCCCGCGACGGAGCACAGCAGCTCTTCGCCCGTCGCCCGGCCCAGCCCGTCGTTGATCACTGAGAAGCTGTCCAGGTTCACCCGGAACACCGTGACCTGATCCGACGGGGCGGAGCGCTCGAGCACGTTATGCAAGTGCGACATGAAGTAGTGCTCGTTGGGCAGCCCGGTCAACCTGTCGTGCAACGACTGCCGAGGCAGCTCCTGTTGCAGCAGCTTCACCTCAGTGATGTCGTCGGCGATGATGAGGTGGTGAGTCGACACCCCGCCGGGATCGCACAGCAGCGAGCCTGCGAGGACAGCCCACACAACCTCGCCGTCGGCGGCGGTCAGCCTGCCCTGGCACCGGAAGTAGGGTTCCTCACGGCTGACGAACTCCAGGTAGACCGCACTCAGCGTCGGATCGTCCTCGGTGTGCAACAGTTTCGGCAGCGCGGCACCGATGAGATCTTCCGAGCCACGACCGACCATGTCGGCGAACACGCGGTTGGCGTGGACCAGCGTGCCGTCGAGGTCGCTGATCGCGATTCCCACCGCCGCCTCGGAGAAGACCTGCCGGAATCGTGCTTCGCTGACCTGTAGGTCACGCTCCGCGTCCTGCTTCGCGTGCAACACAGCCCTCGTGGTCTGGTCTTGCTCATAGAGGGTGCGTTGCCGAAGTGCCTCGGCGTACCCGCTGGCCAACGACCCCAGCACGCGCAAGAGGACGGCGTCGCGCCGCTCGATGTGCCGCAGCTCCGCCAGCCGCGGCAGGCCGCCGCCGAGGACCTCGATGCTGCGGCCGATGCTGGTGGACCCGGTGAGATCGTACGCGACCAGCTCGGCCGCCACCTCGATCGGTGTCTGCGCATCGACCGGGACACTGGTCACCGCCATCACCAGCCGGTTGATCAGACGTGTCAGGAACTGCTCGATCTCCTCCTCGGACATCGGCAGGTAGGTGGTCCGGCTCGCCACCGCCGCCCATGTTCGAGCGAGCTCGGCGACGGTCAGATGGGGATCGGCGCTCATACCGTCACCACGTGACAGCCCCACCAGCGAGAATCTGATCCCGCTGCGGACGCGTGGCACCGACCCGGCCAGCGGATTGCCGGTCGGCAGCGATGGTGCGTCCTGCGTTCAACAGGTGGCCATGCATGCGGGCGGTGTTGGGCAGCAAGACGCATAGATCGTCCAAAATCCAGGTCATCACCTGGCCCAACCGCTCTCCTTCTCCCTACTCCAATGGGTAGGACCACGATACGGAACACGACATCGGTGTGGTTTGCGGCATCGGAGTGGCACTGACTGTTACTTTCCGTGACCGCTTGCGCCGCAACGTGACTACCCGCAGTGCGAGATCGTGCCCGCTGAATGCGTTCGCCGTGTCCAAGGATAAGTGATGAAGGCCCAGACCACCGTGATAAGGGCCAGCTCAGAGAGGAGGTAGAAGGGCCAGGGGCCGAGGAGGTCGAGCAGGGAACTCGCGTGCGGCTTGGCGTTGAGGAAGCCGTAGTTGGTCCCGGCGACGTGATTGACGGCGAACATCACCACCGCCCAACCGATCGTGACCAGCACGGTGACCCGGTAGCTATGCCAGTCCGGCCGCAACCCCACCCCCCAGGTCAGGTAGATCGCCGCCCACAGCACCAAGCTGTGCATGCCGAAGAACGAGAAGAACTCCAGCGACGGGAAGTCCGGACCAGTCAGCTCCGGGCTGAGAAACGCCTGCAACGTGAGCGTCAGACCCCAGAAGTAGGTCAACGCGAAGGCTGTCGGGGAGTGCGACCACAGCGCCCAGACCGTGGCCATCGCCGCCAGATCACACAGCTGCAGTGGCAGCGAATGCACGATGCCCGACTGCCCGGGCGACAACCAGGAGAACTCGACCGGAATCAGGAGCGCGGCGAACACCACCGCGAACGCCCGACTCAACGGCAGTTCGATTGCGGTGCCGCGGTGCCGCCGGCCCACGGCCACGAGTACCGCTGCCACCACCGCGACCGCTGCGATCACCACACCATGCGACAGCCCGAAAGCCACGAACCGACGCGCCGCCAGCAGCGGTTCCACACCAGCAAGCGTAGTGCTGCTCACAGCCTGGCGCCGCCCGTCTTTCGCATCTGATAAGGCCACCGACCCCACAAACGACCCGGGCGTGTCGCCGGTCAGGACACCCCGACACCCCGCTAGGCTGCCCGCCACGAGTCAGACTCGGGAATTACTTGATGGTTCACAAACAGCAATCACAGAGAAGGGGAGTACGTACAGCATGCAGCGCAGATTCGGAGTGATGATCGGAGCCGTGGCGCTCGGATTCGTCGGTGCACTCAGTGCTGGACCGTCGGCAGCGGCCGGAACCGTCGACATGGGTATCCAGTCCGGCTTCTTCTACGCCTACGAGCACGACGATTTCAAGGGAGGATCGGCAAGGTTCCAGGGCACCGATAAGGATCTGAGCGATAACAGCTGGGATGGGCAGGCGGGCAGAATTATCAATGACAACATCAGTTCAGTGAAGAACCAGACCGATCGAGACGTCTATCTGTACGAACATAGTGGCTGCACCGGGGATCCCTACCTCTCACAAAAGCACTCCGAGGACAAGGATCTGAACAACAACGACATGGAAAACAAGGCAAGCTGCGTTCAATTCGAGTAGCGGCCGGCACGGGCGGCGTCGCGCACGATGCGTGACGCCGCCCTCCCCTGGGAAGGGAGCAGAGCCACTGTGTCGATTCCACGGGTGCTCATCGCCATGCTCGTGCTCTGCATCGTCGGCTGCACAGCGAAACCACCGGTAGCGGATCAGAAGAAGGTTCCCGAGGTCGGTGCGGAGGTCCGCGCCCTGCACGTTCCCCTCAACGATTACAAGCTTTCCAGGCTCGACCTGCAGACGATCGAGTACGCCGAGGACTTCCTCACCCGTGACTGCATGCGTGACCTCGGCATGGACTGGAAGATGCTGCCACCACCCTCAAACCAAGATCCCGACCCCCTGGATCGCCGGCGGTACGGCTTGATCGAGCCGGAGATCGCTACCCGCTTCGGATACCACCTGCCGCCGCCAGCACCGGAATTGGCGGCGCGCGAATCGGTGTGGGCGCACCGGGAGCGGCTCCCGCCCACGCAGCGACGCGCCGCTTACGGTGACGATGGCCAGGGTGGGTGCCGGGCCGAAGCGCGTAACCATCTGCGCAAGGACATCCCGGATCTCGATCGATCACGTTTGTATGATTTCTCGGCCGAGGCGTTCAAGGCATCACTGAAGGATCCCGAAGTGGTGCAGGTCTTCAGAACCTGGAGGACGTGCATGAAGGCGGAGGGCTTACGGTACTCCGACCCGCTCGAACCATTCGGCGATGCCGCTTGGGCGGAGTCCAAGCGGCCGTCAGCGCAGGAGATCGCCGTCGCCGAGACCGATGTGCGCTGCAAGCAGGAGACGGGCCTGGTCTCCGTCTGGTCTGGGGTAGAGGAAAGAATCCAGCTCGATGTCATTCGTTCCCACCATGAGGACTTCGAAGGCTTCATGCGTGCGAAGAACGCTGAGCTCAACGCCGCCCGCCGGACGGTGGAGGAATTCGGTTGACAGACCGGCATGACTCGGTTGGCGCGTTGGCGCTAACCCCATCAATCACGCTGGCCCCGGATGAGATATAAATCGATACGAGGTGGTCCCACCACTGCATGGGGCATCATCGCTACCGCCAGTGACCAGGGCATGCTGTCGCTGGCATGACTCGGTGGGTCGATACGAGAGGAGCAGCACGATGGCTGGAGATGCTCAATCAGAAGGTCTAGGGGGGACGGACACCGCCAAGAGGCTCGACCCATCGCTGATCATGCAGATCGGCACAGGCTTTTGGTCGTCCAAGACTGTGCTGTCGGCGGTTGAACTCGGTGTGTTCACCACACTCGGTTCGGGCGAGCTCACCGGAGCCGTGATCGCAGAAAAACTCGAGCTTCGCAGTCATGCGGTGTACGACTTTCTTGACGGGCTGGTAGCCCTGCACCTGCTCCAACGAGACGGGCAGGGCGAAACGGCGCTCTACCATAATACTGCGGAGACAGCGCTGTTCCTCGATCGAAACAGCCCCAGCTACATTGGTGGCATGCTGGAGATGGCGAACGCCCGGCTGTACGACTCCTGGGGCGGTCTGACCGAAAGTCTGCGCACCGGCAGCCCACAGAGTGAGATCAAGCACACCGACCACTCACTTTTCGAGAAACTCTACACCGATCCCACCCTCCTGGGGCAGTTCATGCACGCAATGGCGGGAGCCCAAAAAGGTAACTTTGAGGCATTGGCCGACAGATTCAACTTCTCCCGCTACCAGACCGTCTGCGACGTGGGCGGTGCCACTGGCCAGCTATCGATCATCCTGGCTCAGCATCACCCCCACCTGTGGTGTACCAGCTTCGACCTTCCAGTAGTGGAACCGATCGCCACTCGCACCATCAAAGAGGCCGACCTCTGCGACCGCGTCCGCGCGGTCACCGGCGACTTCTTTGCCGATCCGCTGCCCAAGGCCGACGTGATCACGATGGGCATGATCCTGCACGACTGGAACCTGGAGCGGAAACTCCAGCTCATCACGGCGGCCTTCGAGGCGCTCCCTTCCGGCGGTGCGTTCATTGTCATCGAGAATCTGATTGACGACGACCGGCGGGAGAACGTCTTCGGGCTCATGATGTCTCTGAATATGCTGATCGAAACCGGAGAAGGCTTCGACTACACGGGCGCCGATTTCCGCGGATGGTGCACCGATGTGGGCTTCCGGTCGGTGGAGGTGCTCCCGCTTAGCGGCCCGGCCAGCGCCGGAATCGCCTACAAATAGCGATCCGGCTGCTCACGGTCGCCTCCGACGGGCTGTGCAAGTACCGGAAGCGGCATGCAGCTGGGTTTTACCTAGTCGAGACTCTCCGGCCCTGCGATCTTCGTCAGCAACGCGGTGATCTGAGCCGTACCGACAGCCTGTTTGGCGAAACCCTCACGCGTCTTGGCGAAACCTTCGCGCATCTCAGCGTGAGCCGCGGTGAAACCTTCGCGCATCTCACCAGCGCTGGTGAGGGCGGTCTGCTCGCGAAGCCGCGCAACCTCGCGCTCGAGGACGGCCAAGCGGGCCTCAAGGTCGTTGTCAGGATCCGGCACGGGCGTGATCCTACCGTGGCGTGACGTCACCACCGGGGCGAGCGCACCTGGCTGTCCTTACCAGCGGGCCAGGACGCGGCAGGGCCCACCCGAGCCCTTCTCCCAGGGCACGATCCCCACGAGCATCTCTGCCCCGCGCGGCGGGATCTGCCCCAGGTTGGCAAGGTTCTCCAGGCCGTACCGGTCAGCCCCGAGGAGTCGCTTGTGGACGGGCACAGTGGTCGACGCCCCGACGTCCAGACTCAGCGTGTCGACGCCGAGCGCGACGATGCGACGCTTCTCCAGGAGCCACTCGACGGCCTTGAGGCCGAATCCCGGAAAGTGCAGCGTGCCGTCCGGATCCGGGTTGCGGTATGCGGCTGGGTCGTGCACCCGTCGTTCCCATCCCGAGTACATACACACGGCGGCGCGGTCGGCGATACGGCCGTGATGGCGCTCGTAGTCACGCAGGTCGCGGACCTCCACCATGGCGTCAGGGTCGTGCTCGGCCCGACGGGAGATGTCAACGACCGCGAGCGGGGCGAACATCTCCTCGGGATCGAGCTCCGGGACCAGCCGACCGCCGGGCACCACGTGTCCGGGTGCGTCCAGATGGGTCCCCGTATGCTCCGCGAACGACCACGCCTGGACGTAGAAGCCGGTGTCCTCGATCGTGGAGACCGTGCGTCGCGCGGGCGGGTCTCCGCCGTAGATGGGGAAGTCGACCCGAAAGACGTGGGTCAGGTCCCGCACGGCCCCGTGCCGACGGGGGGCGGCCTGAGCGGGAGCGGCTGGCACCGCTACGGCGGCCGCCGTAGCGGCGGCGCCGATGAGGGCGCCTCGCCGGGAGATACGCCCCGCCGACCGGTCACGATGGGCGGGTGCGGCGTCGGGTCCGTGGTGTAAAGCGTGCAAGGTCCCCGACAGGCACATGGTTGGATCCTTCCACAGAAGAGCGGATCAGTAACGGTCTGGCGCGGGACAGCACCCAGCGATAAGCATCCATGTCGCGGGCCAGCGCCCGGGGGGTCAGGGGTTGGGGATGAGGCCGGTGTCTTGGGCGAGGATCGCGGCCTGGACACGGGAGCGCAGGTCGAGCTTGGCGAGCACCCGGGAGACGTGAGTCTTGACGGTGGCCTCCGAGATGAATAGTCGCCGGGCGATCTGGGCGTTCGACAGACCCGCGCCAAGGCAGCCGAGCACGTCGCGCTCCCGTTCGGTGAGCTGATCCAGGATCTCGGCGCGGCGGGCTGGTGGTGGGGTGGCGGCGAAGGCGCGCAGCAGCCGTCGGGTGACCTGTGGTTCGAGCACCCCGTCGCCGGCGGCCACCAGCCGGATCGAGTCGATCAGCCGGGGCGCCTCGACGGACTTGAGCAGGAACCCGGCGGCACCCGCGCGCAACGCCTCGTGCACGTATTCGTCGAGGTCGAACGTGGTGAGCACGAGCACCTCGCAGATCCCGGCGCCGACCAGCTCACGGGTCGCCGCGATGCCGTCGGTGCCCGGCATCCGGACGTCCATCAGCACCACGTCGGGCCGCAGCGCGCGGGCCATCCGCACCGCCGCGGCGCCATCTGCGGCCTCGCCGACCACTTCGATGTCCTCGGCCCCGGACAGGATCATCACCAGGCCGCTCCGGATCGCCGCGTGATCGTCAGCGACCAGCACCCTGATCGTCATCTCTCTCCCGTCGGAAGTACCGCATGGACTCGCCAGCGCCCGGAGGAGAGCCCCGCGGTCAGCGTGCCGCCCAGCGCGGTGGCGCGTTCTCGCATGCTCACCAAACCGGTACCCTCCGCGGCGCCAGGGGGTGCGGTGAGGTTGTTGGTCACCTCGACGACCACCACGTCATCCTCGCGGCGGACAATGACCCTGGCTGACGAACCCGCGGCGTGCTTGACGGCGTTGGTGAGCGACTCCTGCACGATGCGGTAGGCGGTGAGGTCGACTGCCGCGGGAAGCTGCCTGGTCAGTTCAGCCTGCGCCGTCACCTCCAAACCGGCGGCGCGGGCGGAGTCCAGCAGCGGCTCCAGATCAGCCAGTCTGGCCGGGGCGGTGTGCGGGTCGGTCTCTTCGGCGCGCAGCAGGTCGATCATCGCCTTCATCTCGACCAGCGACTGCACGCTGTTGTGCCGTACCGAGGCCAGCACGGTGCGGGCGGTGGCCGGGTCGCCGCCGGCCATCGAGAGCACCGCCTCGGACTGCAGCGCGATCGCCGAGAGGTGCCCGGCGATGACGTCATGCAGGTCGCGGGCCATCCGGGCGCGCTCAGCGCTGAGTGCCGCGCGACGGTCCAGCTCGGCGATCCGGGCCTGCTGTTGTGCGTTGCGCCGCTCGGCCTTGGCACGGTCTCGGTGCTGGCGCACCTCCATGGCCCACCACACCGGCAGCAGCAGGACCGTCCCGGCCTGCACGGCCGCCACGGCACCCACCCGCCAGTTCCCCGCTGCGACGCCGGCACCTACCATCGCCGCCAGGGTGGTCACCGCGGTCCCGCAGAGGATGGCTCGGCTGACCTGTTGCGAGCCGCGCAACGTCGCGTTGTGCAGCGCTTCGATCAACACCAGCACCACGGGCAGGCTGAAGCCACTCATCCCGTCAACGATCACGACCAGCACGGCGAGGCCGAGGCAGGGCAGCGGGGCACGGCGACGCGCTGCCACCGCGAGGCAGCCCACGGCGAGCACGACCAACCGCTGCCACAGCGCAACCGTCGGCGCACCGACGGAGAACAACTCCTGCAAGCCGGTGACATAAAACAGCGTCCCAGCCCAAACCAGCTCGCCGCCAGGAACAGGTCGGCCCGCGCCGGCGGTGACAGGAGAGAACGTGCGCTGGGCACGATGCCATTCGAGCACACCTGCCGCCCTGCGGCGTCCCTCTTCGGGGGGCCTGCGGGTCCGTCGAAGTGATGACCTGCGACGCGGCTGGTGGCCGACGCGGGCGGACCGGCTCCGCGGCGAAGCTGGCGGTCATGCGACGTATCGAGGTTCTCGACCTGCTGCGCGGAGTCGCCATCCTGGGCACGCTGGGCACCAACATCTGGATTTTCACCAATCCGCTGGGCCCGGCTGGTGTATTCAGCGGGCTGACCTCCCCAGACCTGCTCGGGCAGGCCCTGGGGCTGCTCGCCAACGGGAAGTTCCTCGCCCTGCTGTCCCTGATGTTCGGGATCGGGCTGGAGCTGCAGTACCAGTCGGCGCGGCGGCGCGGCACGCGCTGGCCCGGCTGGTACCTCTGGCGGGCAGCGCTGTTGTTCGTCGAGGGGCTGCTGCACTACCTGCTCATCTTCGAGTTCGACGTACTGATGGGCTACGCGGTGATCGCGGTGATCGTCGCGTGGCTGATCGGGCGCAGTGACCGCGCGGTGCGAGCCTGGATGATCGCTTCAGGTGCCCTGCACGTGCTGGTCGTCGGCTTACTGACAGTGGTGATCGCCAACGCTGCGACCTCGTCGACCGTGTCGTTTGCCACTGACAGCTGGACCGATCAGGTGCTCGACCGGATCGTGCTGGCACCGGTGTACCGGATCGAGACGGTGCTGATCATCGCACTGGGGATCGCACTATTCCTGGCCGGCTCACGGTTACTGCGCGCGGGGGCACTGGCTGACGACGCGGCCGGCCGGCGGATCCGGGCCCGACTGATGATCGTCGGTTTCGGCGTGGCGGCCCCGCTGAACCTGCTCACCACCTTCGCCGGACCGGACTGGTTTTTAGTGGACCGCTACCTGCTGGCACCGTGCGTCGCGCTGGGACTGCTCGGACTGATCACCACAGTGGCGTACCGGCGCACCGCCGTGTCCGGCATGCTGCACACCGGATTGACCGCGGTGGGACGCACCGCGCTGTCCTGCTACGTGTTCCAGAACCTGGTGGCCGCGGTGCTCTGCTACGACTGGGGCTTCGGGCTGGCCGCGCGCTTCGCCGACGCCAGGCCCTGGTGGGTGATCGGCGTGTGGACGGCCATCTGCGCCCTGTTCATGACCCTGTCGGTGTACTGGCTGCGCCGGTTCGACCGCGGCCCGCTGGAGCTGCTCATGCACCGCGCCTACCAGGCACCACAGCGCGCCGTGACGGTCCGGGGAAGGACCGCTGCATGATACGGAAGTGCCGCTGATGGCAACTTCTCACTCAAAGTTACGTTGTTCTGGTACATCGCAACGGGTACACATGCCTTCTCCGTGAAGCAGGAGGGGCTGATGAGACGAGCAGCGACCGCAGGTGGAACGCGACCGTGCCGAGACCCGGCCAGACGTCCCGTGCTGGACAGCCTCCCGCCGTGGGTGCTCGTCGCGTGCTTGGTCGCGCTCGCAGCGTGCGGACCAGGGCCGCAACTCGCGCCGACCGCCCCGCAATCGGTCCTGTCGCCGAGCACACAGCCGCCGCACCCACAGCCGCCGAGGGGAATCACGGTGGTCCTCGACCCGGGACACAACGGCGGTAACGCGTCACACCCAGCGGAGATCAACCGCCCGGTGCCTAACGGCCGGGGCGGCACCAAGGCATGCAACACCACTGGCACCACCACCGACGGCGGCTACTCCGAGCACGCCTTCAGCTGGGACGTCGCACTCCGGGTCCGCGATGCGCTGACCGCGCGTGGAGTGCAGGTGGTGTTGACCCGACCGGACGACGCCGGGGTCGGCCCGTGCGTGCACGACCGCGCCGCGATCGCGAATCGGGCACACGCCGACGCGACGATCTCCCTGCACGCCGACGGCGCGGCGCCGTCCGGGCACGGTTTCCACGTCGCCTACTCCGACCCACCGTTGAACGCCAGCCAGGGCACACCATCGGTCGCCCTCGCCGAAGCGCTGGCTGGGGCGTTGCGCGAGCACGGCTTCTCCGCCGCCGATTATCTCGGGCAGGGTGGGTTGCAACCCCGCTCGGACATCGCCGGACTGAACCTCGCTGAGATCCCGGCCGTCCTGGTCGAGTGCGCCAATATGCGTAACCCGGCCGACGCCGCACTGGTGTCCACCCCGGACGGCCGGGCCCGCTACGCCGCTGCCATCGCCGACGGCATCACAACCTGGCTCACCCCACACTAAACTCACCCCTGCATCCCGCCGCCATTCGGAGCCGAATCGCGGTCGGGGGGATGCTAGAGGTGGTTTTGGGCCCAGCGGTGGAGTTCGGCTTCGGCTTCTTCGCGGGATAGGGGGCCGCGGTCTAGGCGTAGCTCCTTGAGATGGCGCCAGGCCTGGCCGACCAGCGGGCCGGGGGGCAGGCCAAGTAGCTCCATAATGGCGTTGCCGTCCAGGTCCGGGCGCACCCGAGCCAGGTCCTCCTCGGCGCGGATCCGCTCGATGCGCACCTCGAGATCGTCGTAGGTGCGTTGCAGCGCGGCCGCCTTGCGACGGTTGCGGGTGGTGCAGTCAGCCCGGACGAGCTTGTGCAACCGCGGCAGCAGCTCGCCAGCGTCGGTGACGTAACGGCGCACCGCGGAGTCGGTCCACTCGCCGCGGCCGTACCCGTGGAACCGCAGGTGCAGGAACACCAGCGCGGCGACATCCTCGACGACCTGGGTGGGGTACCGCAGGGTCCGCAACCGCTTGCGGACCATCTTGGCCCCGACGACCTCGTGGTGGTGGAAGCTCACCCCCCCGGCGGGCTCGTGGCGGCGAGTGGCCGGCTTGCCGATGTCATGCAGCAGCGCCGCGAGCCGCAGCACCAGGTCGGGCTCACCGTCCTCCAACGCGATCGCCTGGTCAAGCACCGTCAGCGAGTGCACGTAGACGTCCTTGTGCTGGTGGTGCTCGTCGATCTCCAGGCGCATCGCGGGCACCTCGGGCAGCACGTGGTCGGCCAGCCCGGTGTCCACCATCAGCTCGACACCGGCCCGCGGGTCCGCCCCGAGCATCAGCTTGGACAGCTCCGCCGCCACCCGCTCGACGGTGATGCGACGGATCTCACCCGCCATCTCACCCAGGGCCGCTCGGACCCGCGGGGCGAGCGTGAAGCCGAGCTGGGAGACGAACCGAGCGGCGCGCAGCATCCGTAGCGGGTCGTCGGCGAACGACTCCTGCGGCGTCGCGGGGGTGTCCAGCTCACGTCGAGCCAGCGCGGCCATCCCGTGATGCGGGTCGATGAACCCCCCACTGGCACGCAGCGGCAGGCGTACCGCCATCGCGTTGACCGTGAAGTCGCGCCGGGCCAGGTCGCCCTCGACGGTGTCACCGAAGGCGACGTCAGGATTGCGCGACACCCGGTCGTAGCGATCCGCCCGGTAGGTGGTGATCTCGCAGTGGGTGCCGGCCCTGGTCGCCCCGACGGTGCCGAAAGCGATCCCGGTGTCCCACACGGCGTCCGCCCAGCCGTCCAGGATCCGCTGGATGGTGTCCGGTCGGGCGTCGGTGGTGAAGTCCAGGTCACTGCCCAACCTGCCGAGCAGGGCGTCCCGCACGCTGCCACCCACTAAATACAGGGCATGACCGGCCGCGCTGAACCGGGCGGCTAACTCGTCAGCCACCGGAGCGATCCGGAGTAACTCCACAATCGCATTGTGCTGGGCCGTGCTCACGGACGGGGTACGGTTTCCGAGCACGGAGGGCGAAGACGACACGAGGAGCGAGCCTAACGGTCCGTCGCGTTACAGCGGCAGCCCACGGTCAACGGCCACCGCGGATACCATCAGCGCCATGTCCCCGCCTTCCGGTAGGTCCCGCCGCGACAAGGCGGCCCGGGCGCCGGGTGGCCGCAACCGGATGCGCACGGTGGACGAGACCTCAGCCGGGGGGCTAGTGGTCGACACCGAGACCGGGCTAGCCGCCGTGATCGGTCGGTTGGATCGGCGCGGCCGGCTGCTGTGGTCGTTACCCAAGGGGCACCTCGAAAACGGCGAGACCGCCGAGCAGGCGGCGGTGCGCGAGGTCGGCGAGGAGACCGGGATCGAAGGTGCCGTAGTGGCCGCCCTGGGCAGCATCGACTACTGGTTCGTCGCCGAGGACCGCCGGGTGCACAAGACGGTGCACCACTTCCTGCTGCGCGCGTTGGGCGGGGAGTTGTCCGATGCCGACGTGGAGGTCACCGAGGTGGCCTGGGTGCCGTTGGCCGACCTGCCGGCCCGGTTGGCTTACGCCGACGAGCGTCGCCTGGTCCGTCGCGCCGCTGAGATGCTCGCGGATTCGGCGTGAGGCGCCCCGGGTGAAGTGTCGAGTTCGCCTGATCGCCGCGGCCCTGCTGGTGACGGTGCTGGGGTTGCTGAGCGCATCCCTGGCCCACGCCCATGTCCGACAACCCCCGAACGTGCTGGCCCGGCTGGAGCTGGCGGAGATGTCACCCCGGGTGGTCACCGTCTCCAGCGGGCCGGTGCTCAGAGTCACGGGCCGGGTGGTCAACATCGGGGACCGGCCGCTGACCAAGCTCGGCGTCCGGCTGCAACGCGGCGAGCCGGTCACCTCCGACGAGGCGGCCGCGCGGGCCGTGCGCGACGTCCCCGAAGCGCCCCGCGTCACCCGGTTCCAGCACCTGCTACGCGACCTCAACCCGGGGCAGAGCAGCCCGTTCCAGCTCGATGTGCCGTTGCGTGGCGGGGCGGACCTGGAGTCGTTGCAGATCGATGAACCGGGCGTGTACCCGCTGCTGGTCAACCTCAACGGCAAGCCGGACTTCGGCGACACCGCACGGCTGGCGGTGGTCCCGCTGTTACTGCCGGTACTCGGGATCCCGCCCGCCACCGTGGGCGGGCCGGCTGGACCGGTGGTGCCCCCACCATCGCAACCGGTGCCGCTGACCGTGGTGTGGCCGCTGGCGGCGGAACCCGCCCGGCTGCCCACCGGTCCCGGCGAACCGATCCTGATCCGCAGTGCCCAGGCCGGAACGGATCCAGTGGCCACCGATATCGCTACCGGTGGGCGGCTCGACGGCATGCTCGGTGCGCTCGAGCAGGTGCTGCCACCAGGGTCAGCGCTGGCCCCGGCCGTCTGCGTGGCGATCGACCCGCTGCTGCTCGAGACGGTCGACGGGATGAGCCGCGGCTACCGGGTGGCGCACCCCGGCGGGATCAGCGAGGGCACCGGCGCGCAGGACGCCCAAACTTGGCTTGATCGGCTACGCGGCGCGGTCCAGGGCCGGTGCGTGCTACCGCTGCCCTACGCCGATCCCGACCTGGTGGCGCTGTCCCGAGCCGGGCTGACCGACCTGGAGGCCCTGGCCACCAGCACCGGCGTGCAGCTGGTGCGCGACCTGCTCGGAGTACAACCGCTGACCGGAGTGAGCTGGCCGGCCGGCGGAGTGCTCGACGAGCGCACGCTGGCCGACCTCACCGCCCTGCAAACCCGCGCCGTGCTGCTGGAACCCCGCGGTATGTCCGCCCCGGCGGTGGCCGGCGACGCCGTCGCCCTGGCCGGCAGCGCCCCGGTCGGCCTGATCGTCGACTCCCTGCTGACCAGCGCGCTGGATACGCCACCGCAACCGCCCGACGGTGACGTCGGCGTGGTCTCCTCCCGGCCCGCCGGCACCGCGAGCCCGCTGGCCGCCCAGGACGGGCTCGGCGCACTGGTGTATCGCGCCGCGATCGACCCGGATCGCCGGCCCGTCCTGCTGGTCCCCCCACGCCGCTGGCAGGCCCGGGGCACCGAGGCCGCCATGCTGCTGAACACCGCCCGGCAGCTGCTGGAGACCGGCTTCGTCGCCGCTCGTGACCTGCCGGCGCTGGCCACCATCCGGGTCGCCGGTCCTGCCACCGCGGTGGTCTACCCGCCGCAGGCCGCCACGCAGGAGATCCCGCCCATCGTCACCGCGGGGGTGGAGCGGGACCGGGACGCCCTGCGCGACCTGCAGGTGGCCACCGTGCTCGATGCCACCGCGGACATCACCCCGGTCGATCTACTCGACCCGTTGCGGCTGGGGCTGCTGCGGGGGGTGTCCTCGGCCTGGCGCACCCAACCGGGCCAGGCCGCGCTGGTGACCGGGGAGTTGCACGGCCGGCTCGACGAGCTGCGCCGGTCGGTGCGGATCGTGCAGTCACCCGGGCCCTACACGCTGGCGGCCTCGGACTCGCCGCTGCTGATCACGGTGAGCAATGAGCTACCGGTCGGTGTCCAGGTTGCGCTGAGCCTGTCCGAGACCGCCGGACTGCGCGCCGGGGCGGTCGGGCTACAGCTGGTGCCGGCCCGCAGCACCCGGCAGTTCCTCATCCCGGCGAAGGTGAGCCGAGCCGGTCAGTTCAGCGTCGAGGCCCGGTTGAGCACCCCAGGTGGCACCGCACTGGGCGAGCCGAGCACTCTGCAGGTGCGCTCCACCGCCTTCGGCACCGTTACTGTCGCACTCACCGCAGGCGCCGGTGCCGCGCTGATCCTGTTGGTAGCGCGCCGGGTGCGGCGAGCACGCCGAGCACGGGAAGCGGGGTGACTGGTGAAATTCTCGGACACCGCGAACCGCACCGGCATGAACCCCGGTGGCGGCGAGCACGGGGGACGTAAGACCTCGGTGGCCGCGGCCACCCGCGCGATGGCGGTGGCCACCCTGGTCAGCCGGATCACCGGGTTCGCCCGCCAGCTCGGGCTCGCCGCCGTGCTCGGGCTCGGTGTGATCAACGACTCCTACACCGTCTCCAACACACTGCCGGCAATGCTCTACGAGATCCTCCTCGGCGGGGTGCTGACCAGCATCGTGGTACCGCTGCTGGTGCGCGCCGCGAAGGAGGACGCCGACCAGGGCGAGGCTTACGCACAGCGGCTGGTCACCGTCGCTTGCGCGGCGCTCGTCGTCGCCACGGTGCTCGCCGTCGCAGCGGCGCCGTTTCTGGCCGCCCTATTACTCGGTGACGGCGCGGCCGCCAACCCGCAGCTGGCCACGGTGTTCGGCTACCTCCTGCTGCCCCAGATCCTGTTCTACGGCCTTTCGGGGTTGTTCGGGGCGATCCTCAACGCCCGCAGCATCTTCGGCCCACCGGCCTGGGCGCCGGTCCTCAACAACGTGATCGTGCTGGTGTTCTTGGGGGTTTACGCCCTGGTCCCCGGGGAGATCACGCTCGACCCGGCCCGGATCAGTGACCCGAAACTGCTGGTCCTGGGTTTGGGCACGACTGCGGGCATCATCGCGCAGGCAATGGTGCAGCTGCCCGGGCTGCGCCGGGCGGGTTTTCACTTCGGCTGGCGCTGGGGGTGGGATCGCAGACTCACCCAGGCGGGCGGGATGGCGGCCTGGTTCGTGCTCTACGTGCTGGTCGGTCAGCTCGGCTTCGTGATCACCACCCGGGCGGCGGCACAGGGTGATCCGGGCGGGGTGGTGATCTACAGCCTGGTATGGCTATTGCTGCAACTGCCCTACGGCGTCCTCGGGTACTCCCTGCTCACCGCGATCATGCCGCGAATGAGCCGGGCGGCGGCCGACGCCGACTGGCGCGGGGTGGTCAAGGACCTGTCGCTGGGCAGCCGTTATCTCACGGTGGCGCTGATCCCGATCACCGTGGTCTTCACCCTGGCCGGGGAGCAGATCGGGGTTGCGCTGTTCTCGCTGGGCAAGGCGGGCAGCGACGCGGAGCGCCTCGGTGCCGCGCTGGCCTTCTCGGCGTTCGGCCTGCTGCCCTATGCGGTGACGATGCTGCAGCTGCGGGTGTTCTACTCGATGGCCGACGCGCGCACCCCCACCGTGATCAATGCGGTGATGGTGGCGGTGAAGCTGCCGCTGTTGCTGGCCTGCCCGGTGCTGCTGGACGGCGCCGACGTCGTGCTCGGACTCACCGCGGTCAACTCGCTGTCGTGCCTGTTGGGTGCCGTGATCGGGCAGGTCTGGCTGCGCCGGCGATTGGGCCGGGTGGAGACCAGACGCACGCTGATCACGGTGGGTTATTGCCTGGTGGTGGCGGTACCCGCGGCAGGCGCGGTGCTCGGATTGCGGATGCTGCTCGACGTCGGAGGAGATGTTGCGGGAGCCTGGTTGCACCTGGTGCTTACCATCGTCGTGGTCGGCGCGGTGATGGGCGGGGGCCTGCTCGCCCTGCGGATTCCGGAGGCCCGACCCGTCCTGGCCGTCCTGGCCCGGTGGACCCGCCAGCCGCCCGAACAACCCCCGAATCGTCCCCGAGAGCCGTAGACTTGAGGTCACCTCCCGGTGGCGGTGCCGCTGGGGGTGTTGCGTTGGGGGCAAGGCTGCGTCACGAACAACGCGGGAGGGCCGGTGAGCGGGGATTCGACGGGAGCCGCCGGGACACCCCGGCCCGTGCCCCCGTGGCCGACCCCCGGCGCGCTGGTCGGGCGCGGTCGTTACCGCTTACTGTCTGAGGTCGGTCGCGACGACCGCGGCAACGTCCGGCTGTGGCAGGGTCGGGACTTGGTGCTGGACCGTGATGTCGCGCTGACCTTATTCATCGCGACATCACAGGATCCCGGGCTGATCCGTTCCGCCGTCGCCCGCGCGCTGCGCTCGGCCCGCTTGGAGACCGCAGGTGCGGCGCGGGTGCTCGATGTGCTGGAGCCCGACGCCAGGACCAGCCCGAACGTTGCGGTCGTGGTCGCGGAGTGGACCCGGGGTCGTGGTCTGATCGAACTGTTGAACAATGGGCTGCCGCCACCGTCGGTGGCAGCCGGCGTGCTGGCCCCGTTGGCCGGTGCGGTCGACGCCGCGCACAGCGCCGGTCTGATCCTCGGCTGCGACCATCCGTATCGGATCAGAGTGACCCCCGACGGGCAGGCGCGGCTCGCTTTTCCCGGTCCACTGCCGGAAACCAGCTCTCAGGACGACATCCGCGGCCTCGGCGCAATGCTGTACCTGCTGCTCACCGGGTACTGGCCGTTGCTTGGTGGGCCGAGCAACCTGCCGACCGCGCCGCGGCAACCGGACGGCTCCCCGGCCAGCCCCACGACGCTGCGGCCCGGCGTGCCCGTGGAGCTGTCCACCCTGACGCTGCGCAGCCTCGCCGATCCGGGCACCGGCGGCGGCGTGCACACCGGCGCCGCCGTGCGACGGGTGCTCGAGCTCAGCGCGTCTCAGTTCCACGACGACCTGACCGCGACGGGTCGCCACAGTCGCGCCCGGCCAGCGGACCCGGTACGAGCCCACCGGCAACGCCGGACGAAACTGGGCCTGTCGATGGCCGTGCTGGTCACCACCACGCTGCTGATCCTCGGCTACGCTGGCATGCAGGTGCTGTCGGTGTTCGTCGACACGGGGGGCACCCCGCTGGTCGTCGCGGGCCCCTCGCCGGACACCCTGCTCGCGCCGGTCGCGCCGCCTGTGACGCCGTCGGCGGCGGTCCGGGTCAAGAACTCGGCGGTCTACGACCCCTCCGGGCTGGGCAGCCCGGACCATCAGAAAGACGTCGGCAAGCTCCTCGACGGCAATCCGAACACCGGCTGGTCGACCGACTCTTACCTGGAGCAGTTCCCCAGCTACAAGAAGGGGCTCGGCGTCATGCTGAGCTTCGAGGCACCCGTCTCGGCGGCGTCGGTGACCGTGATCTCTCCTAGCCCGGGCACCGTACTGGAGATACGGACTGCCACGTCCCCGAAGGCGGCGCTGGGCGAGACCACCCTGGTCGGCACCGCCACTCTCGGTCGCGGCAGCACCCAGATCCCGCTGCGGACCGGACCACCGACGCGATACCTGCTGGTGTGGATCACCGGACTGGCCGGTGCGGGAGATCGCAATCAATCCAAGCTCAGCGAGGTTGGGGTCCAGACCCGGGCCACCTGATCGGCGCTACCCTCCCCGGCGTGCGTCATCTCTCAGAGAGCTCGGACGCCGAGCTGATCGCGGCGCACGTCGGCGGGGATCCGCTGGCGTTCACCGAGCTCGTGCGCCGGCACCGGGACCGGATGTGGGCCATCGCCCTACGGACCCTGGGTGATCCCGAGGACGCCGCCGACGCCGTTCAGGACGCGTTCATCTCGGCGTTTCGCTCAGCCGGCGGGTTTCGCGGCCAGGCCCAAGTGACCACCTGGCTGCATCGGATCGTGGTCAATGCCTGCCTGGACCGGATTCGCCACAACCGGAGCCGTCCCACCGCCCCGCTGCCGGACACCGGTCCGGGCGAGCCGGCGTCGAACCTGGACGCGATGACCGACCGGGAATTCCAGCTGGCGCTCGACGATGCGCTGGGGTCACTGCCCGTCGAGCAACGTGCCGCGATCGTTCTGGTCGACGTCGAGGGATACTCGGTGGCCGAAACCGCCCGGCTGCTGGGGGTGGCCGAGGGGACGGTCAAGAGCCGCTGCGCGCGCGGTCGCGCCCGGCTGGCGGTATTACTCGGACATCTACGGAACCCCGATGCGAATGCAAACGTCTCATCTGGTGCCGTAGCGGTGCGCCAGCGTGGAAGGGAGGGACGATGACCGGTACCGGAGGTCCGGTGCGCCCCAATGACCTCCCCTGGTCGCTGGAGCTGCTCGCCGACCTGCACGCGGGTGCGCTCACCGGGCGGGCTGCTGCCCGATTGCGGTCTCAGGTGGCCACGGATCCACAGGCCAGTGCGGTGCTCGCGGCCTTGGACGCCACAGTGGCCGACCTGGCGACGCTGCCAGCCCAGATGCCCGACGCCGTGGCACAGCGCCTCGACGCCGCGCTGGCCGTCGAATCGTCGGGGGCTGACCGTCACCCCCCTGCGCCGGGCACCGAAACCCCGGGGGCTGACCACCATCCCGCTGCCCCGACGCGGTTGGTGCCGCGCCGCCCCACCCCGCGCGAGCCAGTGATCATAATGGCTGCGCTGCGCCGGCTGCGGGCCCGCTGGATCGGCGCCGGCGTGCTGGCGGCCGCCGTGACTGCGGTAGTGATGATCGGTGTGCTGACCGGGGGTGCGC
>DATEMN010000443.1:0-32913 GCA_035275565.1 Pseudonocardiaceae bacterium | reverse complement strand
GATCGCCGGAGTGAAACCAGCCGTCGATGACCGTTTCCTCGGTGGCCTGCGTGTTGTGCCAGTACCGGCGCAACACCCCCGGGCTCTTGATCAGTACCTCGCCGTCGTCATCGATCTTGATCCGCACGCCGGGCAACGGTCGACCCACGGTACCGATCTTGGCGTGTCGCTCGGTGTTCACCGTGGCGGGCGCGCTGGTCTCGGTCAGCCCGTAGCCCTCCAGCACCGGCACCCCGATACCGCGGAAGAAATGTCCGAGCCGCTCACCCAGCGGGGCGCTACCGGAGACCGCCGCGACGCACCGACCGCCGAACACCGCCCGCAGCTTGGAGTAGACCAGCCGGTCGAACAACGCGTGCTTGGCTGACAGAACCAGCCCGGCCCCACCGGCGTCGCGGGCGCGGCTCCACTCGACGGCGGTGGCGTCGGCGAGATCGAAGACAGCGCCCTTGCCGTCGGCATACGCCTTGTGCTTTGCCGCGTTGTAGACTTTCTCGAACACCCGGGGCACCGCCAGCACGAACGTTGGCCGGAAGTCGGCCAGATCGACCCCCAGGTTCTGCACATCCGGGGCGTGCCCCAGGGTGATCCGCTCGTACACACAGCAGCATTGCACAAACCGGGCGAGCACGTGCGCCAGCGGGAGGAACAGCAACAACGAGTTGGCTGGCTGCATCAGGTCGGGGAACTCCGTCGCCACCGCGCGGATCTGGGCCAGCAGGTTGCGGTGGGTGATCTCGCACCCTTTGGGCCGCCCGGTGGTTCCCGAGGTATAGATCAGCGTGGCCAGATCCTCGGCACCCACTGCGGCGGCGCGTTCGCGCACGACGTCGTCGCTGATCTCAGCGCCCAGCGCGGCGAGTGCGTCAATCGTCACGCCCGCATCGCCGCTGTCTGTCGCCGGCTCGATCTGCCAGATGGCAGCCGGCTCGCGTAGGCGATCAACCAGAGCGTGGGCTATCTCGCGGTGGTCGGGAGTCTCGACGAAGACCACCCTGGCGTCAGAATCCGACAGGATCCATTCCACCTGCTCAGCGGAGGACGTCTCGTAAATCGGCACCGTCGATCCGCCAGCAGCCCAGATCGCGTAGTCCAGCAGTGCCCACTCGTACCGGGTCTTGGAGAGCAGCGCGATGCGATCCCCGCGCTGGATGCCCGATGCGATGAGGCCCTTGGCCACTGCGATCACCTGCGTCGCGAAGTCCCTCGCGGTGACGTCCACCCAACTGCCGTCGACCCGGCGGCGAAAGCTGACGCTGCCAGCGAACCGCTCGGCGTTGGCCCACACCGCATCGGTGAGATTTTCCTCGTCGGCCACCGTCGTGGTGGCCGGGACTGTGAACTCCCGCACGGGTACCTCCGCGGCTCGGGCTGCTCATTATTGCTCGTACTGGCTGGCCAGGCCGCTGGTCGACCTGGTCTGGGGTATCGAACGTATCGTGGCCTGGCCAAGTGACGTACAGCCTCACGGTCGAGCTGGCGATACCCATGCTCGGAATGATCAAGAGAAAGGGCGAGCTGATCATTTTAGACATCGCGCTGAAGGAACTCAAGCGCCGCGTGGAGCGCTGATGCACGTCACGGTGCAACGCTACAGCCGCACCCCATCGTCCCAACCCTCCGGCGGTGGGCCGGAACGCAGCCCGATCACCAGGACGCCGATCCCGGCGGTCAGCGCAACCAGACCCAGCAACCTCGCCATGTCCTCGCCCAACCTCAACAGGTTCGGTCCTACCAACAGCAGCACCCCGACGGCGAGTAACGCCAGCCCGCCCACCGTCCGTGGCCTGGGCACTGGCAGCGGTGGTGGCTCCGGTGGCTCGAAACGATCCGGATCGGGAAAGCTCAACTCCGACACCGCCCTTGGGTTTCGGCCTGGATCACTGTGGGAATGACGGTACCGGAGGCACGCGAGTGCTGTCTGGATCGAACCGCGTCCGCCTGACCTGCGTACCAAGGGTTAGGAGCCGTGGCGTTTGTGCACCCCTGACCCGGCTCCGTAGGCTGGATTGGTGCGGTGGCCCACGAGGGCGAGGGAAGGATCGGTAGGCGGTGTTCTACTGGCTGCTCAAACACCTGCTACTGGGCCCGGTGATGCGTCTGGCATGCCGTCCGCGGGTTTATGGCGCCGAGCATCTCCCGCGACGTGGCGGCGCTATTTTGGCTAGCAATCACCTCGCGGTCGCCGACTCCTTCTTCCTACCCCTGGTAGTCCGCCGCCGGGTGACGTTTCTGGCCAAGCGGGAGTACTTCACCACACCGGGACTGCGGGGATGGTTCAAGCGGCAGTTCTTCAGCGCGACCGGCCAAGTTCCGATAGACCGCTCCAGCGGCTCTGCCGCGCAGGCGGCCCTGGACACCGGAGTGCGGTTGTTGGCCGCGGGTAACCTGCTCGGCATCTACCCGGAAGGCACCCGGTCCCCGGACGGCCGGTTGTACAAAGGCAAGACTGGCGTCGCCCGGATGGCGCTGCAGGCAGGCGTTCCGGTGATCCCGGTCGCCATGGTCGGCACCGACAAGGTCAGCCCCATGGGCACCAAGATGTGGCGGCCGCACCCGGTAGAAGTGCGCTTCGGCGCACCGCTGGACTTCTCCCGCTACGCGGATCTGGCCGGTAACCGGTTCGTTGAACGATCGATGGTCGACGAGATCATGTACGCCTTGATGGAGCTCTCCGGCCAAGAGTACGTGGACAGGTACGCGTTGTCGGTCAAGCAGCGCGAGGAGCCGTCGCGGCTGGCTCTCAAGGCGTCCTGACGGACGCTGCGTAGGCTGGCCGGTCGTGCGGTTCTTCTACGACTGCGAGTTCATCGAGGATGGCGTCACCATCGAGCTGGTCTCCATCGGAGTGGTGGACGAGCAGGGTCGGGAGTATTACGCGGTCTCCACCGAGTTCGATCCGCAGCGGGCCGGCGAGTGGGTGCGGTCGCACGTGTTGCCCAAGTTGCCGTCACCCTCGGACCGGGCTTGGCGCAGCCGGGCGGCCATCCGCGACACGCTACTGGAGTTTCTCACCGAGTCCGGTGAGCGCGTGGAGCTGTGGGCCTGGCTCGCCGCCTACGATCACGTCGCTCTCGCCCAGCTGTGGGGGCCGATGCCGGCGCTGCCCCGAGCCCTACCCCGGTTCACCCGTGACCTGAGGCAGCGCTGGGAAGATGCCGGCCGGCCGGCATTGCCGCCGCCTCCCAGTGACGCTCACGACGCGGTGGCCGATGCCCGGCACAACCTCACCAGGTGGCGGGTGATCGAGGAGTACCGCGCGGCGCACCCTGGCCGCGCTCGATGACCTCTCGTTTTGCCGCATCGATGCCAGTCGTGTCACTCTCACGGCGTCAAGCAAGGACGAGTGGGAAGGCGAAATCGATATGCGTATCGGCGTACTCACGGGGGGTGGGGACTGCCCGGGGCTCAATGCGGTGATCCGGGCGGTGGTCCGCAAGGGCATCGAGGTGTACGGGCACGAGATCATCGGGTTCCGGGACGGTTGGCGGGGACCGATGGAGGGGCTGATCCAGCCGCTCGGTCTGGCCGACGTGGAGCACATCCTGCCGCTCGGTGGCACCATCTTGCGCACCTCGCGCACCAACCCGTACCGCAACGGTGGTGCTGAGCAGGTCAAGCGGACCCTCGCCGAACACGGCGTGGACGCCCTGATCGCGATCGGCGGTGAGGACACCCTCGGGGTGGCTCGCCGGTTGAGCGAAGACGGGGTTGTCGTGGTGGGGGTACCGAAGACGATCGACAACGATCTGGATGCCACCGACTACACCTTCGGCTTCGACACCGCTGTGCACATCGCGACCGAGGCGATCGACCGGCTGCGCACCACCGCGGAGTCGCACCACCGTGCGGCGGTTGTGGAGGTGATGGGCCGACACGCTGGCTGGATTGCCCTGCACTCCGGAATGGCCGGCGGGGCGAACGTCATCCTGATGCCGGAATGGCCGTTCTCCGTGGACCAGGTGTGTAAGTGGGTCATCCGGTGCCTTGATCGGGACGCCGCCGCGATCGTGGTGGTAGCCGAGGGCGCGGTGCCGGAAGGCGGCGCGGAGCTGCTAACTGACGGAGAGACCGACGCGTTCGGCCATAAACGCCTCGGCGGCGTCGGCATCTGGCTAGCCGACGAGATCTCCCGACGCACCAGCGCCGAGTCCCGTGCCGTGGTGCTGGGGCACATTCAGCGTGGCGGTACCCCCACCGCCTACGACCGGGTGCTGGCCACCCGCTTCGGTATCCATGCCGTCGACGCGGTGCACGAGGGCGACAGCGGCGTGATGGTCGCGCTCCGCGGCACCGACATCGTCCGGGTGAAGCTGGCCGAGGCAACCGCGTCGATCAAGACGGTCCCTCCGCGGCGCCACACGGAGGCCGAGGTCTTCTTCGGTTAACGGCCCCCATAGGCTGAGCCGCTGTGAACTGGACCGTGGATGTTCCGATCGACACCCTGCCGGAGCTCCCACCGCTGCCCGTCGATCTCCGGACCAGGCTGGACGCTGCGCTGGCCCGGCCCGCCGCACAACAACCGAGCTGGTCGGACCCGGACGCGGTGCGCAATGTGCGCACCGTGCTGGAAAGCGTTCCACCGATCACCGTGCCCACTGAGGTGGACCAGCTGCGTGATCAGCTCGGGGCGGTGGCCCGCGGGGAGGCGTTTCTGCTGCAGGGCGGGGACTGTGCTGAGACCTTCGCCGACAACACCGAGCCGCACCTGCGGGCCACCATCCGCACGCTGTTGCAGATGGCGGTGGTCCTCACCTACGGATCGAGCATGCCGGTGGTGAAGGTGGGGCGAGTGGCCGGGCAGTACGCCAAACCTCGGTCCGCTCCGATGGATGCATTGGGTCTGCCGTGCTACCGCGGTGACATGATCAACTCTTTGGCCCCTACCCACGAGGCGCGGGAGCACGATCCGTCGCGGATGATCCGGGCCTACGCCAACGCCGCGGCGGCGATGAACCTGGTGCGGGCGCTGACCTTGGCTGGCATGGCGGACCTGCACCGGGTGCACGACTGGAACAAGGACTTCGTGCGGCAATCGCCGGCCGGGGCGCGGTACGAGGCCCTGGCCGGCGAGATCGACCGAGGTCTGCGATTCATGTCGGCAGCCGGTGTCAGCGATTCTTCGCTGCGCTCCACTGAGATCTACGCCAGCCATGAAGCGCTGGTGCTCGACTACGAGCGGGCCATGCTCCGCTTGGACAACACCGTCGACGAACCCAAGCTCTACGACCTGTCGGCGCATTTCGTCTGGGTGGGGGAGCGGACTCGGGCGTTGGACGGGGCGCACATCGCGTTCGCCGAGCTGCTGGCCAACCCTATTGGGCTCAAACTGGGTCCGAGTACCACGCCCGATCAGGCCGTGGAGTACGTCGAGCGGCTGGATCCGCACGGCATACCGGGTCGGCTCACACTGATCTCCCGGATGGGGGCGCAGCGGGTCCGCGACGTGTTGCCCGGGATCGTGCAGAAGGTCACCGCCGCTGGGCATCAAGTGATCTGGCAGTGCGACCCCATGCACGGCAACACCATCGAGTCCTCCACCGGGTACAAGACCCGGCACTTCGACTGGGTGGTTGACGAGGTGCAGGGTTTCTTCGAAGTGCACCGCGCGCTGGGGACCCATCCCGGCGGGATCCACGTGGAACTCACCGGGGAGGACGTCACCGAGTGCCTCGGCGGTGCTCAGGACATCTCTGACGCCGACCTGGCCGGTCGCTACGACACCGCGTGCGATCCACGACTGAACACCCAGCAGGCGCTGGAACTGGCATTCCTGGTCGCCGAGATGCTCCGCTCGTGAGTGCGTAACAGTGGCATGACACTGTTACGCACTCACGAGTACTCACAGCGTTGTGAGCTCGATGGTGGTGCCGGGGCGGACGGGTTGACCCGCACCAGGTGACTGCGAGATCACCCGTCCCCCGAAAAGTGGCAATCCACTGAACGACTCAGTGACCGTGCTGTTCAGTCCGGCATCGGCGAGCACCTGCTGGGCCTGCGCAACGGATAACCCGACCACCTCGGGCACCACCGACGCGGTGCTCACCAGCAGGATGACGCTGGTGCCGCGGGTAGTGCCGGTACCGGCCTTTGGGTCAGTGCCGATCGCCCGCCCACCGGGCACTTGGCCGTCGAACTGGCGGCGTAGCTGCGCGGTCAGACCGGCCCGGGCCAGCACCGACACTGCGTCAGCCTGACGCAGACCCCGCACGTCCGGCACGGTGGTCGGGGCCACGCCCTTGCTGACCACCAGAGTCACCGGCGCGCCGACAGTGAGGATGGTTCCGGCGGCCGGGCGCACTCCGATCACCGTGCCCCTCGGGACGGTGCTGTGGAACTCCTCGGCAGCCGGGTCACGCCGCGGGCTCAGATCCGCCTCGCGCAGCGCATCCTCGGCATTGTCCGCCGTGATGCCTACCGCCAGCTCGGGCACCACTGGATGGCCCAACGAGATCACCACGGTGACGTCCGAGCCGCGAGCCGCGCGGTAACCCGGTTCGGGATCGCTGCTGACCACCGCGCCGGGGGGGATGGCGTCGTGGTGGTCCTCGATGAGGCGGGGTTTGAGGTCGACGGCAGCCAGGGTGGTCTCCACGGCGCTGCGCTGCAGACCCGTGAGGTTGGGCACCAGGGTCCACCGCCCGCTACCCAGCCACCACGCGCCCACCCCGATCGCGCTCGCAAGCATCAGCACGATCACCAGCCAGATGATGAAGGCGCGCCGGTTGCGGGCCCGCTCGCGCAGGTAGGGATCCTGGTCGGGGAACTGCTTCCAGGACTGATGCCCCCGGGAGGGTCCGGTTGGGTCACGGTGACGCAGGTCGGGTTCACCGGTCACCACGTCGACCCTGGCGAGGGCTCGGGTCCCACCCGGTCCGTCGTCAGTGGGCAGGGCTGCCACCGTGGTGAGTGCACCAGCGAGCACCGGGACCGGTACTCGATCGATCCGCAGGTTGGTGCGCACCGTCCGTAGTTCGCGCAGGAACTCCGACGCGTCCGGTGGGCGGGCCGCCGGGTCCCGACGGGTGGCCCGGACGACCAGATCGTCCAGCGATGCCGGCACGTCAACGCCTGCCGTACTCGGAGCCGGTATGTCGTCGTTGACGTGGCGATAGGCCACCGACAGCGCGGTGTCGCCGGTGTAGGGCGGTGCTCCGGTGAGCATCTCGAACAGCAGCACGCCAGCGGCGTAGACGTCGCTTCGGGCGTCGGCCGCCCCGGTCGTGACCTGTTCCGGCGACAGGTAGGAGACCGTGCCGAGGATGATGTCTCCCGTTGTGCTGACTTCGGCCGCGGCGCGGACCAGTCCGAAGTCGGCCACCTTCACCACGCCACCGGACCCGATGAGAACGTTCTCCGGTTTGATGTCGCGATGAACCAGTCCTTCCTGGTGCGCTGCGGCCAACGCCGAGAGCACCATGTCGGCTACCGCGATCGCCAGCGGTACCGACAACCTGCCGTGCTGGCGCAGCAGATCCCGCAGCGTTCCACCCTCCACCAGTTCCATCACCAGAAACGCGTGGTTCCCCGCGAGGGAGGAGTCGACGCCCTGGTCGTGAACCGCGACCACTCCGGGATGGTGCAGCCGGGCAGCCGCGCGAGCCTCCCGTTCGAAGCGCTGCAAGAACACCGGGTCGGCGGCGAACCGGGGAGCCATCACCTTGATGGCGACCGGACGGTCCAGCCGGGTGTCGGTGCCTCGGTAGACGGTGGACATGCCGCCGCGGGCCAGCACGGGACCGACCCGGTAGCGCCCCTCGAGCAGGCCACCGACCAGGCTCCCGTCGTGATCGGACCGCTGGTGTTCCACAGTCTGAGGATCGTAAGGGCTTGGCCTGGATCGTACGGACCGGCGCTGCCCGAACGGCGGAAGATATGGCATGGTGACCGCTGTGAGTGACATCCCTCTGGCCCCGGACGTACTCGATTCCGAGGTGGTGGTGCTGCCGTTACCCGACGTGGCACAACGGCTCGGGTTGCCGGTAACGCGGGTGCACCAGATGCTGCGCGACGGGCAACTGCTGGGGGTTCGCCGCCACGGCGTGACGGTGGTGCCTGCGGAGTTCCTCAACGGTGATGCCGTTGTCAAGGGGCTGCCCGGCACGATCACCCTGTTGCGTGATGCCGGCTACTCCGTCGAAGAGATCCTGCGCTGGCTTTTCACCGCGGAGGACTCGCTGCCTGGCACCCCGATCGGTGCCTTGCGAAGCGACCGGGGCCGCGAAGTGAAGCGCCGTGCCCAGGCGATGGGGTTCTGAAATCCCCGGACCCGCAGTCCACCATGCCTCGTCCAAGCGCGGTATCCTCGCCAACAATTTCTCAGTGATCTAGCTGGGGACTGTGTGCTGGCTCAGGCAAAGGGAGGGCACTGATGCTCAGAAAGCTCGGAAAGCTCGTGGCTCTTGCAGGGATCGCCCAGGCGGCGTTGCGGTATGCCAAGAGCAACCCCGACAAGGTCAACAAGATCGCCGATCAGACCGGCCGTTTCGTCAATGAGCGCACCAAGGGCAAGTACCATAGCCAGATTGACGGCGCGGTGCGCAAGATCCAGGACGCCACCAACCGGCCTCCGCACTAGTCTAGCTGCCTCCTAGTTGGAATCATGTAGGGCCGACGCCGGCCCTGTCGAATCGGTCCACGGTGGTGAGCTGTTCGACGGGGCCGGGCGGCGCCTCCTGATCTTCGCGAAGTGACCCGTTTCTTCTCATTCGGAGACACAGTCGAGAGCACTCTGATGAGAGACTGGCGACCATGGCAGTGAACTCCTTCATGGTCCCGCTCGGCACGCCGGCTCCGCCGTTCGCCCTACCGTCCCTGGACGGCCAGACCGTGACCTCCGACGACCTCGCTCCCGACCGCCCGCTGCTGGTGATGTTCTTGTCCAACCACTGTCCCTATGTCCAGCACATCGAGCGGGCACTCGGGTCGCTGGTCGCCGAGTACCGCGCGCGTGACGTGGCCGCGGTGGCTATCTGCAGCAACGACATCGAGACCTATCCCGCCGACGGCCCGGAGGGGTTGGCTGAGCAGGTCCATCGCGCCGGATTCACGTTCCCCTACCTGCTCGACGCCACCCAGGAGGTTGCGCTGACCTACCGGGGTGCGTGCACCCCGGACTTCTTCCTCTACGACGCCGGGCACAAACTCGTCTACCGGGGCGAGTTCGACGAGTCCCGCCCCCGCAACGACGCCCCTGTGACCGGCAAGGCGTTGCGCGCGGCGCTGGACTTGGTGCTGGCCGGGAAGCCGGTACCTGAACCGCAGCGACCCAGTATGGGGTGCGGCATCAAGTGGAAGCCGGGCAACGAGCCGAGCTGACCGCCTACCGTCGCTTTACCACCAAGGGGAAATGACCACCGGGACACCCCTGTGACGGGGTCTTGACACCGGACGCCTACTCTGCGCGCCCGTGGACTCAGATCACAACTCGGGGGGGCGTCGGAGTGCCGACAGCCCCGTGGTCGGCCAGACTGGCGCCCGATTCGGCGGCACGGCGGGACGTCGGAGCCGGGCGGCGGTGGAATCGTCGGAGCAGAATGACGCCGCTGCGACCGGCGTCCGATTACCGTCGATCTTGAGCCGTTGGCGGCGCAATCCTGAGGAACACGACCACGAATCGCAGGACCTCGAGCAGCAGGCAACGGAGGCCACCGGCACCCAGCCGCCCGGTCCGCAGGCCGAGCTGCTGGCAGTGGCACAGCTGGAGGTCACCCCACCGGTGCCCGAGCCTGACTGTGCCGATGTCGGTGGGGTCGAGGAGGTCGAAAGGCCCGACGGGGTCGACTGGGGCACGTCCAAAGAAACCTACGACTTGGTGCGTCCCTACTCCTGGACTCAGGGGCGGACCGCGTCAACCTTCGATCTTGCGGTGGAGGCCCTGGTCTCGGCAGCCGGTCACTCATCCGACCCGATGGCCGGTCCGGAGCACCGCAGGATTCTCGAGCTCTGCGCCACCCCGCGCTCAGTCGCGGAGCTCGCCGCCACGATGTCGATGCCGCTGGGAGTGGTCCGTGTTCTGTTGGGAGACTTGGCCGCCGCAGGGAACGTCGCGGTACACCGCACGGTGGGCTCTGCTGACGCCGCACCCGACGTCGCTCTGATGCAGCGGGTACTCGCCGGCCTGCAGCGCCTGTAGCCCGTTCCGTTACAGCCGGCCGACCGCGGTCACCCGCACGACCGCCGTCCCGGACTCCGCTGAGGCGGGCAGATCGACCTCGGCGCTGATCCCCCAGTCGTGGTGCCCAGCCGGGTCGTCCAGGATCTGCCGCACGACCCACCGGTCGGGCTGGTAGTCGATGATCAGCAGGTGGGGGCCACGGGCGTCCGCGCCGGTGCCGATCTGGTCATGGTCGGCGAAGTAGGGTTCGATGGCCTGCCGCCACGATTGCGTGTCCCACCCGGCGTCGGAGTCCAGCTCCCCGAGCTCGTCCCAGTGCCTGCGGGCGGCCAGCTCCACCCGGCGGAACAGCGCATTGCGGACCAGCACCCGGAAGGCCCGCGCGTTGGCCGTCACCGGCGGGGGGCGCTGATCCAGCAGCACCGGTGACGCATCAGGCGAATCGGGGTCACGCAGTTTCTCCCACTCGTCCAGCAAGCTGGAGTCGACTTGGCGGACCAGTTCCCCGAGCCACTCCTGGAGATCGCGTAACCCGTCGGTCTTGGCCTCCTCGGGCACCGTGCGGCGCAGCGCCTGGTAGGCGTCGGCCAGGTAACGGAGCACCAACCCCTCGGAGCGGGCCAGACCGTAGAACCCGATGTATTCGGTGAACGTCATCGCCCGCTCGGCGAGATCCCGGGCCACCGACTTGGGCGACAGCCGGTAGTCGGCCACCCACGGGTGGCCCTGCCGGTAGGTGTCCAGCGCCGCGTTGAGCAGCTCGGTCAGCGGCATCGGATAGGTGACGTCCTCCAGCAGCCGCATCCGCTCCTCGTACTCAATGCCCTCGGCCTTCATCGCCGCCACGGCCTCACCCTTGGCCTTCGACAGCTGTGCACCGAGTACCTGGCGCGGATCGTCGAGCGTGGCCTCGAGCACCGACAGCACGTCCAGCGGGTAATCCGACGAGTCCTGGTCGAGCAGCTCGATCGCGGCTAGCGCGAACAACGACAGCGCCTGGTTGAGGGCGAAATCCAGCTGCAGGTCACCGGTGAGCCGCACGGTGCGGCCCTGGTCGTCGGGGACAGCCAACCGCTCGATGACGCCGGCGGCCAGCAACGCCCGGTAGATCGCGATGGCCTGGCTGATGTGCCGACGCTGCGCGGGGCGGTCTTCGTGGTTGTCGGTGAGCAGGTGACGCATGGCCGCGAACGCGTCACCGGGCCGGGCGGCGACGTTGAGCAGCATCGCGTGGCTCACCGCGAAACTGGACGTCAGCGGTTCCGGTTCGGCCGCCACCAGCCGGTCGAAGGTGCGATCGCTCCAGGACACCGCGCCCTCGGGGGGTTTCTTGCGCACCACCCTGCGGAGCTTGCGGGGGTCATCGCCCGCCTTAGCCAGCGCCTTGGTGTTCTCTATCACGTAGTCGGGGGCCTGCACGACGACATCGCCGGCCGTGTCGTAACCGGCCCGGCCGGCCCGGCCGGCGATCTGGTGGAACTCCCGGGCAGTGAGGTGGCGGGTGCGGGTTCCGTCGTACTTCCCCAACGCCGTGAGCAGGACGGTGCGGATCGGCACGTTGATCCCCACCCCGAGAGTGTCCGTACCGCAAATGATCTTCAGCAGGCCGGCCTGGGCGAGCCGTTCGACGAGCCGTCGATACCGCGGCAACATCCCGGCGTGGTGCACGCCGATCCCGTGGCGGACCAGCCGGGATAGCGTCCGCCCGAAACCGGCGGCGAACCGGAACCCACCGATCAGCTCGGCGATCGCGTCCTTCTCCGCCCGGCTGCAAACGTTGATGCTGGTCAATGCCTGTGCCTGCTCGGCAGCCGAGGCTTGAGTGAAGTGCACCACGTAAACCGGCGCCGCCTTGGTGGCCAGCAGTTCTTCCAGCGTCACGAGCAGCGGCGTCGTCACGTACCGGAAATGCAGCGGGACCGGGCGCTCGTCCGAACGGATCACTGCCGTAGGACGGCCGGTGCGCCGGGTCAAGTCCTGCTCGAACCGGATGACGTCACCCAACGTTGCGGACATCAGCAGGAACTGGGCCTTGGGGAGTTCGAGCAGCGGCACCTGCCAGGCCCAGCCACGGTCCGGGTCGGCGTAGAAGTGGAACTCGTCCATCACGACCAGGCCGACGTCGGTTTCCGGCCCGCCGCGCAGCGCCATGTTGGCCAGCACCTCAGCGGTGCAGCAGATGATCGACGCCCCGGGGTTGACACTGGAATCCCCGGTCAGCATCCCCACCTGGTCGGCGCCGAAAACCCCACACAGCGCGAAGAACTTCTCCGAAACCAGCGCCTTGATCGGCGCGGTGTAGACGCTGCGCCTGCCCTGCGCCAGCCCGACTGCGTGCGCACCGGTAGCCACCAGGCTCTTACCGGATCCGGTTGGGGTGGCCAGGATCACATTCGAGCCCGAGACGATCTCGATTAGCGCATCCTCCTGGGCGGGATACAGGGCCAGGCCCTGATCCGAAACCCAGTTCACGAAAATGTCGAACAGCTCGTCGGGCCCGCAACCGCCGGGCAGCGCCTCGGTAAGTGTCATGTCGACCACGATCGTGCCCGCGACCCCCCGAACGCGGCGAGGCGGGGCTGGCCGGCAACTGCCGGGACCCGGAACCGGCGCGGTAACCTTGGCTCCCGGTCGGGGCCCACATGCAGCCGAGCCAGTGCAGACAGGCCAGGACAGACGGGGAGCACCACTCATCGATACGGGTCAACTGATTGCCGGGCACTATCGGGTGCTCGATCGGATCGGCAGCGGCGGCATGGGCATCGTCTGGCAGGCCAAAGACGAGCGGCTGCAGCGGCTGGTCGCGGTGAAGCAGCTGCTGTTGCAACCGGGTCTGAGTCCCCGGGAAACCGACGAAGCCCGGGCCCGGGCACTGCGCGAGGCCCGCATCGCCGCGCGGCTGCAGCACCCGAACGCCATCGTCGTGTACGACGTGGCCGAGCACGACGGCGAACCCTGCCTGGTGATGGAGTACCTGCCCGCCCGCAGCCTCGCGGCGATGCTGGACGAGGGTGGCCGCCTCCCGGTGAGCGAGGTCGCCTCGATCGGTGCGCAGGTGGCCTCGGCGCTGGCCGCCGCGCACACCGCTCAGATCGTGCACCGGGATGTCAAGCCCGCCAACATCCTGATCACCGACGGGGGAACCGCGAAGATCACCGACTTCGGTGTCTCCCGCGCTGCGGGGGACGTCACGGTCACCCAGACGGGGATGATGGCCGGCACCCCGGCCTACCTCGCTCCGGAGGTAGCCCGCGGGCAGGTCCCGACCCCGGCGTCGGACGTCTTCTCGCTGGGCGCCACGCTGTACGCTGCGGTGGAGGGGCAGGCTCCCTTCGGCGACAGCGACAACCCGCTCGCGCTTCTGCACGCGGTGGCCGTTGGCGAGGTACCGCCACCGCGGCACGCGGGCCCCCTGTTCGCGGTACTGATGAGCCTGCTGGCCAAGGATCCGGCAGCGCGTCCCGATATGCATCGGGCCGGCGCGGAGCTGGCCGCGGCGATCGCCGCCGGGCCGGTGCGCAGATCACCCCGCGCCGCGCCGCCACCTACCCGGGTGGTCGGACCCGCAACCCCGCCGCCCACCGTGCCGTCCCGTCCCCTGCCGGTGTCCCCACCAGCGGCTGTGTTCCCCCCTGCCGAGCCCCCACCCACTTGGCCTCCCCTCGCTGGCAGCGTGCAGCCACGTACAGGTCCCCACGGCAGGGCAGGCGTGCTCGTCGGGGCGGCCATCCTCGCGGTGCTCGCGTTGGCCGGCGTCGGGGTGTTGGTGGCCAGGAGCTCATCCACCAACGAACAGAGTGCGCCCCCCGCCGGGCAGGCCACCACCTCGGCACCGGCGACGCGACCGCCAGGCCCATCCGAGGTTGTACCCGTGCCACCGCAGGTCAAGCCGGTGGACCATGCCCAGGGGTCGATCGCCTGGAGCGACGCCGGGCAGCTGGTGATCGACTACTACAACGGTCTGGACGACCTGTCGACGGCCTGGCAGCTGCTGTCGCCCGCCGCGAAAGCGACCTTCGGCGGCGAGCCGGACTTCCGGTCGCATTGGAGCCAGTACTCGTCGGTCAGCGCGCGCAACGCATCCGGGGTCACTGCCAATCCGGACGGCTCGGTGAACGTGCCTGTTGACGTCAGCTACGACGCCAGCGTCGTGAAGCGGACACTCCGGGTGATTCACGCGGACGGCCGCCTGTTCATCGACTCGGACCCGCGGTGAATCACGGGACCCCACCGGGTCGCCGGCAGACGTAGGTCATCGCCGGTGGCAGGTGCCGCCACATGGTGCGAGTGGGCAACACCTCGCCGAACGCCCGTTCCAGCTCGCGGCGGAACCGGCGAGCTGCGGGAGTCCAGTAGCCCAGGCTGTATGCGGCGGCGGTGAACACCCCGTCGGTCTGCAGCGCGGCGGCGAAGGTGGTCAGGAACTCGCGTTGCTGGCGCGGGCCGAACAGGGTCCACGGCAGCACTGAGACGATCACGTCGGCGCGGTCCACGCCGTGCGCGGCGAGGATGGCCGGTAGGGTGGCGGCGTCCGCGGTGACCACCCGCACGCCGAGTTCGCGCGAGCGCAACCGCTCGGCGAGCCCGGGGTCTTTCTCGACCGCGATCACCACCGCGTTCTGATCCGCCTGCTCGGCGATTGCCCCGGTCACCGCGCCGGCGCCGGCGCCGAGTTCCACCACGACCGCCGGCCGTTGCGCCGGGCCGGTTCGAGGGACCACGGAGGCCAGCCGCCGAGCTAGCTCGGGACCGGACGGCAGCAGAGTCCCGACATCGCGAGGAGACCGCATCGCCGCCGCGAGAAAAGTGCCCCAGCTACCGCCGAGCGTGCGGTGCACGGTGTCTTGCGGATGCGAAGCGTGATGTGAGGCCATAGGCCACAGTGCACACCACCCGATGCGTCAGCGCACTACCCACCCTGCAGGTACCTAGGCTGAGAGTCGCCGACGACCGGGAGGACATCCGATGGCTGCACTGCGCAATGATTGCTACCTCGACGCGCTGCGTGCGCAATCCGCCTTGTTCGCTGCGGCGCTGCGCGGCGCCGACCTCCAGCAGCGGGTGCCGACCTGCCCGGACTGGACGTTGTATCAGCTCATTGAGCACGTCGGGCAAGCCCATCGGTGGGTCACCGCGATCATCACTCGACGTGCCACCACCCCGCTTTCCCTCAGCGAGATCGCTATGGCCCCAGCGCCCGAGGACCCCGATGGGCTGAGCAGCTGGTTGCGCGACGGCGCCGGTGAGCTGGTCGATGCGATCGGGATGGCCGGTCCGCGGACTCCCGTGTGGAGCTGGTCCGACGACGACCAGAGCGTCGGGTTCTGGGCCCGCCGGATGGCGCACGAGACCGCGGTGCACCGTGCCGACGCCGAGCTGGCGCTGGGTCACGAGTTCGCTCTGGAGACCGACCTCGCTGCCGATGCGATCTCCGAGTGGCTGAGCCTGCTCGGCTGGCCGCAAGCAGTCGTGTTCCGTCCCGAGCTCGCCGAGCTGCGTGGCACTGGCGAGATCCTGCACCTGCACTCGACCGACCCAGGGCTCGGGGACGCGGGAGAGTGGATCGTGCGCCGGACGCCGTCGGGCCCGGTCTGGGAGCATGGCCACGCCAAGGGCGCGGTCGCGGTCCGAGGTGCAGTGGTGGATTTGCTGCTGGTGCTGCTGCGCCGGGTCCCCCCCGAGCAGGCGCCGATCGAGGTGCTCGGCGACGCGGCGGTGCTGGCGCACTGGCTGCAACACACCCGGGTCTAGGGCCGGGTGGTCATGGATCCCGCCGACCGGCTGCTCACTGTGCCCAATGTGCTCAGCCTGCTGCGGTTGGCCGGTGTCCCGCTGTTCCTCTGGCTGCTGTTGGGCCCGCAGTACGACCTGCTTGCTGTGCTGGTATTAGCCCTGTCGGGAATGACGGACTGGCTGGACGGCAAGCTGGCCCGCTTGCTGAACCAATCCAGCAGGTTGGGCGAGTTGCTCGATCCGGCGGTCGACCGGCTATACACCCTGAGCACCCTGGTCGCCTTCGGATTGCGTGACATCCTGCCGTGGTGGGTGGTCGCCGTGTTGCTTGGCCGGGATTTGGTGCTTTCGTTGACCCTGCCGGTACTCCGCTATCACGGCTACGGCCCGTTACCGACGCACTATCTGGGCAAGGCAGCCACCCTGTGCCTGCTCTACGCCTTCCCGATCCTGCTACTCGCCGACAACGTGCAGGGCTGGTTGCAGGCGGTGGCCCAGGCGTTCGCCGTGGCCTTCACCGGATGGGGCGGCGCGCTGTACCTCTGGTCGGGGGTGCTCTACCTGATTCAGGTTCGGCTCGTGGTGCGCGCCGCGAGGCGGGTGCATGACAGCTGAGCCCTCTTGCTGCCGTCATCGAGTAAGCTCTGCCGGCCATTGAGCTCGTACGTCGAGTCAGGGAGGAGTGCAGTGGTTCCCGAGGAGCTGTGGTACACCCCGGAACACGAATGGGTCTCGCCCAGTGCAGAGGGCACTGTGCGGGTCGGCATTACCGACTACGCGGCTACCCAGCTGGGAGACGTAGTACACGTGCAGTTGCCGCTGATCGGGGACTGGGTGACGGCGGGAGACCCGGTCGGTGAGGTGGAGTCGACCAAGAGCGTGTCGGACGTGTTGGCGCCGATCGCGGGTGAGGTGGTAGCTCGTAACGACACCTTGGAGGTCAGCCCCGAACTGGTCAACTCCGACCCCTACGGGGAGGGTTGGATGATCGAGATCAGGCTGTCTGAGGTTTCCGAGATGGATTCTCTGCTGGGCGCTGAAGACTACCGCAGCCTCATCGAGAAGGACTGATCCGGACACTGCGACGGATGCTGATCGTCGGACACCGGCGGGCAGGCCCTCAGTCCGCGCCGGTCTCCGGTGGCAGGTAGGTTGTGATCCGATCGACAGGCGGCCAACGCTGGCGAAGGAGAGAGCTCAGGTGAGCACGAAGGACGTGCCCGGCGTTCCGCCGGAGCGGGGCCCGGAGCAGACCTCGGTATTCCGGGCCGATTTCCTCTCCGAGCCCGAGAGCGTCGAGACACCGGCGCATCCCGTCGCCGGTGTCGACGCGTTACCTGAGGGTTCCGCACTGCTGGTGGTCAAGCGTGGCCCTAATGCCGGTTCCCGGTTCCTCCTCGACCGACCCACCACGAGCGCAGGCCGGCACCCGGACAGCGACATCTTCCTTGATGACGTGACGGTGTCTCGCAGGCACGCCGAGTTCCGCCGTGAAGGTGGTGAGTTCGTCGTGGTGGACGTGGGCAGCCTCAACGGCACCTACGTCAACCGCGAGCCGGTGGATACCGCCGTGCTGGCCAATGGTGACGAGGTGCAGATCGGCAAGTTCCGGTTGGTGTTTCTCACCGGTCCGCGCGCCGGGGACCGAAGGGCCGACCAGGAGTCGCGGTGACGGCTGCGGGCCGCTCCGGGCATCGGCCCGCAGCGAGCATCGGCTCGGTGCTCGGCCAGCTGCGGGCGGACTTCCCGGACGTCACCATTTCCAAGATCAGATTCTTGGAATCCGAGGGACTGATCCAGCCGGAGCGCACCGCTGCCGGATACCGGCAGTTCTCCGCCACGGACGTGGAACGGCTGCGCTACGTACTCACCGCCCAACGCGATCACTATCTCCCGCTCAGGGTGATCAAGGAGCAGCTGGACGCGAGAGATCGTGGCGACCATGTTGGCCCAGCCGACCAGCGCTCACGGTCCCCGCGCTCCCTGGTCGGTGTGCCGTCGCACGCTGCGGCCGACCCAGCCGAGCCGGCGGACTTTGACGCCGCTGACACCGTGCGGATGACCCAGGAAGAACTACTCGCCGCCGCCGACATCGGCGCCGCGACGCTGACCGAACTCGAGCAGTTCGGCTTGGTTCGGTCTGGTCCGGCCGGCTTCTATGACTCCGACTCGGTGCTCGTGGCACGGACCGCCCGGGCGATGACCGACTTCGGGTTGGAACCCCGGCATTTGCGGGCCTTCCGGGCGTCGGCGGACCGGGAAGTGGGCCTGTTAGCGCAGATCGTCACCCCGATGATCCGGCAGCGGGATCCCGATGCCCGGGCCCGGGCCGACGAGGTGGTACGGGAGCTGGCGATGTTGTCAGTGCGGCTGCACGCCCTGCTGGTGAAGACCGGGCTGCGTAGTGCCATCGGGAACTAGCCCCGCGGAATTGGGTACTTGCGGGGCTCGGCACCAGCAGGGTGCCGCGTGTAGCGTCTTGGAGTAGCGATGGTGGACACGCGACTGAGCTTGGCAGCTATTCGCGGCCGGTGTCCGATCCGCCGCTGAGCACGACGATCCTCGATGCACCCAGACCGCTAGGGTGCGGCGACAGGGAGGCGCGACGCGATGAGCGAGATGCGTGTCGTCGGGGTCCGGGTGGAGTTGCCGGCCAACCAGCCAATCCTGCTCTTGCGGGAGACCGAGGGCGAGCGCTACCTGCCGATCTGGATCGGTTCTGGGGAGGCGACCGCCATTGCCTTGGAGCAGCAGGGCGTGCAACCGGCTCGGCCGATGACCCACGATTTGCTTCGAGATGTGATCAGCGCGCTGGGGCGGGAGCTCAAGCAGGTCCGGATCACCGAGTTGCAGGAAGGAACCTTTTTTGCCGAGCTGGTCTTCGACGGCAACGTGCGGGTCTCGGCTCGACCGAGTGATTCGGTCGCCCTGGCACTGCGAGCCGGGGTACCCATCCACGCCGAGGAGTCGGTACTCTCCGAAGCTGGCCTGATCATCCCGGACGAGCAGGAGAATGAGGTCGAGAAGTTCCGTGAATTCCTCGACTCGGTCTCCCCGGAGGACTTCCGCGGAGCGGATACTTGATCAATCTTCTCTCAATCTGAAGTAGAGGTTGAGACTCTCCCGCGTGCCGCATTGACCAGCTACGCTGCGGCGGCCTACCGTCAGTCTGCACAGCGAATCGCGCCGGTGTGATTCGTCGCCGGGCCAGTGAGCCCGCTACGACCGCTGGCTTGAGGCATGGGAGGAATGGGTGGTCGACGGATCGCACGGTGGAGCGGAGACCCCGGCGCATGACGTCACGCGGCCCGGGGTTGACGAGCCGGCCGAGCAAGGCACCCTGTTCCCGGACTCTGTCTTGGCCGATCCGCACGGAGTAACCGATCATCTGCTCGGCTATCGCGGTCCCGCGGCCTGCCAGATCGCCGGGATCACCTACCGTCAGCTGGACTACTGGGCTCGGACCAGCCTCGTCGTGCCGTCGATCCGCGGTGCCTCCGGTTCGGGCAGTCAGCGGCTGTACTCGTTCAAGGATCTCCTGGTCCTCAAAGTGGTCAAGAGGCTGCTGGACACCGGGGTCTCGCTGCAGAACATCCGCTTGGCGGTGGAGCATCTGCGCCGCCACGGGGTGCACGATCTGGCGCGTATCACGCTGTTCAGCGACGGCACCACGGTCTATGAGTGCACCTCGCCTGAGGAGGTGGTGGACTTGCTGCAGGGTGGACAGGGAGTGTTCGGCATCGCGGTGAGCGGTGCGATAAGGGAGATCACCGGGTCGATCAGCCAGTTCCCGCCGGAGCGTGCCGATGGCGGCCATGTCGCCACCGCTGGCGAAGACGAGCTGACCAAGCGCCGTCGGGCCCGCCGAATCAGCTGACGCGTCGGCCCCTGTGTGGCTGCCCACAGTGGCACGTCGAGCGCCGTGAGGTGGCCACCTCCTGACGTACGCTGACGTGGTAGTCGCCGACCCCACGGGAGGTGCACCGGTCATCGTGGTCCGGACGCCGAAGGAGCCATCCTCCCCGGAACCTCTCAGGCACTGAACCGTGCGGGTCAGACACCTACTCTGACGCCCGGAGGCCAGCACGATGAACTATCCCGACCGGCGCCCGTTGTCCGAGTTGGAAAGCGGTACGCCGTTCGCGGACCGGCACATCGGGCCGAGTCCGGCCGAGATGGCTCGAATGCTGGCCACCATCGGGGTGGAGTCGCTGGACGAACTCGCGCAGCTGGTCCTGCCGCGTGGCCTGGCCGATCCGGACGCCGTCTCGGACCTGCTGGCCCCGGCCACCGAGGCGCAAGCGCTGGCCGAGCTGCGCGAGCGGGCCGCCCACTGCCACCCGCGGGTACCGATGATCGGGATGGGGTACCACGGCACGTTTACCCCGCCGATGATCCGCCGCTCAGTGCTGGAGAACCCGTCCTGGTACACCGCGTACACGCCCTATCAGCCGGAGATCTCCCAGGGTCGTCTCGAGGCGCTGTTCAACTTCCAGACGATGGTGGCGGATCTCACCGGGCTGCCGGTGGCCAACGCCTCACTGCTCGATGAAGCGACTGCTGCTGCCGAAGCGATGACCCTGCTGCGCCGGGCCGGTCGGGTCGGCTCATCCCGGTTCGTGGTCGATGCCGACACGCTGCCGCAGACTCTGGCCGTGCTGGCCACCCGCGCCGAGCCGTTGGGCATCGAGCTGGACGTCGTCGACCTGCAGGCAGCGCTTCCGGACGGCAAGTTCTTCGGGTTGTTGGTGTCTTACCCGGGTGCCTCCGGCGAGGTCCGCGACCATGCGACGCTCATCGAGCAGGCGCACCGGCGCGGCGCGGCGGTGGTCGTCGCGGCGGATCCACTGGCGCTGACCCTGCTGTGCCCGCCAGGAGAGATCGGTGCCGACGTCGCGGTCGGGTCCACCCAACGCTTCGGTGTGCCGATGGGCTTCGGCGGGCCGCATGCCGCCTATCTCGCTGTCCGCCACGGCTTGGAGCGTCAGTTGCCCGGGCGGCTGGTGGGAGTCTCACGGGACGCCGACGGCAACCCCGCGTACCGGCTGGCGTTGCAGACCCGGGAGCAGCACATCCGCCGGGAGAAGGCGACCAGCAACATCTGCACCGCGCAGGTACTGCTGGCCGTGACGGCCTCGATGTACGCGGTGTACCACGGGCCTGACGGGCTGCGCGACATCGCCCGGCGGGCGCACCGGATGGCTGTGGTACTCGCTGCCGGATTGCGCGCCGGTGATGTTGAGGTGGTGTTTGCGGCGTTCTTCGACACCGTGCTGGCCAGGGTGCCCGGCCGGGCCGCCGAGGTGGTGGGAGCAGCCCGAGCGGCCGGTGTGGACCTGCGATGGGCCGACGACGATCACGTCGGGATCAGTTGCGCCGAAACCACCACCCGCGAGCACCTGCGGGTGGTCTGGGATGCCTTCGGGGTACGTGGCGTTGATCCGGACGTCCTTGACGCTCAGACTCCGGACATGATCCCCGCCGCGGTGCAGCGGACCTCGTCTTTCTTCACTCATCCAGTCTTCTCGGTGTACCGCAGCGAGACGGCGCTGCTGCGCTACTCACGCGCGCTGGCTGACAAGGACATGGCGCTGGATCGCAGCATGATCCCGCTGGGTTCCTGCACGATGAAGCTCAATGCCACCGCCGAGATGGAGCCGCTCAGCTGGCCGCAGTTCGCTGAGTTGCATCCGTTCGCGCCCCCGGAGGACGCGCAGGGCCTGCTCGAGGTGATCGGCGATCTGGAGCGCTGGCTGGCTGAGCTCACCGGTTATGACGCGGTCAGCGTGCAGCCCAACGCTGGCAGCCAGGGTGAGTTCGCCGGTCTGCTGGCGATCCGCGCCTACCACCGCAGCCGTGGCGAGACCGGCCGTGATGTCTGCCTGATCCCCTCCAGTGCGCACGGTACCAACGCCGCATCCGCGGTGATGGCCGGGATGCGCGTGGTGGTTATCGGGTGTGACCGCAACGGTGACGTCGACCTCGCTGACCTCCGCGGCAAAATTGCCAAGCACGGTGCCGAGCTGGCCGCCATCATGATCACCTATCCGTCCACGCACGGAGTGTACGAGCAGGGTGTGGCCGAGGTGTGCGCGCTGGTGCACGGCGCCGGCGGGCAGGTCTACGTCGACGGGGCCAACCTCAACGCGCTGCTCGGGCTGGCCCGACCGGGCCGCTTTGGGGCTGACGTCAGCCACCTCAACCTGCACAAGACGTTCTGCATCCCGCACGGCGGCGGCGGGCCCGGGGTGGGTCCGATCGGAGTCCGGGCGCACCTGGCACCGTATCTGCCCGGACATCCGCAGACCGCCCCGGACTCGGTGGTGGGCCCGGTGGCGGCGGCGCCGTGGGGCAGCGCCTCGATCCTGCCGATCTCCTGGGCCTACATCCGGATGATGGGGGGTGACGGCCTGCGTCGCGCCACGCTTACCGCGGTGGCGACCGCGAACTACGTGGCCCGGCGTCTCGGGCCGTACTTCCCGGTGCTCTACGCCGGCAATCAGGGGTTGGTCGCCCACGAGTGCATCCTGGACCTGCGACCGATCACCAAAGCCACTGGCGTCACTGTGGACGACGTCGCCAAACGGCTGGCTGACTATGGACTACACGCCCCGACCATGTCCTTCCCGGTGGCCGGGACGCTGATGGTCGAGCCCACCGAAAGCGAGAACCTCACCGAGCTGGACCGCTTCTGTGACGCAATGATCGCGATCCGGGACGAGATCGACCGGGTCGCCGAGGGGGAGTGGCCCGCCGAGGACAACCCGCTGCGTTGCGCGCCGCACACCGCGAGTTGCCTGGCGGACAAGTGGGATCACCCCTACAGTCGGGAACTCGCCGCGTACCCGATGGGCCGAACGGCTGGCAAAGTGTGGCCATCGGTGCGGCGGATTGATCAAGCCCATGGCGACCGAAACCTGGTCTGCTCTTGCTCGTGAGGGCGTAACAGTGTCGTAACGCTGTTACGCCCTCACGAGCCCTGTATAGACTTCTGCTATGCTGCGGATGCGGCGAAAGAGGGGAGGTCGAGCATGGGGGGCGCCTCGAAGTGGTGGCGGGTTGTTGCGGGGGTTGCGTTGGGAGCCGCGACCCTGGTGGGGTGCGACTCCGGCGGCGCTGGAGGAGTCGTGCTGAACTTCGCCACCGGCAACGAAGGCGCGGACCAGTATCGGGCCGCCGCGGCGGAGTGCAGCAAGGCTTCCGGTGGTCGGTACACCATCGAGCAAAAGACCCTGCCGAACCGGAGCACGGCCGATGATCAGCGGCTGCATCTGGCACGCCGGCTGGTCGCGCATGATCCCAGCCTGGACATCATGGAACTCGACGTGATCTGGACCGGGGAGTTCGCCCAGGCGGGATGGATCTTGCCGTATCCTGCTGAGCGGGCCCGGCAGATAGCGGAGGGGACTCTGCGGGTCCCGTTGGAGACCGGGACTTATCAGGGGAAGCTGTACGCCGCACCGCTGTCCTCCAACATTCAACTGCTCTGGTACCGCAAGGATCTGGTGCCCAAGCCACCAGAGACCTGGGACGAGATGCTTCAGATGGCGGAGAATCTCGCTGCGAGGGGCCTACCGCACTACATCGAGGTGCAGGGCGCGCGGTATGAGGGTTTGACGGTGTGGTTCAACACCCTGCTCACCAGTGCCGGCGGTTCGATCGTCTCGGAGAACGGCGAGGTGCAGGTGGCCCACGGTGACGCCGCCCAGCGAGCGCTGGACGTCATGGCGCGGGTCGCCACGTCCCGGGCCGCGGACCCGTCCCTGTCGGTGAGCGATGAGGACCACGGCCGGTTGGCGATGGAAGCTGGGAAAGCGGCGTTCGAGGTCAACTACCCGTTTGCCTACTCCACGATGTATGCGCCAGAAGGGGGTGGCACGTTCCTCGATGAACTGGGGCGACCGACCCGGCGGGACACCGGCCGCCGGGTCAGGGACGTGTTCGGCTGGGCACTTTATCCCTCGGTCACACCGGGCGCGCCTGCGACGGTGACAATCGGCGGTATCAATCTGGGGGTGAGCGCCACCTCGCGGCATCCGGCCGAGGCGTTCGAGGCGGCGCAGTGTCTGCGTAACTGGGACAACCAGCTGAGCCAGGCGGCGGGTGTGGGACGGCCGCCCACGTTCATCGCGCTGTATGACGACCCGGCATTGCAGAAACATTTTCCGACTTGGCAGGCGATCCGGGATTCGTTGACCAGCGCCAGCGTGCGGCCGAAGACACCGGCCTACAAGAGCATCTCGATCGTGGTCTCCGACCTGCTCAACCCGCCGGCGAAGATCGATCCGACCACCATGGTGGTTGAGTTGGCCGACCAGACCACCAAGGCCGTCACGTCGCGGGGATTGGTCCCATGACGGTGCGCGTGCGATCGGGTGTCGGTGCTGCCGCGCCGGTGAGCGGGCTCTGGCGGCCGGCTGCCTCCGAGAGAGCCCGGTCAGAGCGTCGGCTGGCTGCGCTGCTCTGCGCGCCGGCGGTGCTGGTGATCCTGGCGGTGACCGGTTATCCGGTTGGCTACGCGATCTATCTGTCGCTGGAACGGTTCGACCTGAGGTTCCCCGAGCAACGTGGCTTCGTCGGGCTGGCCAATTACGGCGCGGTGCTGACCTCTGGCTACTGGTGGCAGGCGTTCACCGTCACTTTCATCATCACAGTGGTCTCGGTGGCGATCGAGTTCGCGATCGGGCTCGCGCTGGCCTTGGCGATGTATCGCACCTCGGTCGGCCGGGGTCTGGTGCGCAGCGTGGTGCTGATTCCCTACGGCATTGTGACGGTGGTCGCTACCTACGGCTGGCAGTTCGCCTGGACGCCGGGCACAGGCTATCTAGCCGCGCTGCTGCCCGAGGGCTCGGCGCCGCTGGCCGATCAAGTCGGGGCCATCGCTGTGGTCATTCTGGCCGAGGTGTGGAAGACGACCCCGTTCATGGCGCTACTGCTGCTCGCCGGTCTCGCGCTGGTGCCCGAGGATCTGCTTAAGGCCGCCGCGATGGACGGCGCCGGGCCATGGAAGCGGCTGACCAGGGTGATCCTCCCCATAATGAAGCCGGCGATCCTGGTGGCGCTGTTATTCCGCACCCTGGATGCATTCCGGATATTCGACTCGATCTACATTCTGAATCAGGGCTCCAACGGTACGGGGTCGGTGTCGATGCTCGGTTACAATAACCTATTCATCGGGTTCAACCTGGGCATCGGCTCGGCGATCAGTGTCCTGATCTTCATCGTAGTGGCGATCTTCGCGTTGATTTTCGTTAAGTTGTTCGGCGTGGCGGCGCCGGGCGCTGACCTCCAGGAGAGCCGGCGATGACCCTCGGTTGGGGCCGTAAAGGTTGGTGGGCCGTCGCCGACATCGTCATCCTAATCTACGCGCTGGTTCCGGTGTTGTGGATTGTCAGTCTGTCGTTCAAACCGCTCACCTCGATCAATGATGGCCGGTTCATCCCGTCGGAGTTCACCTGGTCGAACTACCAGCAGATCTTCCAGTTGGCGCTGTTCGTCAGCGCGTTACGCAACTCGGTCGGCATTGCGCTCATCGCGACCGGGCTCTCGGTGGTGATCGGTACACTAGCCGCCTACGCGATCGCGCGGCTGTCCTTCCCAGGCAAGAAACTGCTGGTCGGCGTCGCGCTGCTGATCGCGATGTTTCCGCAGATCTCGCTCGTCTCGCCACTGTTCGACATCGAGCGCGAGCTCGGGTTGTTCGACACCTGGGCAGGGTTGATCCTGCCCTACATCACCTTCTCGCTGCCACTGGCGATCTACACTCTGTCGGCGTTCTTCCGGGAGATCCCCTGGGAGTTGGAGAAGGCAGCCCAGATGGACGGTGCGACGCCGTTCCAAGCGTTCCGCAGTGTGATCGTCCCGCTGGCCGCACCGGGGGTGTTCACTACCGCGATCCTGGTGTTCATCTTCTGCTGGAACGACTTCCTATTCGCGATCTCACTGACTTCCACCGAGGCATCGCAGACCACCACAGTGGCGATTGGTACCTTCGCCGGAGCCTCGGAGTTCACCGAGCCCACCGGTTCCATCTCGGCGGCTGCGGTGCTGCTGACCATCCCGATCATCCTTTTCGTGTTATTTTTCCAACGTCGAATCGTCGCCGGCCTGACCGACGGCGCAGTCAAGGGGTAGCGGTGGCCACGATAGACCTGGACAAGGTGACCAAGCGGTTCCCCGACGGCGCGCTCGCCGTGCAGGAGGTAGACCTCCAGATCGCCGACGGCGAGTTCGTCATTCTCGTCGGGCCCTCCGGGTGCGGGAAGTCGACGACTCTGAACATGATCGCCGGCTTGGTGGACATCACCTCCGGCGAGCTGCGCATCGGTGGAGAGCGAGTCAATGAGCGGGCGCCTAAGGACCGCGACCTGGCCATGGTGTTTCAGTCCTACGCGCTTTATCCGCATATGACCGTTCGAGAGAACATCGCCTTTCCGCTCAAGCTCGCCCGGGCCGGCCGAGCCACCATCGAAGCCCGCGTAGCGGACACCGCGAACCTGCTCGGCCTCACCGACCTCCTGGATCGCAAGCCGGCCACGCTGTCCGGTGGGCAACGGCAGCGGGTAGCGATGGGACGTGCGATCGTGCGCAAGCCCAAAGCGTTCCTGATGGACGAGCCACTGTCCAACTTAGATGCCAAGCTGCGGGTGCAGATGCAGGTTTCGGTGGCCCGGTTACAGAAGCAACTGGGCACCACGACTGTCTATGTGACCCATGACCAGACCGAGGCGATGCGACTGGGGGATCGGGTGGTCATCATGCGCGGCGGGGTGGTGCAGCAGGTCGGCGCGCCACAGTTTCTCTATGAGAATCCGGTGAACTTGTTCGTGGCAGGATTCATCGGTTCGCCGGCGATGAACTTTCTGCCTGCACGACTGGAGAACAGCGCGCTGCGTTGCGCATTGGGCGAGCTGCAGGTATCCAACCGGATGCGTCGCACGTGGGAAGCGGCGGACGCTCCCCGTGACGTTATCATGGGTGTACGGCCCGAACACTTCGAGGATGCCACACTGGTGGAGTCCGGGGCCAAGGAGCACGGCGTGACGTTTGCTGCGCAGGTCGAAGTGTTGGAATCAATGGGTTCGGATAAGTATGCTCACTTCTCGCTGGCGGGCGAGCAGGCCAGCGCGGCCGAGCTCGATGAACTGGCCGCTGACGCAGGCACCGCTGATGTCCCCGGCGCTGGCCAACTGGTTACTCGGCTCTCTGCCGCGTCGGCTGCGACCGAAGGAAAAAGGATCCAAGTTTGGTTCGACCCGGATCGCGTCCACATCTTCGATCCCACCGATGGTCGCAACCTCATCCCCCATTCTGGGGCACCTCACGTCAAGCAGTATCAACTCTCAGCCCCCAGGGCGGTCGGTTGAAGAACCGACCGTGTTGCGGGCTGGCTTCTGGAGCGGCTTCGGGGGACGGACCCAAGCCTCCAGAATGATTCTGGGTGCAGTTTTCATCAGATTGATCCCGATCGCCCGCATCTGATGGGGTGGAGCGGCGCGGATCTCGGCGAGTATGGCTTCCCGGTACTTCTCACCCGCGCTGGATGGCTGTACTCCGCCGATTGCGCATACCAGTAGTTCGACCCGTTCTTGATGATCAGCAAGAGCAAGGTTGATCATACCGCAGGCAAGGAAGGTCGTCAGCATCAAACCCGAGGCCAGCGTGAACGGAGCGAGTACTACGGCCAGGCCGAGTGACAGCTTCGCTGGCTCACCAAGGACCAGCAGGATGAGATTGCCCACGCCTACGGCATGGGCAAAGATCTTGGCGACCTCTGCCCGACGGCCGCGCCACATCCTGGCTCACCCCCCGGGATCCGAGGCGATCCAGCGGCCGCTGTAGTTGATCCTTTCCATCGGTTCCTCCCCTTCAGCGGGAGCTAGCGTCCGCTGGCTATGCTGTCTGATGCCGGGCGCTGCCGAGTCCCCGGGCCCGCGCAACGCCTCTGGCGCCTACCCGCGCCGACGCCGTATGGAGTGCCTTGCGGGCCGCTGAAGCACCGTCCTCGGTGAGCCGGTAGTAACGGCGTCGTGGCCGAGCGGCCGCCCGGGGATCGAGATCTTCCCACTCGTCGGTCAACCAGCCGTGCTCGAGGAGCCGTTGCAGGATCGGGTAGGTGGTCCCCGGCAGCAGCCCGGTGAGCTCGGTGATCTGCAAGCCGTAGAGGGCCGCCTCGGGGTTGTCATCCCAGACCCGCAGCAGGGCCTCCAGAACCAGCCGGACGGTTGTCGTCATCCTGGGAGCCATACCTGAAGTCTAGTGAGGTCTTGCCCCAAGTCAACCGAGGAAAGCGCCGACAGCTCCCAAAGACCCTTGCTAGAATACGTCTGAGTCTATATCGTGTTTAGCATCGCAAGGTGCCTCGTGCGGCGCCATGGGACACCGGCCCGTGTCCTGGTCGCGCGGCCTCGAACTAGCACAGCCTGCTCGCCAGCTGGACCACCGTACTGCTGGCGGCGGTAGCCCTCGCAGTACGTGCCCACGACCTGACCGTCACCTTCGGACCGCGTCTCCTCACTTACTAGAGTACGGGTTAGCACTGTATCGTGTTTAACTATGAGCTGGAGCTGGATACGGTGACCCTGCAGGTGTTGGGTGCGGTGCTACTCGTTTGTGTCGGACTGCTGCTCGGAGCGTCCTGGACCATCCAGGCGATAGAGCCCAAGCTGCGTCGGCAGGCCGAGGAGCGTCGCAGACTGAATGAGGAGTGGTCGGCGATTCGCATCGCCCGCCGGCAGCGCAGCCAATGCCCGCGCTGCGGCAGCCCGCTGTCCGAACGGGACTGGTACTACGCACCGATGGTCGTCAATGACCGACCGGATGACGACTGACGCACCATGCTGCCCGGGAAGCGCTGTCCGTGAACTCTGTGAGTGTCGACACGGCCGGCTTTCCTGTCCCTTCCCAGATCGATCTCACAGAGTTCATGGGTGTGCGGCACCGGACGCACGCTCAGCTAATTCCGTTGATTCGGATCATGACAGACCTCCATCATCTGTGGACGGAATCTCAATCGATGATCTATGTTGCGGCACCGGGCGACGGGGCCACGGGGAACCGAGGAACGGTGAAGGGCAGGAACGACGGTGAACATCGAAGGTCGTAGACGCTGGCTGGCGCTGCTGGTGTTGTGCCTGGGGGATTTGATGATCGTCTTGGACACGACGATCGTGAACATTGCGTTGCCGTCGATCAGGGAGGATCTCGGGTTCTCCGAGACCTCGCTGGCCTGGGTCGTGAATGCCTACCTGATCACTTTTGGCGGCTTTCTGCTGCTTGGTGGGCGGCTGGGCGATCTGTTCGGCTATCGCCGGCTGTTTCTGCTCGGCATCACGCTGTTCACGGTGGCCTCGCTGGCCTGTGGCGTTGCGAGCACGCAGGGGTTCCTGGTCGGGGCGCGGATGGTGCAGGGCCTCGGTGGCGCGGTCGTGGCGGTGGTCGCACTGTCGTTGATCATGACGATGTTCACCGAACCGGCTGAGCGGGCCAAGGCCATGGGAGTTATCGGCTTCGTCATCGCCGGCGGCGGAAGCGTAGGGGTGTTCCTCGGCGGGGTCCTGACCGGTACCCTCGACTGGCATTGGATCTTCCTGGTCAACCTTCCCCTTGGTGCCGCGGTCTTCGTACTGTGCCTCGTGCTACTTCCCGGCGAGCGCGAGCTGTCGACCACCGGACGTCTCGACATGGCCGGCGCCGTGACGGTGACCACATCGTTGATGATTGCCGTCTACGCGATCGTGAACGGAAACGAGACCGGCTGGACCTCCACCCCGACGATCAGCCTGCTGGCCACCGCAGCGGTGCTGCTGGCACTGTTCCTGCGCATTGAAGCCCGGGCTCACTCCCCGTTGATGCCGCTAGGGATCTTCCGGTTGCGCAATGTCGCAACCTCCAATGTCGTCGGTGTCCTGTGGGCCGCCGCCATGTTCGCCTGGTTCTTCCTCTCCGCGCTCTACCTCCAGTTGGTGCTCGGCTACAGCCCTCTGCAGGTCGGGCTGGCCTTCCTTCCGGCCAACCTGATCATGGCAGCATTTTCGCTCGGCCTGTCCGCCAAACTCGTGATGCGCTTCGGCATCAAGGCACCGCTGGCGACAGGGTTGGTGCTCTTCGCAGTGGGGCTGATGCTCTTCGCGCGGGCTCCGATGGACGCGAGCTTCACGCTCGACGTTCTCCCGGCCATGATTCTGCTCGGCTTCGGGGCGGGCATGGCGTTCAACCCGATGCTGCTGGCTGCCATGACCGACGTCGAACCCGGTGAATCCGGGCTTGCCTCGGGAATCTTCAACACCTCGTTCATGATGGGCGGGGCGCTGGGCCTCGCGATCCTCGCCAGCCTTGCCGCCGCCCGCACCGGCCATCTCCATACCGCTGGCAACAACTCGCTGATCGCCCTCACCGGCGGCTACCACCTCGCCTTCGTCGTCGGCGCCATCGCTGCCACCGCTGCGGCCGTACTGAGCGCTCTACTCCTGCGCGTCGGGCAGCCCCCGCCTGAACCCGACGGTGAGCGAGCGATCAGCGTCCCCACGAACGCCGTCGCCGACTCACGCTGAACTGGACTCAGCGTGAGACGTGGGTGGCGTCGCGAACTGTGCCGACATACTCTTCGACGAGATCCTCCAAAGCGACGACCCCAGCGGTGCTCCCATCTGGCCCCGTGACGCGGCCGAGATGGCTGCGTGAGCGACGTAGCAGGGCTACTGCCTCGTCAAGTTTGGCAGTGGACTGCACCTCGGGTAGCGCACGCACGCTGCTCGCGGGCACTGGCGTGTCCGGTGGCCTGCCGAGCAGTTCCAGCACGTCCTTGACGTGCAGGTAGCCCACCAGCTGCTGCCCAGCACATAGCGGAAAGCGGGAGAAACCGGTCTGCGCCACGGCACGCTCGATGTCACCCAGGGTGGGTCCGGCGGGAACCATGGTCAGCCCGGAGATCGGGACCAGCACGTCGGCCACGGTCCGCTCCCTGGTGGACAACGTCTGAGTCAACCTGCGGTGCTCCTGGCTGTCCAGCAGCCCCTCGCGGCTGGAGTCGGCGATCAGGTTGGCCAGCTCATCGGGGCTGTAAGCACTCTCCAGCTCATCTCGCGGAGTCACCCCGAACAGCCGCAGGATGAGTCGGGCGGCCCAACTGAACAGCGCGATAACCGGCCGCGTCACCCGCATGAAAGCGACCAGCGGCGGCACCATCCCCAGCGCGGTGCGCTCTGGCCCGGCGATGGCGATGTTCTTAGGCACCATCTCGCCGAGCAGGATATGCGCCACCGTGACGATACCCAGCGCGACGATGAAGGAGACGGTGTGCAGCACCGCGCCGGGTATCCCGAGCGATCCGGCCAACCACTCCAGCTGACGGGCGACGACAGGCTCGCCGAGCGAGCCCAGCCCCAACGAGCAGATGGTGATCCCGAGCTGTGCTGCGGCCAGCATCAGCGACAACTCCTCGCCGGCCCGGATCACCGTGCGAGCCCGGTGCGTCCCATGCGCGGCCATCGACTCCAACCGGTCTCGTCGCGCACTGATCAGGGCGAACTCGGCGCCGACGAAGAACGCGTTAGCGGCCAGCAACAACAGTGCGGCGGCAATTGCCGCGGTACTCACCGATCCACCTGATTCACTGGGCTACCTGCTGTGCTTGTGCCGTCCGGGTAAGCCGGAGATCCGCGATCCGGCGACGGTCCATCCGTGTCACGGTCAGCCGCCAACCGTCGAGCTCGACCTCGTCACCGACGTCGGGGATGCGGCCTAGCCGTTCCAACACGAGCCCAGCCACCGTCTCGTAGTCGCCTTCGGGCATCACAAATCCGACGGCGTCGGCCACCTCGTCGACCCGCAGCAGCCCGGAGATGATCCAGCTCTGCTCGCCCACCGACCGGATCTGCGAGATCTCCATTCGGTCGTGCTCGTCGCGGACGTCCCCGACGATCTCCTCCACCAGGTCCTCGAGGGTGACGATGCCCGCGGTACCGCCGTACTCATCGACCACGATCGCGACCTGCAGGCCCTGGCCGCGCAGCCGATCGAGCAACGCATCGCCGTCCAGTGAACTCGGCACGGTGAGAACCGTGCTGGCCAGCGTGCCGGCCGGGGTCACGGCCCGCTGGTCGGCCGGCACCGCGAAGGCCTGTTTGACGTGTACCACGCCACACACGTCGTCGAGATCGCTACCGTATACCGGGAAGCGGGAGAATCCGGTCTGCCGCGCGGTGTCCACGAGGGTGAGTACGGTCGCGTCCGTTCGCAGTGCCTGCACTCGCACGCGTGGGGTCATCAGTTCCTCCGCGGTGCGCTCGCCGAACCGCAGCGATCGATCCAGCAGGGTTGCCGTTCCCTCGTCGAGGGTGCCCTGCTGCGCGCTGGCGCGAACCAGAGAACCGAGTTCCTGCGGGGAGCGGGCGGAGCGCAGGTCCTCAGCTGGTTCGATGCCCAGCCGCCGCACGATCCAGTTCGCCGACCCGTTCAGCGCCGAGATCAACCAGCGGAACGCGGTGGAGAAAGCATTGAGTACGCCGGCGACCTGCCGGGCAGTCTGCAGCGGCCGCGCGATGGCAAGGTTCTGCGGGACGAGCTCGCCGAACACCATCGACAAAGCGGTGGCCAGCGCTAACGCGATCCCCAGGGAGACGCTTCCGGCAGCGCCAGCGGGTAGCCCGACACCCTCCAGCCCAGGCCGGATCAGTTCGGCGATGGCCGGTTCGGCGATGTATCCGGTGACCAGGGTGGTGATGGTAATCCCGACCTGCGCCCCGGACAGCTGGAACGACAGGGAGCTGTGCGCATGTTTGACCTGCTGTGCCCGGCGGTCCCCGACCTGCCGCACGTTCGCGTCGACGGTGCTGCGTTCCAGGGCGGTGAGGGCGAACTCTCCAGCGACGCACACGAAGGTACCTGCGGTCAGCGCGATCATCCCGAGCAGGCATAGGAGCGGGAGCACGACGTCCATCTATGCCGTCCTGAACGACGACGGGTCGAAGTAGCCGGGCCAGGAGCCCGGCCTCGTACTACAGCCAGGGGTCGATGCGGTAGGCACCGAGTTCGTCACTCCTCGCAGGGCGGGTCCGAATGAT
>DATEMN010000442.1:0-25018 GCA_035275565.1 Pseudonocardiaceae bacterium | reverse complement strand
CTCGGCAAGGGTATGGAAAGCAACCGAAATTCGACCAGCACTGCCACATCAACCAGTAGTGAATTCCGAATAGCACTCAATAGAGCAGGTATCGCTGTTCACGAACAGCGCCCGCCCCCGGGTCGGGAACGGGTGCGGGCGGCGGCCGACGGCACCGTTTACCGTGACGCCGAGAACGGATCTACCGACCTGGCTGGACGGCCAGCGGCTCACCGGGGCGTCGTCGTGGCCGGTCGGTGGTCAGCTCGTCGTCGGCTGGACCGTCCTGGAGCTGGCCACTCAGGGCGAGCGCCGCCACTGCCGATCCTGATGGCGCTGGCCCAGCTCGTGCTAGCGATGATCATGGTGTTCGGGTTCCAGCAGAGCAAGACCTACTTGGCGTTCGCGCTGCTCAGCCCGATCATGATGATCGGGAGCTACGTCACCGACCTGGCTGTGCTGGTCGAGGCGATCCGCAAGGCCACCGCAGCCCTGGACGTCGTTTCACTCGCCGTCGTCTCCAGCAGTTCCCCTTATCGAGATTCGGATCACAGTGGTCTTTCGTCGACTCCCCTTGACCTGAACATTACTTCAGGTTAGAGGCTAGTCGCATGACCACGATGACCGAACCGAACCGGACCAAAGTCGCTGACCGGTACCGCTACGTTGACCTCCACATGCTGATGACGCGGATGACCGGCGACGAGAAGCACGCCGCGAGCGCCACTTCCACCCTGGACGTGCTCTGGGTCCTCTATGACCGGGTACTGCGCGTCACGCCGTCCACCATGGACGATCCCGACCGGGATCGGTTCCTGCTTTCCAAGGGACACGGTCCGATGGCGTACTACGCCGTACTCGCCGCCAAGGGGTTCATCTCGGTCGAGTGGTTGGACACCTTCGGCCGGCTCGACTCGCCGCTGGGCTACCACCCCGACCGGGTGCTGGTACCGGGCGTGGAGATCTCCAGCGGATCGCTCGGGCACGGGCTGCCGATCGCCATCGGTGTCGCCCTCGGCCAGCGTAGCCAAGGCTCCCGAGGCCGCACTTATGTCCTGGTCGGTGACGCCGAGCTGGATGAGGGCAGCAACCACGAGGCGATCGCCTACGCCGGCGCCACCGGGCTGGCCGGCCTAACCGCGATCGTGGTCGACAACCAGTCCGCCACCCACGGCTGGCCCGGTGGGATCGCCGCCCAGTTCAGCGTGAACGGCTGGTCCACGGCCACCGTGGACGGTCGTGACCACGAGGCCCTGGAAGCCGCCCTGACCACATCGCCCCCGAGCCGCCCGCACGTCGTGGTGGCCGTGGTGGAACCCAAGGAGTGAACACGATGCTCACCGAAGAGATCACCATGCGGACCAGATTCGTCGACACCGTCACCGAGCTGCTGGATCAGCAACCCACCACCGCACTGGTCCTAGCGGACATCTCCGCGGACCTGTTCACCGAGCAGGCCCAACGGCACCCCGATCGGGTGCTGAACGTGGGAATCCGCGAGTCACTGATGATCAGTGTGGGCGGCGGACTGGCGCTGACCGGCCTGCGCCCGATCATTCACACCTACGCGCCGTTCCTCATCGAGCGCTCCTTCGAACAGATCAAGCTGGACCTCACCCACCAAGGCATGTCCGCGGTACTGGTCAGCGTCGGAGCCTCCTACGACTGGACCGAGGGCGGTCGCACGCACCAGTCCCCCGGCGACGTGGCACTGCTGGACTCGCTACCGGACTGGACCGTGCACGTGCCAGGCCATCCCGACGAGGTGCCGCCGCTGCTGCAGACCGCAGTGCGCCGCGACAGCCCGGTCTACCTACGACTATCCAACCGGAGCAACACCGCACCCCGCCCGACTGCCCTGGACAGGCGGCTGGACGTGGTACGGCGGGGAGGGCGCGCTCTGGTGCTCGCAGTCGGGCCGATGCTCGACCCGGTGCTGGCAGCCACCGCCGATCTGGACGTGACCGTGGCCTACACCAACACGGTACGGCCGCTGGACCTAGACAGCCTGCGCGACCTGGCGGCCGACACCGTGATCCTGGTGGAACCGTACCTGGCCGCCACCTCGACCCGGCTGATCGACGAAGCGCTGGCGGACCGTCCACACCGGATCCTCGCACTAGGCGTCGACCGGGCCGAACATCGCCGCTACGGCACACCCGATCAGCACGACGTCCTGCACGGGCTGGACGCCCCCGGACTACACCGCTCCATCTCAAAGTTCCTGACCAACTCTTAACCCCAGCACGAAAGGATCAGGGCAATGAGCGTCGAGCTCAACCAAGGCTGCCCTGGACCGCGACACGGATGCTTATCGCACTTGGAGGTTCAGCCCTCCACTGGGTGGAGACGACGCTACGGAGTGGTGGCGCCGCTATGGTCGGGCCGGTGTTGGAGATGCGCGCGGTGTCCAAGCGCTATCCGGGGGTGCTCGCGGTCGACCGGGTCAGCATGACGGTGCTGCCCGGCGAGGTCCACGTCGTTGCTGGTGAGAATGGTGCCGGCAAGTCGACCTTGATGAAGCTGCTGGCGCAGGTCGAGCGATGGGACGGCGGTGTCGTTCTCCTCGACGGAAAGCCGGTCGAGTTCCGTGGTCCACGATTCGCTCAGCTGGTGCTGGGTGTGTCGATGGTGCACCAGGATCTGGCGTTGGCCCCGCACCTGACCGTGACGGAGAACCTGTGCCTGGGCGACGAGTCGGCCTGGCTGGGTGTGTTGTCCCGTCGCGCCGACCGCAGGCGGGCCAGCGCGCTGCTGGCCCGGGTCAACCTCGCGGTGGACCCAGGCCGTCTGGTGGGCACGCTTCCGGTCGCCGATCGGCAGCGGGTCGAGATCGCGAAGGCCCTCAGCGGCACTCCCCGGATCGTGATCATGGACGAGCCGACCGCGATGCTCACCGAGGCCGAGAGCCACGATCTGTTCACGGTGATCGCGGAGCTGAAGGCACACGGCATCGCGATCGTGTACATCTCTCACCGCCTCGACGAGATAGCCCACCTTGCCGACCGGGTCACCGTCTTGCGCGACGGCAGGGTCATCCAGACGCTGCCCTCGGCGCAGGTGTCACCACAACACCTGATCCGGCTGATGGTCGGTCGGGACATCGACAACTTCTATCCCAAACCAAAGGTCGAGATCGGGGACGTTGTGCTCCGGGCCGAAGGAATTTCCCGGCGGGGCAAGACCGTCGACCTCGTCGACTGCACCATCCAGGTTCGGTCCGGCGAGATCGTCGGGCTCGCCGGTCTCGTCGGCGCCGGTCGGACCGAGCTCGCGCGGGCCATCTTCGGCGCGGACATCCCGGATGCCGGGCGCGTTGTCCTGCGCGGGCGCGAGGTTCGCATCAGGTCGCCTCGGCAGGGCATCGAGGCGGGACTGGGTTATCTGACGGAAGATCGCCAGGGCGAGGGGCTCGCTCTGCAACTCCCGATCGATCAGAACGTCACCCTGGCCAACGTACCGCTGCGCTTTGGCATCATCGACCTGCGCGCGGAGCGCAGAACCGCGCTGTTCCGGTGCGATCAGCTGGGTATCAAGGCACTGTCGATCGCCCGTCCGGTCCGGGCACTGTCCGGTGGTAACCAGCAGAAGGTCGTGGTGGCGAAGTGGTTGGAGACCGAGGGCCACGTGCTCTTCTTCGATGAGCCGGCACGGGGTATCGATGTGGGCGCCAAGGCCGAGATGTTCGATCTGATCGGACGGCTGGCCAGCGAAGGGCGCGGGATCGTCATCATCAGCTCCTACCTCCCGGAGCTGCTCAACATGTGTGATCGCATCATCGTCTTACGCGCTGGGCGGATCGCCGGGGAGTTAGCCCGCGAGCAGTTCTCCGAAGAACGGGTCATGCAGTTGGCCACCGGGTCGGTGGCGTAGTTGTCCGACGTGTGGCGGGACCGTCTTCGTTCTGCGGTGTCCCAGCTGGCGGCGGCCGGCGCCGTGCTGGTGCTGTTCATATACCTGTCTTTCGCTTCCGATGCCTTTCTTAGCGCGAACAACCTGTTCAACATCGGTGTCCAGTCAGCGGTGGTGGCGATCATCGCGATCGGTATGACCATGGTGATCATCACCGCCGGAATCGACCTGTCCGTTGGCTCAGTGGCCGCTTTATCAGGCGTGCTCGGCGCGATGATGGTGGTGGAATACGGCGTCGCAGTCTCATGGGCGATCGTCGGCGGCGCGGCAATCGGAGCCATCGCGGGCATCATCAACGGCTTGCTCGTGGCACAGGCCGGGATGGCTCCGTTCATCGCTACGCTGGGTATGCTCAGCGTGGCCCGTGGCCTCGGGTACATCGTGACCGACTCCGTCGCCGTCTCCGGTGCGCCACCGGAGTTCACCCTGCTCGGCCAGGGAAAGCTCGGGGCGCTACCGATTCCAATCCTGGCTCTCATTGTCGTTGCACTGGTTGGACATATCGTCTTGACCCGGACCAAACTCGGGCGATACTCCTACGCCATAGGGTCAAACGTCGAGGCCGCGCGGCTGTCCGGTATTCCGGTCAAGCGCTACCTCACGATCGTCTACATCATTTCCGGTATTCTTGCGGGTTTCGGTGGCATGATCGCCGCGTCCCGGGTCAACTCCGGACAACCGAACTTCGGTATCGGGCTCGAGCTCGACGTGATCGCCGCTACCGTGATCGGTGGGGCCAGCCTTTTCGGCGGTGAGGGAAAGGTCATCGGTACCTTGCTCGGCGCCCTGCTGATCGCGTTGATCCGCAACGGGTCCGTACTCCTGGACATCAATACCTTCTACCAGCAGGTCATCATTGGCGTGATCATCTGGATCGCCGTGTTCTGGGACCGGTACCGGCGTCGGAATTGAGGAAGAGAGGCGTCATGCGTATCACGCTCTCGGCGGCACTGGCTTCAACGGTCGCGGTCATTGTGCTGGTCTCGGGTTGCTCAGCGGTCACCGTGCCGGGTTCGGACGCTGGCGGGGACCTGAAGGTAAGACCGAGCGGCCCCATCACCCTCGCGGTGGTCCCCAAGGCTGTCGGGTTCGACTTCTGGGACAGCGTCCGCAAAGGTGCCCAGTGCGCGGCGTCGAAGCTGAGCGACGTGACGGTCCAGTGGGACGGGGTGACCGCGGAGTCCGACGTCACCGGGCAGGTCAACCTGCTACAGAACTTCGTGACCCGGCAAGTGGACGGTCTTGTCTATGCTGCCACCGACGCGAAGGTTCTCGCCCAGGTCACTCAGGACACGCTGAACCAGAACATCCCAGTGATCAATATCGATTCCGGAACGGATCCGCAGCCGGCCAACGTGCCCGTGTTCGCGACCGACAACGTCGTGGCCGCGCGGAAGGCTGCCGACTTGCTCGCCGATGCACTGGGTCCGGGTGAGCACAGCATCGCTTTCATCCCGTTTCGGCCCGGCACGGTGACCAATGACCAGCGCGCCACAGGCTTCAAAGAGGGACTCACGAAGCACCCGAACCTGAAGCTAGTGGCCGAGCAGATCAGCAACAGCGACCCCAACACCGCGTTGGCGGTCACGGAGAACATCCTGACCGCCCACCCCGACCTGGACGGGATCTTCGCGGCGAGTGAGCCCGGTGTGGTCGGCGCCGTCAACGCCCTGAACCAGTCGGGCAAGGCTGGAAAGATCAAGCTCGTCGGGTGGGATGCGTCACCGGACGAGATCAAGGGCGTCACCTCGGGCGCGATCACCGCACTCGTCGTCCAGAACCCGTTCCGGATGGGTTACAACTCGGTCACCGCGATGGCACAGACGGTGCGAACCGGCCAAGTTGCGTCCAGCGAGGACACCGGCGTCACCTTCGTCACCCAGCGCAACATCAACGACTCCCAGGTGCAGGCGATCCTCCAGCCCAGCTGCGAAAACCCGCCCGCGTGAAAGGGCCGTGAGCGCGTAACAGCGTTATAGCCTCAATGCCACTCACGGGTACGTCAGTACCGGTAATGGGCTGGTTTGTAAGGGCCTTCGACGTCCACGTCGATGTACTCGGCCTGTTCCTTGGTGAGCTTGGTGAGCTGACCACCCAGGGCCTCGACGTGAATCCGGGCAACCTTCTCATCGAGCACCTTGGGCAGGGTGTAAACCTCCCGATCATATTCCTTGTGCTTGGTGAACAGCTCGATTTGGGCGATCACCTGGTTGGAGAACGAGTTCGACATCACAAAACTTGGGTGCCCGGTGGCGTTACCCAGGTTCAGCAACCGGCCCTCGGACAACACGATGATCGAATGCCCGTCCTTGAAGGTCCACTCGTCGACCTGCGGCTTGATCACCAACCGGCGGGCTCCCGACCGGCGCTCCAATCCGGCCATGTCAATCTCGTTGTCGAAGTGCCCGATATTGCCCAGGATCGTCTGGTGCTTCATCCGAGCCATGTGGTCGACCGTTACGATATTCTTGTTCCCGGTGGCGGTGACGATGATGTCCGCGCGGTCGACGACATTGTCCAGGGTGTCGACGGTGAAGCCGTCCATCATCGCCTGCAGCGCACAGATCGGGTCTATTTCGGCCACGACCACCCGGGCGCCTTGGCCCCGCAGCGACTCCGCGCATCCCTTGCCGACATCCCCGTACCCGACGACCAGGCACAGCTTCCCGGCGATCAGCACATCCACCGCCCGGTTGATACCGTCGATCAGTGAATGCCGACAGCCGTACTTGTTGTCGAATTTCGACTTCGTCACCGAGTCGTTGACGTTGATCGCTGGGAACAACAAATCTCCCGCTGCGGCCAGCTGATACAACCGGTGCACGCCAGTGGTGGTCTCCTCGGTGACCCCACGGATACCCTCCCCGATCACGGTCCACTTTGCCGGCGTCGCAGCCAACGAAGCCCGCAACACCTCCAGGAACACCTTCCACTCATCCGAGTCATCCTCGTCTGCCGCCGGCACCACACCGGCTTTCTCGAACGTGACACCCTTGTGCACCAACAGGGTTGCGTCTCCCCCGTCATCCAGGATCATGTTCGGGCCGACTCCGTCAGGCCAGGTCAACATCCGTTCGGTGCACCACCAGTACTCCTCCAACGTCTCGCCCTTCCAGGCGAAACACGGCACGCCCCGAGGCTGCTCCGCACTCCCATGTGGACCCACTACCACCGCGGCCGCCGCGTGATCCTGGGTGGAGAAAATATTGCACGACGCCCACCGGACCTCAGCGCCGAGACTGACCAGAGTCTCGATCAGCACCGCCGTCTGCACCGTCATATGCAAAGACCCCGAGATCCGCGCCCCGCGCAACGGGTAGACCTTCGCATACTCACGCCGCAACGTCATCAAACCCGGCATCTCATGCTGCGCCAATCGGATCTCATTCCGGCCGAACTCAGCTAGATCCAGATCGGCGACAGCGAAATCAATACCACCGCGGGTCTCTAGCTTCTTCTCAGCGGCAGGCGCCACAGTCATCGAAATGCACTCCTTGTCCGAAGTTGACAGTCACGCCCGCACGTGGTCGGCCACCTCGGCCGCACTGTCGGGTCCGTATGCTTCGCTGAACCGCTCCATGAACGTCTCGGGGTTGTACTCGTGTTCTTGGGTCCCCACGGACTCAATCACCAGCGTGGCCAGCATGCAACCAAGCTGGGCGGCCCGCTCGTCACCCACGCCCCAAGTGACCCCAGCCAGGAAACCGGCTCGGAAGGCGTCACCCACGCCCGTGGGATCGGCCTTGACCAGCTCCTGCGGGGGTGTCACCGAGATGAGCGGTTCGCCCGGCCGCGCCACGGTCACCCCTTTGGCACCCCGGGTCATCACCGACACTCCCACCCGAGCCAGGATGTCCTCGTCGGACCAGCCGGTCTTGCGTTCGAGCAGACCTCGCTCGTAGGTATTGGTGAACAGGTAGGCCGCTCCCTCGATCAGCTGCTTGATTTCGTCACCGTCGATCGAGGCGAGCTGCTGGGAAGGGTCCGCGGCGAACGGGTAGCCGAGGTCGCGGCACTCCTGGGTATGCCGCAGCATGCCCACCGGGTCATTCGGACCCACCACCACGAGATCGGTCCCACCCAGACGGTCCACGATCGGCTTCAACTCGATGTCGCGAGACTCACTCATCGCACCGGCATAGAACGACGAGATCTGGTTCTGGTCGGAATCGGTGGTGCACTGGAACCGGGCGGTGTGCCTGGTCTGCGAGACGTGCACCGCGCTGACGTCCACCCCGTGTGCCGACAGCCATTGCCCATACTCGGCGAAGTCAGCACCGACCGCGCCCACCAGCACCGGCGCCAGCCCGAGGCAGCCGAGGTTGAACGCGATGTTGGCGGCCGCCCCGCCGCGCCGAATCGCCAGGTCCTCCACCAGGAAAGATACCGAGAGGTTGGCCAGCTGATCGGGCACGATCTGCTCAACGAACCGGCCCGGGAAGACCATCAGGTAGTCAGTGGCGATCGACCCCGTGACGATGATGCGCACCATTCCCCCTCAGACTCAGACTGCTGCCGGCTGCACGCTGGCGGGTAACCCGGCGGCCTCGCGCAGTTCCGCCGCCCGATCGGTCCGCTCCCAGGTGAAGTCGGGGTCATCGCGCCCGAAGTGGCCGTAGGCCGCGGTCTTAGCATAGATCGGCCGGTGCAGCCGCAGGTAATTGCGGAACGCCGCAGGACGCAGGTCGAAGTGCTCGGCCACCAGTTTCGCGATGGTCGTGCGCGGCACCTGCTCGGTGCCGAACGTCTCCACCAGCAACGACAGTGGCCGGGCGACGCCGATCGCGTAGGCCACCTGCACCTCGGCCCGGTCCGCCAGGCCAGCCGCCACGACGTTTTTGGCCACATAGCGGGCCGCGTACGCCGCGGACCGGTCCACCTTGGACGGGTCCTTGCCAGAGAACGCGCCACCACCGTGACGGGCGAACCCGCCGTAGGTGTCCACGATGATCTTCCGGCCGGTCAGCCCGGCGTCACCCACCGGACCGCCGATCACAAACCGCCCGGTCGGGTTGACGAACAGGTTGCGCGCCAGCTCGGCCTCGTCGTAGAAGTCGGCGGGCAGCACCGCGAGCACCACGTGCTTCCACACGTCGGCGCGGACCTGCTCCGAAGTGACCTCCTCGGCGTGCTGGGTGGAGATCAGCACCTTCGCTACCCCGATCGGCACATGATCCCGGTAGCGGACGGTCACCTGCGTCTTGCCGTCCGGTCGCAGGTAGGGCAGTGTGCCGTCCTTGCGCACCTGCGCCAGCCGCTTCGACAGTCGGTGGGCCAGCGCGATCGGCATCGGCATCAGCTCGGGGGTCTCGTTCGTGGCGTAGCCGAACATCATCCCCTGATCCCCCGCGCCGGCACTGTCCAGCTCGTCCTCGGACAGCTTCCCACGCCGCTCGGCGGCCAGGTCGACGCCCTGAGCGATGTCCGGCGACTGCTTGTCCAGCGAGGTCAGTACCGCGCAGCTGTGCCCGTCGAAACCGAAGCCGCCGTTGTCGTAGCCGATCCGGCAGATCGTGTCCCGCACGATCTGGGTGTAGTCCAGTACGCTCGGTGTGGTGATCTCGCCGGCCAGCACGACCATCCCGGTGGTGATCAAGGTCTCGCACGCCACCCGCGAATTCGGGTCCATCGTCAACGCCGCGTCCAGCACGGCGTCGGAGATCTGATCGGCGATCTTGTCGGGGTGACCCTCGGTCACCGACTCGGAGGTGAAAAGGTACTCGATGCTCTCCATCTGGGTCACGAGATCACACTTCCTTGCTCGACCGTCGGTTTCGACGATGTCTCTAGGTGTCCAGTAGATGTCCCGGGGTGTCTCGTAGATACCCGTGGGGGTCCAGCCGACAGTGCGCGGCGGACCGCAGCCGTCCCTTCTACCATCGCGGCCAGCTTCGATCTGGCAACAACCGCGGGAAGGTGACGCAATCCACAGTCCGGGTTAATGATCAACTTGTCGGCGGAGAAGGTTTCCAGCGCCTTACGGATGCGCTGGGCGATGAGTTCGGCGGACTCGATCTGCTCGGTCTTGACGTCCACCACGCCGAGCCCGAGCGAACGGTCCCAACCGCGTTGCCGGACCATCGGAAGATCCTCGTATCCTTTGCGACCGAACTCGAGGATGAGCTGGTTCACATTCGCGTCGAGCACCGCGGGAAACAGGAAGTCATAATGCCCTTCCCAGGACGGCCGAGCGTAGCGATTACCGTAACAGACGTGCAGCCCCCAGGTGACGTCCACACCCCGGGTGACGATGTTGATCGCCTCGACCGCCACCCCCACGTCCTCGGGGTATCCGGCCAGGAACGGCTCATCGATCTGTAACAGCTCGGCACCCGCCTCGGCCAGCGCCCGCGCCTCGGCGTTGAGCACCTGCGCCAATGCCCGAACCAGATCGGCGGACTCGGCATACGCCTTGTTCTGGATCCGGTGGGACAGCGAGAAAGGTCCGGTGAACGAGAACTTGACCGGACGGTCGGTGTGCTGGCGGGTGAAGCGGTAGTCGTCCGCAAGACCCAGCGGTGACGGGTCGGTCGGCAGCGGATGGGTGACGACCGTGTCGTAATAGTCATAGTAGAACGACTTGACGGTAACCGGGATATGCACTCCCGGTATCCGGACCAGCAAGTAGTCGATGTCGTTGTCGCGGCGCAGTTCCCCGTCGGAGACGATGTCGATCCCGGCCTTCTCCTGGTCCTTGAGCGCCGCCTTGATCGCCATGTCGTGGATCTCGCCGAGATGGCTGCGGCTGATCCGGTTGCGATAGTAATCAGTCTTGAGCCGCTCAAGCCACTCGGGGACCGAGTACGACCCCACGACGGTCGTCGGCAGCAGCAACGTCATGTCAGTCTCTCACCTGGGCAGTCATGGTGACGATGTTGGTGCCCGTTCGGTGAGCGAACCGCCGGTAGTCTACGTCGAAACCCTTCCGGCGCCCGATGTGCGCCAGCAGCGGCCCATTGAGCCAGTTCACAATCGAGCCGTCATACTTGCCGGGGCCACGAAAACCTGTTCGGTAGGCATGCACATCGGTGACGAACAAGTCATGGCAGATCAGCCGGCCGTAGGGATGCAGCAGCGGGATAGTGTCCACGAAGCTGGCCACCGCGCCGTTGTTGACGTGCATCCGGATGGTGGCTCCGGACTCCAGCAGGGGGCGCAGCATCTCCCCGCTCACCGTGGGCGCGATCTGGTAGAGATCCAGACCGATCAACGGCTGGTACCGCTCCTCCAAACGCAACGCCGCCCAGGTACGGCGCCAGAAATTCACCGCTGCCTCGACCGACGGGAAATGGGCCGGCGCAGCCTCGGCGAGTAAAGCCGGGCCGAGCCGGAGCAGCTTACGGATCAATTCAGGTACCCCGTCGGTACGGGCAGACACCAACTGCCCGATCTCGGCGGCGGCGTCCAGCGGCAGATAAGCCCTGGATTGCACGATGTACGTACGCCCTCCGATCTGCGCGACCTCATCGGTGGGCAGGTTGTCATAAACGTTGGAGATGTAGACCAGGAACACCTTATAGCGCAGGAAGCCCAGCGCGGTCCGGGGTTCGGTGGCGTCCAGCACGAACGAGCTGACGTGCTGCGCGTGGTCGGCGACTGCGATCCGGGCCAGTTCCAGGACATGCGGCGAGTAGTCGCACATCAAATAGTGCAGCCGCCGGTAGTAGTCCCTGCCGTGCTTGCGATCAAGCTCGACGAACTCGTCCAGCCAGGTCTTCGCCTGGCCTCCGTTACCTACCCCGAGCTCGACCACGTACAGCTCGTCGGGCAACGCCTTGCGCTCGGCCAGCGAGTCCCACAACGCGAGCAGGTCGGTGATGATCTCACGGACCGAGTCACGGTTGCGGGCGTCGCTCTCCCCGCCCGGCAGAGCCTGCTCGTAGGCCCGGCCGGTGGCCTGCTCCCACAGATCCAGAGCCTTCCAGTACAGCGCGTTGAACTCCCAGATCACGCTTGCGCTGGTGGCCAACCACGGTTCGAGGTGGATCCGGGACGGTTCGGCATCGCCGTAGCAGGCTCGGAGCAAATCACTGGTGAGCGTCTTGAGTGGCACGTCTGCGCTACGGCGGACGTCGATCGCGACCTCGATCTCGTCTTCGGTCACCACCGCGGCCAGCGGCACCGGCGTCGAGTTGTCACCGTGGGCCGTCAGGATCGGTCGAATGTCGACGACATCGCGGAAGCTGCCACGGTACTGGACCCAGTCGCACACCACCCGGACCCGGGACAGGTCCACCGAATCCTCGGCGAGCGCGCTCAGCACCGGACCCAGCGCCGCCGTCATGTCCACGGGTTTGCTGCCGCGCAGCTTGCCGGTGGGACGGAAATCAACCAGCACAGCCGCTGCCCTCCATCGTCACTGTTCCCGGTGCGGATCCGAGACCCGTCGCAGGGCGTTGAAACCAGCTCCGCGCAACCGTGCGACTGTGGCCCGCAGATGCTCGATCTCGCGGTGCAGCAGCTCGACCGCGACTGCCTGGGGTGCCCGGACAGTGCCCTGGGTGGCCGGCAGCGGGCAGCCACAATGCGGGCAGTTCAGTTCGTGCGGCATCTCACGCTCCTGACGATCACCGTCGACCGGCCCGGCGCCGCGGCAGCCCCATTGTGAGCGAGACCACACACCGCTCAAGTGAACGGGCGAACGAGCCCCAGGACAACCGGACACCAGCACGAAATCGTGACCAGAGCATTTATGCTCACACCACAAACCGGCTTGAGCACCATCGCCGGGGGCTCAGAAAGCCCGAGCAGGTCGGTCGGGTGCGGCAGGCCGTCACCGCGCAGTGTCACGCCGTCGGGTTACCGTCCGAGCAGGCCGCCTTGGCCCTGGTTGCTTCGTCTCCAACGCATCGGCGGCTAGACTGACCAGTGGTAACGTCCTACGGCTGAGCATCGCCAGCGCCACGGAGATGATGCGACTGTCCGTGAGGTCTGGAAAAGGACTGCCACTTCTTTCAGAAGCGCCGCTGATGGCAACTTCACTCCGGTAGGTCCGCGTGTCAGAGCCGGCTGCGGCTCCTTATGCCAGCCCCGACTCCCGCGAGCTGCAAGGCAAGGCACAGCAGCCCAGCCAGCATGAAGGCAGTGTGGTCGAACGGTCCAAGCGCAACTCCGGCCAGGTGGAGCACCAGGGCGAGTGCAAACAGGATGGCGGCGACGATGGCGAGCATGATGACCTCCTTAGTCGGCCCGGCGACGTTCTGTGTAGGACAGGCCGCACAGCAAGCGGCCTGTCCTACACAGACACACCCGACGCGGCGCGGGCGTCAGCTCACCGCTGGCTCATACACGAAGAGCGCCCCACGTGTTCGATGCTCGCACCGGATCCGCCCGCCCGCACGTCGAGCCAGCCGAGTGCCGCAGATTCTGCATGTATCAACCAGCCGAGACAGCCGCTCTTATCTGAGGGAGCCGTCCAGGGAGCACCAATGCCGCGCGTCCTCGACCGCTGACGACGGAGGTAGCTATGTCTGTTCCGGCCGGATGCAAGAGCAGCCACGACGAGGCCGACCCAGTCCAGCAGGCGCGGGAGTCAGTGCAGGGAGACCCGCCGCCGAGCCGCGCCATGAGCAGTCCGACTCCGTCGAAGCGCAGGTATGACCCGACAGCCCCCGGCTTCGCTGAGGATCCATGGGAGGAGCTCACCTGGTTCCGGGAGAACGATCCCGTTCACCGCTCCGCCTTCGGTCCGACGTTCCTGTTCCGCTACGGCGACTCCCAACAACTGCTGCGCGACCGCACCACGAGTGTCGAGATGACGAACGTGCAGGACAATCCCGAGGACCGCGACCTGTGGCAGCCGGCGGAACGGGCAATGATCAACATTGATCCGCCGCGGCACGACCGGCTCCGCGGGCTGGTCGTGAAAGCCTTCACCCCGGCCAGGATCTCCGCCCAGCGGGAACGCATCCGAGAACTCGTCGACCAGATCCTCGACCAGATCGCCGATCGTAGCTCCATCGACTACGTCGACGACTTCGCGGGCAATATCCCCGGCGCCGTGTTCACCGATATGTTCGCGCTGCCCGGCAACGTCAGCCGGGATATCGCCAGCTGGGTGGTCGCGATCTCGACGGCGATCGATTCGGTCAAGACCGAGGAGGAGATCGAGGCCGCCAAGCGGGCGATTGAGGACATGGGTGACTACCTCCGGGAGGTCATCGTCTATAAGAAGGCCAATCCGTCCGACGACATGCTATGCGCCATGATCAACGCCAGAGTCGATGACGACCAGCTGACCGAACAGGAGATCATCGACCAGATGAGCCTCCTGTTTACCGCAGGCCACGATACGACTATAACTCTGCTGAAGAACACCATTCACACCCTGTTCAACCAGCGGTGGGCCATCGACCGGTGGAAGGCTGATCCGAAACTTGCAGAGAATCTCGTCGAGGAGGTGCTGCGCTGGGAACCGCCTTTCATCGTCAGCGGTCGCCGTATCAATCTCACTGACATGCAGTTCAGCGGGGTTCACGTGCCCGCCGGCACCGAGATCCTGACCGTCGCCGCGTCGGCGAATCGCGATCCACGCGTCTTCGGTGCCGACGCCGACGAGTTCAAGCCGGAACGGGAGAATGCACGGAGCCATCTCTCGTTCGGCAAAGGAGTCCATCACTGCCTGGGCGCAGCCTTGTCACGCATCGAGACACACGTAGCAATCACACAGTTCCTCGAACGGTTTCCCGAAGCCCACTACGCGCAGCAACCGACCTGGCGCTCCCGCAATTTCCTGCGAAGCCTCGATGACATGACAGTCGACCTCGGCTGAGGCACGGCAGACGAGTTCAGTTCCTGTCGGGGGCCCAGTAGGCAAGCATCTCGGCGAAGGTCTCGAACGCGGGCGCGGAGACACCGTAGGGGGCCTCGAGGTGGATGCTCAGCGGGTAACCGAGGTCGGCAATACCGTTGATCACCCGCTTGTACAGGTCGAGCATGATCTTGCGCTTGGCGTCGGGCTCGCTGTCGGCCAGCTTCGTGACCATGGCCTGCTCTTGGGCGACGACGTCGTTGCCCGGGTCCTGGATCAACCATTTGATCAAACCGACCCGGCTCTCGAGCTTCGGGACGAACCCGAACGACAGCAGGATCTCCGGCCGGTGTTCGGTCTGGCGGGCGAAATCGGTCAAAAAACCCACGATCGCGTCGGAGTACAGCAACTGGGTCATGCCGAACGTGGCACCCTGGTCGCACTTGAAGGTGAATCGGCCCTGCTCACTGTCCCGGGTCGGGATCAGGATCACCCCGCGGTTGCCCACCAGCTGGTTGTAGAGCGACAGCGCATCGGTCGGTGCCACACCCGACCCCTCACCGTCGTTCATCGTGCGCGGGACGCCGACAAAGATGATCCCGTCGATCCCGGCGGCCCGGAGGCTCGCCAGCCGCGCACCCAGAGCTCGCTCGTCCATGAACGCGGTGACCTGGGTACACAGCCCGTTCACCCCGGCCAACTCCAGCTGGATGATCGACCAGAAGTCGAGCACGTCCAGCTTCGGCTTCATCACGACCGGTCTGTCGTCCTCCTCCGCGATCAACCCAGGGATCATCACGTGCCCGATCCGGCCGTCGAGCCCGAACGCCGTGGAGAACTCCAGCACCTTGTGCGCCTCGTCGAGAGCCCGCTCCCGACCGCCTTCGACGTTAGGTGGGACGAGCTCGAGTGCGATGGTGTTGAAGGTCACGGCGCTGTTCCTACCTCTCTGGGAGGATGATGACACAGGTTTGTCTGCCTGGCGTCCCCCACCAGCACTCCCGTTCTCAGCAGAATCCGCGCTAAAGTCGCCGACCAACAGGTCCAGCTCTCGACCCGTGAGTGGCGATGCGCGCTATGACTCGCATCGCCACTCACGGGTCGCCGCGCAGCGGCGACATCACTCCCACTCGATGGTGCCGGGCGGCTTACTCGTCACGTCCAGCACCACCCGGTTGATCTCGGGCACCTCGTTGGTGATCCGGCCGGAGATGCGGGCCAGCACCTCGTAGGGCACCCGCGACCAGTCCGCGGTCATCGCGTCCTCGCTGGACACGGGGCGCAGCACCACCGGGTGCCCGTAGGTTCGCCCGTCACCCTGCACGCCGACGCTGCGGACGTCAGCCAGCAGCACCACCGGGCACTGCCAGATGTCGCGGTCCATCCCGGCCGCGGTGAGCTCCTCCCGGGCGATCGCGTCCGCCGCACGCAGGATCGAAAGGCGCGCGGCGGTGACCTCACCGATGATCCGGATCGCCAAGCCGGGCCCTGGGAACGGCTGGCGATGCACGATCGTCTCCGGTAAACCGAGTTCCAGCCCTACCCGGCGCACCTCGTCCTTGAACAGCGCCCGCAACGGCTCGACCAGCTGGAACTTCAAGTCCTCGGGTAGCCCGCCGACGTTGTGGTGGCTCTTGATGTTCGCGGTGCCGGATCCTCCGCCGGATTCCACCACGTCCGGGTACAGGGTGCCCTGCACGAGGAAACGGATCTCCGCGCCGTGCCGCCCCGCTTCGGCTTGCAGGTCCCGCGCCGCAGCCTCGAAGACCCGGATGAACTCCCGTCCGATGATCTTGCGCTTCTGCTCCGGATCGGCCACTCCGGCCAGCGCGTCCAGGAATCGCTGGCGGGCGTCGACGGTGACCAGCCGCACCCCCGTCGCGGCCACATAGTCGCGTTCCACCTGGGCGCGCTCACCGGCCCGCAGCAGACCGTGATCGACGAAGACGCAAGTCAGGTCATCCCCGACGGCTCGGTGCACCAACGCGGCGGCGACCGCGGAATCCACACCGCCGGACAGCCCACAGATCAAGCTGTCGCCGCCGGTCTGCGCCCGGAGCGCGGCCACGGTCTCGCCGATGACGTTGGCGGTGGTCCAACTCGGCCGGATACCGGCGACCTCGTGCAGAAACCGGCGCAGCACCTCCTGGCCGTGTGGGGAGTGCACCACCTCCGGGTGGTACTGCACCCCGGCCAGCCGCCGGCCGGTGTCCTCGAACGCCGCCACCGGAGCGCCCGCCGACCGCGCGGTGACCGTGAACCCGTCCGGCGCGGCGGTGACGGCGTCACCGTGGCTCATCCACACGGGACCGCGCGCGGGCAGCTCGCGGTGCAGCACACCGCCCCCGTCGAGCACCTGCAGATCGGTGCGCCCGTACTCCCGGGTCCCGGTGTGTTGCACGGCGCCGCCCAGCGCGTCGGCCATCGCCTGGAAGCCGTAGCAGATGCCCAGCACCGGCACCCCGGACTTGAACAGCGCCGGGTCGACGCGAGGCGCACCCGGGGCATACACGCTGGCCGGGCCACCGGAGAGCACAATCGCCGCAGGCTTGCGCGCCAGGATCTCGGTGACCGATGCGGTATGCGGCACGACCTCGGAGTACACCTGCGCCTCACGAACTCGACGCGCGATCAGCTGCGCGTATTGCGCCCCGAAGTCGATCACGAGCACCGCTCGTGAGTGGGAAACACTGCTATAACCCTCAACGCCACTCACGGGTGCTGCCAAGCGCAGATCGGTAGGGTGGGGTCCAGATGCTGGTAGTCCTCCCGTGGGGCGGGGCGCGGATCCGGCTCGCCCTTGTTGGGCCACCGGGCGAAGGCGCGTTCGGCCAGCGCGGTGATGGTCAGCGCCGGGTTCACCCCGAGGTTTGCACTGACCGCCGATCCGTCCACCACAGACAGGCCCGGATAGCCGTGCACGCGATGGTAGGCGTCGATGACACCGTCGGCAGCAGTCGCGCCCATCGGACAGCCGCCGAGGAAGTGCGCGGTCATCGGGACTCCGAACAGCTCGCCCCAGGTGCTTCCCGCGGTACCGCCGATGTGCTGGGCGGTGAGCCGGCTGGCCTGGAAACCGGCCGGGATGAAAGTAGGGTTGGGCTCGCCGTGACCGCGCCGCGACGTGAGCCGGCCGCCACGGCGGTAGGTGGTCAACGAGTTGTCCAGGTTCTGCATCACCAGCAGGATCACCGTCCGCTCACTCCATCTTCGCACCGACAGCAGCCGCATCACCTGGACCGGATGCCGAGCTGCAAAGCGTAGGAACTGCCGCCAGCGCGGAGTGTCCGACGCGCCGTCGGTGGCCAAGGTCTGCAGCAGCGCCATCGCGTTGCTGCCCCGCCCGTAACGGACCGGCTCGATGTGGGTGTGTTCGTCAGGATGGAACGACGAGGTGATGGCCACGCCGCGGGAGAAATCCCGCATTGGGTCGACGGTGGCGCGGCTGGCGCCGACGATCGCCTCGGAGTTCGTCCTGGTCAGCTCGCCCAACCGGGACGACAGCCTAGGCAACACACCCTCATCACGCATCCGGTGCAGGAGTTGCTGGGTGCCCCAGGTTCCCGCGGCGAGCACCACCTGGTTCGCTCGGACCGTCCGGTGCCATCGCTTCCCGGTCCGCACCGCGTCGATGTGCCAGGTCCCGTCCGGCTGCGGGCGCAACGCGGTCACCGTGATCAGCGGGTGCACGATGGCCCCGCCGCGTTCTGCTAGGTACAGGTAGTTTTTCACCAGGGTGTTCTTGGCGCCGATCCGGCACCCGGTCATACAGGAACCGCATTCGATGCAACCGGTCCGCCGGGGACCGGCGCCACCGAAGTAAGGGTCGTCGACCTCCTCGCCTGGTCGCCCGAAGAACACCCCGACCGGCGTGGGTTGGTAGCTCTTCAAGACCCCCATGTCCTGGGCGACCCGCTGCATCACCTCATCTGCCGCGGTGTGACCGGCGTAGGTCGTGACTCCGAGCATCCGCTGCGCCTGGTCGTAGTGGGCGTCGAGCTCGGTGCGCCAGTCGGCGAGGTGAGCCCACTGCGGGTCGCGGAAGAACGCGTCGGACGGCCGGTAGAGGGTGTTGGCGTAGTTCAGCGAACCACCACCGACGCCCGCACCGGCCAGCACTACGAGGTTGCGGAGCAGGTGGATGCGCTGGATCCCATAGCACCCCAGGGCGGGCGCCCACAGGAACTTGCGCAGCTCCCATGACGTGGCAGCCAGTTCGTGGTCGGCAAAGCGCTGCCCCGCCTCGAGCACGCCCACCCGGTAACCCTTCTCAGTCAGCCGCAACGCCGCCACACTGCCCCCGAATCCAGAACCGACCACCACCACGTCATAGTCGACCACGTGCTGCCTCCTCATGTTGCAGCGTAAACCGAGCCCCCTGAAGGAACCACACTGCTACAACGGTCGTAGTGGATCTTCGGTCACGAGCTCTGAAAAGATTTCGCCCGCCATTCAGATCCAATCTTCATTTAGGATGATTGAATATGTAATACTAATATTTCCACCCCCGGACTCGCGGGGTCGCATATCCCTCGCCGGAATAGTTTCTGGGCGCCGAGGCGTTAACATGTGTCCAAGCCGCATGATTGTCCGACGCGACGAAAGACTGTTCCGAACAGGGCACGAATAACAGCAGTCTGCATCCAGAACGCGGGCGGAGGGGTAGATCAGGGGCGGGTGGTGAGGCCTACTTTTTGGAATTCTTTGAGTTCGGAGTAGCCGGTTTTGGCTAGGGCGCGGCGTAGCGCGCCGAACAAGTTCACCTCGCCGCCGGGGTCGCAAGAGGGGCCGAACAGCAGCGTGTCGATGCCGATCGAGCCCTGCGGCACGTCGATGACGTGGCTGCGCGGCAGCGACGGGTGCGCGGCGGCGGCGGTCCAGTACAACCCGTTGCCGGGTGCCTCAGCGGCGGCAGCCAGCGATTCACCGAGCATCACCGCGTCCGCCCCGCAGGCGATCGCCTTGGCGATGTCGCCGCTGGTACGCATCCCACCGTCGGCGATCACGTGCACGTACCGTCCACCAGTCTCGTCCAGGTAGTCCCGCCGGGCCGCTGCCGCGTCGGCGACCGCGGTGGCCATCGGCACCCCGATGCCGAGCACGTCACTGGTCGAGGTACTCGCACCGGCCCCATGGCCCACGATCACACCAGCGGCCCCGGTGCGCATTAGATGCATCGCGGTGCGGTAGTCACCCACTCCTCCGGCAATCACCGGGACATCCATCGAGGCGATGAACTCCACGAGGTTGAGCGGTTCGGCAGCGCTGGAGACATGCTCGGCCGAGACGATGGTGCCCTGCACGACGAGGATCTCGACACCGGCGGCGAGCAGGTCGGGTGCCAAGCCGCGGGCGTGTTGTGGACTGACCCGGGCAGCCACCGTCACGCCGGACTCGGCCACCTGACCGATCGCCTCGGCGAGCAGGTCAATTCGGATCGGCGCTGAGTGCCACTGCTGCAGCAGCCGCACCGCGGCCGCGTCGTCGGCCTCGTCCATCGCGGAGGTGAGCTTGAACAGCAGCTTGTCGACGTTCGGGTGGCGTGCCCACAGCCCCTCGGCATTGAGCACTCCGAGCCCACCGAGTTCACCGATCCGAATCGCCATCGCCGGCGACACGATCGCGTCAGTGGGATGGGTAACCAGCGGGATCTCGAAGCGGTAGGCGTCGATCTGCCAGGTGGTGGACACGTCCCGGGAGGAGCGGGTGCGCCGCGAGGGCACGATCTCCACATCGTCGAAGTCGTAGGCCCGCCGCGCGGTGCGGCCCATGCCGATCTCCACCAGGTCGCGCATGCTCAGCGCACCGCGTAGTTCGGGGCCTCCACCGTCATGGTGATGTCGTGTGGGTGGCTCTCTTTGAGACCGGCCGCAGTGATCTGCACCAGCTGCGCATCCTGCAACGCGGGGATTGTTGCGGCACCGGCGTAGCCCATCGCCGCCCGCAGACCACCGACGAGCTGATGAGCCACCAGCGACAGCGGCCCGCGGAAGGGAACCCGCCCTTCGATGCCCTCGGGCACCAACTTGTCATTGGAGAGTACGTCGTCGGCGAAGTAACGATCCCGAGAGTACGACCGGCCCGCGTCACGCGAAGCCATGGCCCCCACCGAGCCCATCCCGCGATAAGTCTTGTACTGCTTGCCATCGACCAAAATCAGGTCACCCGGCGCCTCGGCGGTGCCCCCAAGCAGGCTGCCCAACATCACACTGCTGGCTCCCGCGACGATAGCCTTGGCGATGTCCCCGGAGTACTGGATACCGCCGTCACCGATCACCGGAACGCCCGCGGGGCGACACGCCCGGTTCGCCTCGAAAATGGCGCTGATCTGCGGTACTCCCACCCCGGCCACGACCCGGGTGGTGCAGATCGAACCGGGACCCACCCCGACCTTGACCGCGTCGGCGCCAGCGTCGATCAGCGCCTGCGCCCCGGCTCGAGTCGCCACATTGCCGCCAATGACATCGACCGTGGCGCCCACCTCGGCTTTGAGCCTGCTGATCATCTCCAGGACCCGGCGGGAGTGCCCGTGCGCGGTGTCCACGACAAGCACGTCGACGCCGGCCTCGACCAGCGACGTGGCCCGCTGTTTGGCGTCCTCGCCGACCCCGATCGCGGCGCCCACCAACAGCCGCCCGTCCGGATCCTTGGTCGCCAATGGGTACTTCTCGGTCTTCACGAAGTCCTTGACTGTGATCAGACCGCGCAGCCTGCCGTGCCCGTCAACGATCGGCAGTTTCTCGATCTTGTGACGGCGCAGCAGGCCCAGCGCCGCATCCGCGGTGACCCCTACCTGCGCCGTGATCAGCGGCGGCTTGGTCATCACGTCGGCGACCCGCTTGCCGTGGTCGACTTCGAAACGCATGTCCCGGTTGGTGATGATGCCGACCAGCACCCCACCCTCGTCGGTGACGGGCACACCGGAGATCCGATAACGGGCGCACAGCGCATCCACCTCGGCCAGATTGTTGTCCGGCAGGCAGGTCACCGGGTCGGTCACCATGCCGGCCTCGGACCGCTTGACCAGTTCGACCTGCGCGGCCTGCTCGTCGGCCGGCAGGTTGCGATGCAGCACTCCCATCCCGCCGTTACGGGCCATCGCGATGGCCATCCGCGCTTCAGTCACCGTATCCATCGCCGAGGAGACCAGCGGCACCCGCAGCGTGACGTTGCGGGACAGCCTCGTCGACGTGTCGACCTCCGCAGGTACTACGTCGGATTCGGCGGGCAGCAGCAGGACATCATCGAAGGTCAGACCGAGCAGCGCGAATTTCGACGGAAAGCCGGGCGCGGTGAGCTCGCTGGTCATACGCAGGGACGACCTTCCTGACAGTGGCGGGAGTCGGTGGGCGGCAGTGGTGGACGAACCCACAGGTGGGGTTTAATCCATGGTATCCGTCGCAGCACCATCCGCCGGACAGGTACGGTGCCAGCCGTGGCGCATGACTCCCTTCCCCCCGATCCGTTCGCCGGTGACCCAGAGGACCCGACGCTGGCCCTGGAAGCACTGGATGACCCCGGGGACATCGATGACGAACCGCTGGACGACGACGAGCGGGCCGGGCTGCTCGCCGACCTGAGCGATCTAGCCGTCTACCAGGCCCTGCTGGCACCGCGCGGGCTACGCGGGATCGTGGTCGACTGCCCGGACTGTTCTGCGCAGCACTACCACGACTGGCAGTTACTGCGGGCAAGCTTGCAGCAACTGCTCGAAGCCGGTCGGATGCGCCCGCACGAGCCCGCCTACGACCCGGACCCGGCCGGGTACGTGAGCTGGGAGTACTGCCGCGGGTATGCGGACGCCATCCTCGCTGAGGACTGCAGCTGACCCACATCAGCCAGGTGACTGCGGCGGGATCGGCGGTCGTGGCTGCGGCGGTTGGGGTGGTTGTGGTCGCTGGACCTTCCCAGGGCCGCCTTCAGTAGCCACCCCGGGATCGTCCGACCCTGGAGATGAGGGCGAATTCGACTCCATCCGCCGAAGCGATTCCGCATCCGGGGTCGGTGGCGGGCTCGGCTCCGGGGTTGGTGGCGGGCTCGGTTCCGGGCCGGTGGACTGGCTCGGATCCGGGGGAGAGCTCGGCTCAGCTGACCCGGTGTTCGAAGGCGAGGGGACGACTCTCGGTCCGGGCCGCTGGTCCGGCGAGCCGGTATTCAGCGAATCCTGTGCGGGCATGCCCGCAGGCAGCTTCCGCTCGAGCTCGTCATGCCGGGCGGTAAGATTGGCTTTCCCCTCCGCAGGGGCGATCGCCGAAAGTTGCGGCTCAATGCTGTCGAGCTTTTGCTTGGCCAGCTCGGGCTTGCCCTCTTGTAACGCCTTCTGGGCCTGGTCGAGCTCGGTCTGGACGTAGGCCGCGGCCTCCACCGAGCGGGCGTATTCGGCGAAGAGCACCTCAGCTACCGGCCACAGGTTGTCGCCAGGATGGGCGGACTTAGCGAGCAGCCCCACCGTGGAGAAGGCGATCACCATCACCGCCGCGGCTGCCGCGAACCGACCGAACAGCGGATTACGTCGGCCGGCCGGCCGGCGGGCGGCGCTGATCACCGCCAGGGCGGTGTCGGTGTGCACCAGTTCCCTGGCCGAGTCGGCATGCACTTCGAGACGCCACGCCGCGAGGACGCGCGCCAGCTCGCCATCGACGTCGCCAGGCATACAATCGGAGCTGCCGAGCATGTCCAGCAGTGCGTCATCGGCCCGGACGGCTGCCAGATCAGCCGGCATCTCAGTGGGATCCCCATGGGGGTGGCCAGCACGTGAATCGTCGCGACCGGACATCTCAGACCACTCCCTCCGATCCCAGTACACTGCGCAATTTGCCCAATGCTCGGTGCTGAGCCACCCGGACCGCGCCGGGAGTGGACCCCACCGCCTCGGCGGTCTCCTCCGCGGACAGTCCCACGACGACCCTCAAGATGAGAATCTCACGCTGCTTGTCCGGCAACATGTCCAACAACTTGTCCATCCGCCCGGCCAGTTCAACCTGGATCGCCCGCTGCTCCGGACCGTCGGCCAGTTCCGGAGAATCAGGGACCTCCGGGACCGGCTCGGTGCGGTTACGCGCCGACGACCGGTGGGCGTCGGCCACCTTGTGCGCAGCTATGCCGTACACGAAGGCAAGAAACGGCCGACCCTGATCGCGGTAACTGGGCAGGGCCGCAAACACCGCGAGACACACCTCCTGGGCTACATCATCCGCCGAAGCGAACGTCTTCTCCTGGCTGCCGACACGCGCGCGGCAGTACCGCAACACGAGAGGACGGATCCAGCGGAGCACCCCGTCGACGGCAACTCGGTCACCGTCGACGGCAGCACCAACAAGGACGTTGAGGTCGTCCCCCACTACTGTCATCGCAGAATGCAGCCCTGCCGTTACGACGCGGGACCAGCCGGACTAACGCCAGCTGGCGGTGGTCACTCCGCTGTCCCAGGACATCGACAACCGTCCCAAAACCACGGCACCTCAGGCGTAACCGTAGTGGGCGGCAGATCAAGAGCCCAAACGCGGTGTCTCTTCACGTATGTGCAGCGAGGGCCAGTGGCGATCGCCACCGGCCCTCGCTGCGGGGGTAAATTCAGGCGACCAGGCCACGCCGGAAACCGTGTGCCACGGCCTGAGCCCGATCCCGCACGCCGAGCTTGCGGAACAGCCTCCGAGCATGGGTTTTCACGGTGTCCTCGGAGAGGTACAGTTCGCGCCCAATCTGGCCGTTGCTCTTGCCCTGGCTCATCCCGCGCAGCACCTGGAGTTCGCGCTCGGTGAGCTGGACGCCCGGATCGGACGGGGGCCGCGGGGCCGGCACCGACGTGCTGGCCAGCGTGTGCGCCAACGCGGCCACGAGTTCCGGACGCGATGCATCCCAACGCAGATAGCCCCGAGCGCCGCCGGCGATCGCGGCGGCAATGCTCCCCGCGTCGTCTGGTGCACCGAACACGATGACGTTGGCCTGCGGATGCGCCGACACCAGCCGGCGAGTGGCTTCCACCCCTGTCGGCACGGCGCGCTGGGTCCCTACCAGGACGACATCCACCGGCTGCCGAGAATAGCGAGCTAACAGCTCATCGCCGTGTGCTACGCAGTCGATCCGGGCGACGCCGGGGACCGCGGACATCACACGAGTGAGTCCCTCGCGGACGCTTCGCCGGTCGTCGCAGATGAGAACTGCGGTCACGGGAGGGCTCCTTTCCTGCAGCCAAGTGATGTGCCCACCTCCCTATCGGTCGCCTGGAGCCGGAACTTGACACGATCTGATGGAGTTCATCAAGGACCGGATCCACACTACTCCGAACGGTCATCATCACCGCGTGGAGCAACGCTCACTCTACCGAGTGTGAGCGGTTCGCGGCAGTACCGCGAACAAGGAGAATTCGGACATCCA
>DATEMN010000441.1:0-3467 GCA_035275565.1 Pseudonocardiaceae bacterium | reverse complement strand
TGGCGCAGGTCGCGCCGGCCCTGGCGGACCGGGCCGGCGAGTTCGGCGGCTTCCTCTACGCCTGGATCATGACCACCCAGATTCTGCGGCGCGTCATCGACGTGTCCGCGCAGGGCTGGCAATGGCAGGTCGCGACGACGGTCGGCGGGGCGTTGGACCGCGAGCTCTCGACCGGGGTGTCCCTGGTTCGCGACGGCGTCGGGATTCCCGGTGCCGCTCGAGATCTGTTGCACGCACTCGCCTGGAGCCTGGGCCGGGGCATGCCGCAGGTCGTGTGGCAGGCCGCAGCCACCGCGCTGAGCCTGGACGGTGCCGAGTACCGGGCTGCCGACCTGGACTGGGTCCTCGAGCACTACGGGTGTTATGTCATCGAAGACGAGCGTGACGGGGAAGCGATCTACCGGCTGTACCACCAGGAGCTCGCCGAGCATCTCACGGGATCGCCGCTGCCGCTTCCCGGTAGCCCGGCGGCCGAAGCGCTGGCTGAAGCGCTGGTGGCCCTCCCCGAGGCAAAACCCCCGACGGACGGCGAACCGGACCAGCGTAGCCCGTACTTGCGACGTCACCTGGCGCAACATGCCTCGATAGCCGGGACAACCGGTGTCGATGCCCTGTACCGGCTGGTCAAGGACATGCCTGAGGTCTACCTGCCCGAACTCGCGGTGTCGGTCCACCAGCTCGCCACCAAGCTGGTCGAACTCGGCCAGCACGAAATCGCGCTGGCCCCCGTCCGGAAAGCCGTCAGCATCTACCGGTTGCTGACCGAGGCCAACCCCACGACATACCTGCCCTTCCTCGCGATGGTGCTCAACGACCACGCCGTCTACCTGTCCGCGGTCGAACAGCGCGAGCCTGCGTTGACTCCCGGCGCCGAGGCCGTCGATATCTTCCGTGTGCTCACCGAGACCGACCCCGCCGCCTTCCTTCGACATCTCGTCACCGCACTGAACAACCTCACCGGTCACCTCGCCGGGTTGGACCGGATCTCCGACGGGATCGATGTCTACACCAGTTGCGTCGATGCCTTCGCCGAGTCACCGAGCGTCCGAGACGCGCTGATCATCGAACGGGCCGGGTTCCATGTCCGGCACGGCGACCCGCCGATGGGCTTTCGCGAGCTGGCCGAACTACTCGGGTCGGATGAAACCGATACCCCGGACACCATCGTGCTCGCGGCCCGCAACGCGCTACGCGGGCACCGCCACCACAGCGCACTCGACGTCGATCACGCCTGGTGGACGGTGAACCACACCGAACCTCCGGACTGGTTGAGTCTCACGCCGGAACAGATCAACGTCGTGGCCGGCTGGCTCATGGCACCTACCTGGAAGCAGTCGAAAAGTTACCTCGCGGCGCACGAAGCGGAACTGATGGCGGACTGGGCCTTCGACGCGATCGAGGAGCTGCTCCTGCTCGCCGCACCGCTGGCCGAACGGCACCTGGAACTTCTCGACGAGATCATGGCAGTCGGCATCGACACCGCATACCAGCCACTGCTGCTCGAGGACCTGGTCAAGGACTGGATCAGCGCGACGAACTGGCAGGAATCGCGGTCCTTCGCCGAGGAACACGCCACCGAGCTGATCACCTATGAAGCCGAGACAGCGCTGATCAGGCTCGGACATGCGGCTGCCACCGCGGTGCACCTCGCGGTACTCGGCCTCGCCCGGCAGGACGGCATGGAGGCCGCCTACGACTGCGTCACCGACCGCCGGTTCGCGGCCGACCGGATGCGACGGGCACTTGGCGAGGCGGAGTCGAACACCATCATCCAGCTGGCCATGCTCGAAGGGCGGGTGTTCGGTGAGTCGTTCGCCGCTATGGCACATCTCGCCGTCGCCGGTTCGCTGGCCGGTACGCCGATGAGCGACACGACCCAGCTGGAGGAACTCGCCGAGCAGGTCGACGCGGCCGAGCGGCAACGGGTGACCGCCGAGATCGCCGAGCTCATCGGCCGGGTCCCAGAGCACGCCAGCTGGCTCGGCTCCCTCCCCAAGATCCTGCTGCCCGAAACCCCGAACCAATCCCACCCCACCTGAGATTCACTAGCTTCCCGACCCAGCGCGAGGCGACCGCGATTCGGAGCCGAATGGCACTCAGCGGGGCCTTCAGAACCGTCATTGGGCTTCGAATGGCAGTGAGGGCTGGCGAGCGAAACGTTGGAGGCCGATTTATCAGGCTTCTTTCTTGATTCTGAGCGGCGGAGCCGTCTCCGTGCATCCGCTTGGCAGTTGCTGAACGAAAGACCCTTCGGCGGAGTTCTGAACGATATTCTCAATTTCCCTGGAACAGCGAGAGTCTGCGCGCACGAGTATCAAAGTGAAATTATGGCCGATTTCTGTGCCTGGGTCGCCAAGTCCCCCGACTCTGGCATCCCAGTGGCCACCAGCAACATCGATAGGAGCATCCGGCGTAGGATAATAGACTTTGCCCCGCACGGTTTCGTTCTCGCTCCACGTGAACAGCCAAAGCCTGTCTCCGCCAAGGTCGGGGGCTGTGCCACTGACCACGAAAGGCACCTCGACTCCAGCACCGTTAGCCGGTGACGTGATTGTGATGGGAACAGGTGTCGCGGTTGTGGTCGGTGCCGGCATGGTCGACGCAGCTGGTGTCCGACTTGCACTCGAACCATTGACCGGATCCGGAGCGGACGGCTTGAAAAATGAACTGAACGGATAGGCAGCTGCCGCTAGCCCAAGGATCAGCAACACCACGCCTGCGGGAATCTTGGAACCCTGAAACTCAGTATCCGAAACAGCGCGCGACTTCACAAGGAGAACGAGACCGGCCATCAGCAGGATCACGCCGATGCCGACAAAAAGGTGTTTGTCCATCCAGCTCAGGCTCCTCGAATCCAGGGGCTTCGATGCATCCCCCGTTCACAAAATATCGCTTTAAGTAACGCTTTCGTTACATGCCTACGTGTGTAGCAGGCTCAGCGAATAAAGCCGCTCGGCCGAGCCGAGCACCTCGGTTCGGGACTGCGGCGCAAGCAGTGTGACGCCCTCGATGCAGGCCGCATGAGTCACCCCGTCTACGGCTTCGATGCGGATATGGGAGACCGGGTACGGCTGCGGCGGATCCTTGGACAGCGCTGGTGTCGAGTTCGGCACACCCGATGCGGCGGCCCCTGCTGTCCACGTCCGGATCGCGATGGGGCACGCTAGCCCATCGCCGGAGGAGGGATGCAGGCGTGGGTGAGCGGGTGCTGCCGAGGGTGTCGGTGATCGTGGTGAACTACCGCGGCGCTGAGGACACTGTGACCTGCCTGCGTGCGCTGCGCGACGAGCTGGCCTGGCCTGCCGAGGCGCTCGAGCTGATCTGCGTGGACAACGCCTCGGGTGACGGCAGTGCGGAACGGATCGCCGCCGCGGTACCGCAGGCTCGGCTGATCCGCTCGGCCACCAACATCGGATTCGCCGGTGGCTGCAACCTCGGGGTCTGTAAGGCCACCGGATCAGTCGTCG
>DATEMN010000440.1:0-2842 GCA_035275565.1 Pseudonocardiaceae bacterium | reverse complement strand
CATGCCGGTCGAGCGCTACCTACGCCTGCTCGCCACCCGGACGGGGGAACTGCTCGATCAAAGCCCACCGGAAAGCCACCCCCGATCGCTTGCCGCGGCAATCCGAGTGTCCATCGACCGTCTCGCTGAGGTCGACCCGGCCGCGCTCGCGTTGGTGCGTATCGGCGCGTTCCTCGCCCCGGAACCCATCCCCGCCGATATCCTGACCCGTCCCATCGCCGTGACGGGCTCCCACCGGCCGCCAGAGCTGGAGGCGTTGATCGCCGCCGTGGCCAGTCCGGTGGCGGCGCACCGCAGTCTCGGTTGGGTCGGCAGTTACGGTCTGGCCCGAACCGACCGGGGGCTGCAGCTGCACCGGCTCACCCAGGCCATCCTGCGTGACCAGCTCACCGCTGGCGCCGCCGCCGCGTACCGCGGCTACGCCCAGGCGCTGCTGGTGGCAGCGGACCCCGGTAACGAGAGGGACCCGGCGTGCTGGCCGTGCTGGTCATGGTTGGTGCCCCATCTGTTGGCCGCTGACCCCGCCAGCAGCCCCAGCCCCGACCTGCGGGACCTGGCTTGCCGGGCGCTCTGGCACCTGTATTTTCGCGGTGATCTCCGTCCGGCCCGTGACCTCGCCGAGCACCTCCACCGGCACTGGAGTGAACGGCTCGGGCCAGATGACCGGCACACCCTGCGGGCCGCCTACATTCTCGTCCGTCTCCTCATCGACATCGGCCCTTACAGCCACGTTCGCCGGCTCAGCGAGGACACCGTGGCCCGGTGCCGGCGGGTGCTCGGTGACGACGATCCCGACACCCTGTTCGCCACGCACCACCTGGCGAGCTGCTTGCACCGGTTCGGTGCGTTCGAGCAGGCCCGGCAGCTCAACGTCGACACCCTCGCCCGCAGGCGGCGGGTGCTCGGCGACAACCATGTCGAGTTCCACCGAACGGTCTTTAGCCTCGGCCGTGACCTTCGTGAGCTGGGTGAGGTCGAGGAAGCCCGGAAAATCCACGAAAATTGTCTCGATTACGCACGGCGGGTGCTCGGCGACGACCGTCCCGACACTATTTTCGCGGCTAACGACCTTGCCCTCGACCTGCACGCGCTCGGCGAGATCCACGCTGCCCGGCAGCTGAACGAGGCCACCCTCGCCCGGGCGCGGCGCGTCCTCGGTGCGGACCACCGCTGGACTATGGACAGCGCTAATGGCCTGGCCAGTGACCTCCTCGTGCTCGGTGAGGCCGAGGAGGCGCGGCGCCTCGGCGTGGACACGTTGGCCCGGGCCCGGCGGGTCCTCGGCGACGAGAGCTATGTCATCATGGATGTCGCGAACAATCTCGCTGCTGCCTTGTGCGCGGTGGGCGAGGCTGAGGCGGCTCGCTGGCTCAGCGCGGACACGCTGGCCCGGGCGCGAGGCGTGTTCGGTGCAGACCACCCCCGCGCTCTGAAAGCGGCGCACTATCTCGCCACGGCGCGGGAGGCTCTTACCACCGGGTCTCTTGCGAGCGGCTGCGCCGGTCTACCACGGTGATTGTGATCCGCTGGACGAGTAATCCAGCGTAACCCGTCGGTTCCAATCCGGCTCCAATCCGCCACCAATCCCGATGGCCGATGGTGCACTGGTGACAACCGCTATCAGGAGCTGCGACTCCGCCGGCCCCGCGGGCAGCGTCACCGATCTCTTCCCCCGCGTGAGCGACGGCGACCAGGTGGCCTGGGACGAGGTCCTGCGCCGGTACGGCACCCTCGTGTTCGCGACGGTGCGCTCATTTGGAATGCAGGACGCCGACGCGCTCGACGCGGTGCAGTCGACCTGGCTGCGGCTGGCCGAGAACGCCCACCAGGTGCAGTTCCCGGAGCGGCTGGGCGGGTGGCTGGCGACCACCGCCCGCCGCGAATGTCTGCGCATTCTGCGCCAGGCCGATCCGGTGTCGAACACCTCTCGCCCGGCGTCGGAGGTTATCGCTGACCGTTCGAGGGGTCCCGAGCAGCGAGCCATTGACGCCGACACCACCCGGATGCTGTGGGACATCGTCGCGGAGTTGCCGCCTCGCCCGCGTACCCTGCTGCAAGCGTTGTTCACCGACCATCCCCGGTCTTACGGCGAGGTCGCCCGCACCGCCGGAATTCCACCCGGCTCGATCGGGCCGATCCGGGCGCGGGCTCTCCGGCAACTTCGGGGTCGGCTCAACGACCACGGATTGGGTCCGGACGCCTGGTGATGAGCCCCCGTCGCAGCGATGTACCCTCCAGCAAGATCCGGTTAGATCGATCGAGGCCGAGGGATGGGTGCTGGGGCGCGGGGACCGGTAGCACCGGCGACAACACGACGGGTTCCCGATGATCGGCCGGTATGCCAGTGGCGGGCGTTGGGGCCGGTGGAGGTCGTGGTCGGGGGGCGGCTGGTCGATCTGGGTCCGCCGAGGCAGCGGGCGCTGTTCGGGTTGTTGTTGAGTCAGGTGGATCGGCTGGTCACGGTCGATGCGCTGATCGAGGACTTGTGGTCGGGGGATCCTCCTGCCGCGGCGGTGATGTCGCTGCGGGCGTATGTGTCGAATCTGCGGCGGTTGTTGGAGCCGGACCGTCCACCTCGGGCGCCGGCTACGGTGTTGCACACTCGTGCGCCGGGATATCTGCTGGACAGCCGCGGTGTCGAGTTCGACGTGTCCCGGTTCGCTGGGTATGCCACGGCCGGTCGAGAGGCGCTGGGCCGGGCTGATCCTGCGCAGGCGTTGGCTGAGTTCGACGCGGCGTTGGGGTTGTGGCGCGGGCCGGCTTATGCCGATGTGTGCGACGCCACCTGGGTGGCTCCGGAGGTGGCGCGGCTGGAACAGCTGCGGCTGTCGGTGGTCGAGGG
>DATEMN010000439.1:0-5586 GCA_035275565.1 Pseudonocardiaceae bacterium | reverse complement strand
CCACCTGCATCGAATCGTCACCCCTGCCACGGTGTTGCGGTGGCACCGGGACCTGGTGACCCGACGCTGGACCCAGCCCCGCCGCCGCACTGGCGGCCGTTGCACGGCTGTCGAGCTACGCCGGTTGGTGCTGCGGCTGGCGTCGGAGAATTCAACTTGGGGATACCGGCGGATCCACGGCGAACTTGCCGGGCTCGGCTACCGGCTTGCGCCCAGCACGGTGTGGTTGATCCTCAAAGCGAGCCGGCATCGACCCCGCCCCTCGCCGCGACGGGCCGAGCTGGCGAGAATTCCTGCGCACCCCAGCACACGGCATGCTCGCCACGGACTTCTTCTGCGTCGACACGCTGCTGCTTCACCAGCTATATGTCCTGTTCGTAGTCCTATATGTCCTGTTCGTAGTCGAGCACGCCACCCGCCGCGTGCACCTGCTGGGCATCACCGCGAACCCCACCAGAGCCTGGGTCACCCAGCAGGCCCGCAACCTGCTGAGAGACCTCGGCAACCGCGCGGATCAGTTCAGGTTCTTGATCCGGGATCGCGACAGCACATTCACCAGCGTCTTCGACGCCGTGTTCGCCAGCGAAGCCATCCACATCCTGCGCACACCGGTGCGGGTGCCCCGCTTAACGCGATCGCCGAACGATGGATCGGCACCGTCCGCCGCGAACTGCTGGATCGGATGCTACTCCTCAACCAGCGCCAGCTTGAGGCTGTGCTAACCGAATACGTGACGCACTTCAACAACCATCGGCCTCACCGGACACTGAACCAGGCAGCGCCGCTCCAACCACTCCCACCCCCCGCCTCGACTTCCCAGCCTCGCGTCCGACGTCGCGATCGGCTCGGTGGACTGATACACAAATATTCCCAGGTCGCATGACGTGGATGACCAATTCGGCACCCAGAGGCCGAGAAATGGCGGGATGTGATTGCGGACGTAGCCGCGGTAAAGCGTCAGGGTACTGGCCGCTCCATCGAGCTGATCGAGGTAGCGCTCGATCAGCTGATCCACCGTGGCGTTGGTTCGAGGATTCCGGCGCTCCTCGACCTGGCTGATCAGCCGGTCGCGAATGGCACGGGCCCGTCGGTCGGCCCCAGGTCCGGCAGCAACGATCTCGGTCAAGTAGTGCCGACGCTTGCTCACCGGATCGAGTCCGGCGTAGACGCGACCCGCAGCGCCCCGCTCGGCAGCTCGTCGATGCCGCCTCGGGCCCGCTGCGCAGGAGTCCCTAGTGATCGCGCCACGAACGCAGGCCAACACGGTTCGCGTCACGAATGATGTCACGCGGACCGACCCGACCAAGCGCCCGGCGGGAAGCATTCCCCCCGGTCAACCAGAGCCGACGCGGGGACTCGAACCCCGAACCTTCCGCTTACAAGGCGGATGCTCTGCCAGTTGAGCTACGCCGGCGGTCGCGTAGGTCATGATAGGCGCACTGCCCGAGAAGATCGTCGACAGGCGGGGGACGGGCCGCGCCGCTAGTCTCAGTGAGTGACGGTGCGGGGCGAGGGAGGCCGATCCGTGACCGACAGCACGAGCACCCCGACCACCGATGCCGGCTTCGTGGTAGTAGCGAATCGGCTGCCAGTGGACATGGAGCAGCTGCCCGACGGCACGCAGCGGTGGAAGTCCAGTCCCGGCGGGCTCGTCGCCGCGTTGGAGCCGTTTCTGCGTTCCCACAGCGGAGCGTGGGTCGGCTGGCCCGGGGTACCCGACGTCGAGGCGAAGTCCTTCGTTGACGGCGATATCGCGTTGCATCCGGTGCGGCTGTCCAGCCGGGACGTCATCGATTATTACGAGGGTTTCGCCAACGCGACGCTGTGGCCGCTCTACCACGACGTGGTAGCTCCGCCGGTGTTCCATCGGCACTGGTGGGAGGCATATGTCGAGATCAATGAACGATTCGCCGCAGCCGCCGCCAAGTGTGCCGGCGAGGGGGCCACGGTATGGGTCCAGGACTACCAGCTGCAGCTGGTGCCCCGAATGCTCCGAGAGCTGCGACCAGATCTGCGGATCGGGTTTTTCCTGCATATCCCGTTCCCGCCGGTGGAGCTGTTCATGCGACTGCCCTGGCGTACCGAGCTGGTCCATGGCCTGCTGGGTGCTGACCTGGTCGGGTTCCATTTGCCCGGTGGCGCGCAGAACTTCCTGTACCTGGCACGCCGGTTGGCCGGGATGTCGGCGACGAGGAGCGCGGTCGGGGTCCGTACCAGGCCCGGGCAGGTGGACGTCGGCGACCGTACCGTCCGGGTCGGCGCCTTCCCGATCTCCATCGACTCGACCGCGCTGGACAGGCTGGCCCGCAGCAGGCCGGTGCGCCGCCGCGCCGCCGAGATCCGCGATGAGCTGGGCAACCCGGCAACCGTCCTGCTCGGGGTGGACCGGCTGGACTACACCAAGGGCATCGATGTGCGGTTGCGTGCCGTGCGGGAGCTCTATGCGCAGGACCGGATCTCGGTCGACGACGTCGTCATGGTGCAGCTGGCCACCCCGTCACGCGAGCGGGTTGAGCACTACCAGCAGATGCGCAGCGACATTGAGCAGGCGGTTGGCGGGATCAACGGCGAGTTCGGTCGGGTCGGCCATCCTGCGGTGCACTATCTCCACCAGTCGATCCCGCGCGATGAGCTGGTCGCACTTTTCGTCGCCGCGGACGTCATGCTGGTGACACCGCTGCGGGACGGGATGAACCTGGTCGCGAAGGAATACGTGGCCTGCCGGACCAACCTGAGCGGCGCCTTGGTGCTCTCCGAGTTCGCTGGCGCCGCGGCCGAGCTGACCAGCGCATTCCTGGTCAATCCACATGATCTCGATGGCATCAAGAATGCCATCTACCAGGCCATCACCCTCGACCCGGAGGTGGGCCGTAGACGGATGCGAGCGCTGCGCCGGCAGGTGATGGCCTACGACGTGGAGCGCTGGGCGTGCTCGTTCCTCGATGCGCTGCGCAGGCCCTGATCGGCGCCACGCCCAGAGACCGCTGCGAAGCACCTGGGGCAGATAACTCTGAGTGGCACATGTAACCAAGATTTGTCATCCTAACGAGGGACACTCTATGGTGGTTACGAAAACGGTTTCCATTTCATGATCACGTCTCGGTGAGGACTCCCATGTCTGCCCGGATTCGCCGACTGGCGGTAACCCCGATCTGCACGGTCGCGGTCACCCTCCTGCTCGGAGCCACCGGCTGCGGTTCGACGGACCAGGGCGGCGTCGGGGACACCCGGCTGACGGTGGTGACCTCGACCGATGTCTGGGGCAGTGTCGCGCGCGCCGTCGCCGGTGACGGGGTGGAAGTGAAGTCGATCATCAAAGACCCGTCCGCCGACCCGCACTCCTATGAGGTCAAACCCGCCGAAGTGGCCGAGGTGGCCGATGCCGACCTGGTGGTATACAACGGCGGCGGGTACGACGGCTTCATCGAGACGATCCTCCAACAGGTCGGGGACAAGCCCGCGATCGAGGCATACTCGCTGGAGCCGCACAAGCCGACGAACGAGCACGTCTGGTACGACCTGCCGGTGGTGCAGGAAGTGGCGCAGCAGATCGCCGAGAAGCTGGGCCGGCTGGACTCTGGGCAAGCGCAGCAGTTCGCCGCGCGAGCCCAGACGTTCCGAACCGAGCTCGACGGCCTGCAGGCCACACTAGCCGGCATCGCCCGCGCCCATAGCGGCCAGCGGGTCGCGATGACCGAACCAGTGGCCCAGTACCTGATCACTGCTGCCGGGCTCACCGACGCCACCCCGCCCGACTTCCTCGAAGCCGTCGAGGAGGAAACGGATCCGCCCGCGGCCGCCGTCGCCGCTACCAAGGAACTGTTCGCGCAGCAGCAGGTGCGGACCCTGGTGTATAACCCGCAAGCCGAGACCCCGGTCACCGCAGGGATCCGCGCCGCATCCGAGGCGGCGCGGATCCCCGTGGTGACCATGACCGAGACCCTGCCCGAGAACACCGACTACCGCGGATGGATGTCCGGACAGATCGACGCCCTGTCCGCAGCGCTGCAGGGACGACCGTGACCACGAAGACCGACCAGACGCCAGCGCGGAGCACCGCCCCGGCCCCTACGCCACCGGCCATCCGGCTACGCGGTGCCCGGCTCGCCTACGGCTCGCGAGTGCTGTGGGACTCGCTTGATCTCGACGTCGCACCCGGTGAGTTCCTGGCCGTGCTCGGCCCTAACGGCTCGGGCAAGACCAGCCTGCTGCGGATGCTGCTGGGTTTGCAACCACTCTCGGCCGGCACCGTGGCGATCCAGGGCCGGCCGGTCCGCCGGGGGAACCGCACCGTCGGCTACATCCCGCAGCAGCGGGCACTGGACCCGACGCTGACGCTACGTGGTCGGGATCTGGTCGGATTGGGTCTGGACGGCCACCGCTGGGGATTCGGGCTTCCCTCGGCGCGGCGCCGCGCACAGGTACTCGAGGCACTGGACGCCGTCGGTGCCCGGCACTACGCCGACGCGCCGGTGGGGCTGCTCTCCGGCGGCGAGCAGCAACGGCTGCGAGTCGCCCAAGCCCTAGTCGGCGATCCGGAAGTGCTGCTGTGCGACGAGCCGCTGCTGTCGTTGGATCTGGCCTACCAGCACCTGGTCAGCGAATTGATCGACACCAGGCGGCGCACCGCGCGCACTGCCATCCTGTTCGTGACCCACGAGATCAACCCGGTGCTGCCCGCGGTGGATCGGGTGCTGTACCTGGTCGACGGCCGGTTCCGGATCGGCACCCCAGCCGAAGTGATGAACTCCACGACATTGTCACAGCTCTACGGCACTGATATCGAAGTGATCAAGGTGCGGGGCCGGCTGCTGGTGATCGGCACACCCGAAGAGCACTCATGAGCTTCGAGGAGATCCTGCGCCGGCTGTTCACCTTCGGTGGCACCGGGGAACTGCTGCGGTTGGACTTCGTCCAGCAGGCCCTGATCGCCGGCGCGCTGCTGGCCCTGATCGCCGGGGCGCTGGGCCCACTGGTGGTGGCCAGACAGGTGTCCTTCGCGGTGCACGGAACCAGCGAGTTGACCTTCACCGGCGCCGCAGCGGCTCTGCTGGTGAGCAGTTCGCTGGTCAGCCTGGGTGCGCTGGTCGGCGCGGTGGTCGCGGCACTGGCGTTCGGCCTGCTCGGGCTGCGCGAGCGGGAACGCGACTCGGTGATCGGTGCGGTGCTCGCCTTCGGGCTGGGCTTGGGTGGGCTGTTCCTGTGGCTCTACCCGGGGCGGGCCTCCAACCAGCTGTCCTTACTGTTCGGCCAGATCGTGAGTGTCTCCCGCAACGACGTATGGCTGCTCGGCGGCTGCGCGGTGGGGGTGCTGCTGGTGCTCGCGCTGGTGTGGCGTCCGCTGCTGTTCGCCAGCGTCGACGCCGACGTAGCCCGCGCCCGCGGAGTGCCGGTACGCGGGCTGTCGGTGCTGTTCGCCGCACTGGTCGGGGTGGCTGCCGGGCTGGCGGTGCCCACTGTCGGCGCGCTGCTGGTGCTCTCGCTGCTCATCACCCCGGCCGCCGCAGCCGCCCGGGTGACCGCCAACCCCGTCACCGCACTGCTGCTCGCGACGGTGTTCGCAGAGGTCGCGGTCCTCGGTGGCAT
>DATEMN010000438.1:0-2241 GCA_035275565.1 Pseudonocardiaceae bacterium | reverse complement strand
GCACGGGCGGGTCGAGCAGGCGCTCGATGCGGACCGGATCGAACAACGGCATCGGCAGTTGCTGCGCCGAGGGAAGAATCCGGGCGTCGTCATAGCCTTCGCGTAACTTGCGGACGGCGGGTAGTCCGTCGCGTAGTGATGCGAACAAGTTTTCCGGCCCGGCGAGGAAATCTTCGATCGACTTGTGGCGCAGCGCCACGGTCGAGTACTCCATCGCCATCAGGTGCTTGAAAGTGGTGCGCAGACCATCTTGCACCAACGCCCGGCGGACGTCGTACCTACTGTGCAACGCCAATGTGATCAACCGGTTGCGCAGGTGGAAATACGTGGTCCAGTCGGTCGCGTCGTCCTTGTCCGTCCAGGGCATGTGCCAGATCGCCGAGCCGGGCAGCGTAACCGTCGGAAAGCCGCATTCACCGGCCCGTAGCGCGTACTCCGCGTCATCCCACTTGATGAACAGCGGCAGCGGCAGACCGGTGCGTTCGAGCACCTCACGCGGAAACAGGCACATCCACCAGCCGTTGTAGGTGGAGTGGATGCGGGCGTGCAGCAAACGTTGCTGGCGAAGCGTCAGCTTGGCGAAGTCGTGCTCGTAGACCGACCCGGGTGCCGGCCGCCAGAAGCTGGTCCGCAAGTCCACGATCTCACCCATGGCGTGCAGCTGGCTGCGGACCTGCAGGTTCAGCATCTGCGCCCCGACGATCACCGGCGAGGACGTCGCGCTGGCGAAGGCGTGCGCGCGCAGCACGCTGTCCGGCTCCAGCCGGACGTCGTCGTCCATCAGCATCACGTGGTCGACGTTAGTGGTGCGCAGCGCTTCGAGCATGCCACGGGCGAACCCACCCGAGCCGCCGAGGTTCTCCTGATCGATCACCTCCAGCCGGTCACCGAACTGGGCCGCGACAGTGGCGAACCGCTGGTGGTCCCGTACCTTGACACTGCCCTGATCGACAACGAAGACCTTCGCGATGACGCCGAGCACCGCCTCGTCCTCGGCCAGCGCGGCCAGCGCCGTGACACAGTCAGCAGGCCGGTTGAAGGTCGTGATCGCCACCGCCAGCGGGTGGACCGGCAATGGCTCGTCGACGATCCACGCGGCGTCGGCGACGGTCAGTGATTCGCGCACGGTGGCGACGTCGAACCACACCCAGCCACCGTCCTCGAACGGTGCGAGCGATTCGCGGAACTCCAGCTCGACCGTCCCGCCGCCGGTATCGAGTTGCTTGCCCTCCAGGTGCACGACGTCGCCGTTGGCCTTGGAGCGGTAGAGATCCACCCGCCCAGCGCCCCGTACAGACAACCGCAGCGCCACCTCCTCCACCCGGGTCCAGCGCTTCCAATAGCTGGCCGGAAAGGCGTTGAAGTAGGTGGCGAACGACAGCTGGCTCCAGGGCGGCAGCGTGACCGTCGACCGCGAGACGACTTCCGACGTGCGACCGTGCAGGTTCTCCGGTTCGTCGAGGTACAGCGGGCGCACGTCCGGGGGGTCGTCTGCCCGGGGCATCACTACCCGGTGTAGGACACGATGCTTGGAGACCGCGCCGGCGGTCGGGCCGACCTGCAGCGAACTGACATCTGACAGCTTGCTGTCTGCGGCATTGTTGCGGGCCGCTTCCCGGCGCGCGGCGCGCTCGATCGCCGTCGGGACCGCAGCCTGACCGTTGGGCTCGCCCGCCACTCGCACCGGCAGACCGCCTGCTTCCCTGATTGCCACGTGATCCCTTCCCACGTCGGCCCGCCCTCGCTACCAATCCTCGCAGACTGGGCAGGGCGTACCTCAGGGTGACCCCGCTGGCAGTTGGTCTCCACGCCGACCGGGACGCAGCCGGCTGCCGACCCACCCCTTTGGGTGGTGCTAGCGGTACGGGATAAGCGTATGTTTACCATCGAGCCCGATTGGGTATTTCCTGGGCTGTTCCCCAACTGGATTCCCCAACGGAGAGGAGCGAAGATGAGCCAGCCTTCGTCAGAGAGCGCACCGCCTTCGGCAGAAGTGGAAAAGGAACGGGTGGCCGACCTTCAGGAAGAGACGAACCTTGGCGCGGGCAACCAAGAGCCTGATCCGGCCACCGCCAGCGACCCACCAAGTGATCTAAAGGCGGGAGATGCGGCGAGAACGGCCGACGAGTCCGCTGCGTCCCAGGCGAATCGGATGGACAGCGGCGTTTCCCGTGAGGAAAATGTCGATCCGGAAAGCCCCGCCATGCACACCGGAGACCAAGGAAGCTGATCCACGCTCTA
>DATEMN010000437.1:0-2361 GCA_035275565.1 Pseudonocardiaceae bacterium | reverse complement strand
GGGGAGGGCTCGATCGAGAAAGGGCTGCTGCGTTGCCCTTGGCACGGTTACGACTACGACCCGTTGACCGATCAGTCGCGTTCGAGGAGCGTAAGATGTTCGGCGGGCTGACCTTCATTGTCAACACCCACATGGCCTGCGGCATCGTCAAGGACGACCTCATGGTGCGGGTCGGGAAGGACGGTCACGTCGCCGCGTTGGCGCGTGGAGCCCACGTGATGGACTTCACCGGACGTCCGATGCGAGGGCGCGCCGGCCAGCGTGCCGGCGATGCGTTCCGGGACGCTCTTGAAGATGGTTGGCGCGCGATGCGACGGGCGACTACCAAGGATCTGGCGCGGCTGAAGCCGGACGTAGCCGTCGCCGCGTGAGTCGATGGCTGAGATGCTGTCGGTGATGTCAACCAGGGGTTCCACGGCGGTGCTCCGTTCGCAACGGCCGCCAGCGCCACCGCGTGGCGGCGTCGTTCCACGATACGAACCCTCGGGCGGACCGCGAGGATTCGCCCGCAGAACGCTGCGGCGTTCAGCTGCGTTTGGTGATCCCCTCGACAAGGTGCCCGCGCGAGAGCAATCTGAGACCGGTACCACGATCTCGGGTGAGTCACGGACCGGGAGGCGTCATGGAGCTGGCTGACCTGCACCGCCGGAGCGTGGAGAGTTGGCGCTCCCGCCTCGACGCCGTCGATGACTCGCAGTGGAACCTGCCGACCCCGTGCACGGAGTGGGATGTGCGCGCCCTCGTCAACCACGTCGTCAGCGAGGAGCTCTGGACGGTACCGATCGTCGATGGCGCCACCCTCGAGGCAGTCGGTGACCGGTTCGACGGCGACCTCCTCGGGGACGACCCGACAGCCGTGGGGCGCGCGGCCGCGACCGAGGCTGCAGCCGCGGTCGACCGCTGCCTCCCCGGAGGGGGCACCGTGCAGCTGTCCTTTGGGGTGGTCCCGATCGAGGAGTACGTACACCAGCTCAGCGCTGACCACCTCGTGCATTCCTGGGACCTCGCCGTAGCCACCCACCAGGACCTGTCCCTGGACCTCGAGCTGGTGCGTGAGGTGAGCGAGTGGTTCGCCGAGCGTGAGGAGATGTACCGCGATGCCGGAGCCGTGGGCCCTGCTGGGCCGGCGGGCGGCGACCCGCAGTCGGCGCTGCTCGCGGCGTTCGGGAGGGTGGCGCCCCACCGCGACGAGAACGGGTAGGCAGGTGCCGCCGACGGGGTCGTCCCCGATCGACCCCGCTCTGTTCGGTCGCGCGGTGGCACGGGAGCCCTTGGGCGATGACGGCCTCTCGGGCGCCATCCTCGAGCGGGTCTGGCTCCACGACAGCCGCGCCGTGGTCGTCAAGCGCCAGTCCCCTCGCACGGACCTGTTCATGAGGATCCTCGGCGACGAGCACGGGCGAGAGCTCGACCGCCCAGAGCCTGTACCGTGCGAGCAATTCTGGCGCGGTACAGGTGAACGTCGATGGGCCGGTGGAAGCCGAGGGCTTGTGTGGCCGGATGTGGTTGAACACCTGCCGGTAGGTCTCGGCCAGTGACGCTGGTCCGGCAAGATCCGCTCGCTTGATTCCGGTGAATCGGTCAGAACGACCAACGGCGACGAAACCGCCGCGGTCACCGACGCAACGGTTACCACGGCGCGTTCCCGCGTAGTACGTGGTCACTCAGGGGCGACGGCAGGAGCCGCACACTCTCGTGCCCGGCGATCGCGCTGGTGCGTCGGGCTTGACGGGTTGCTGCTTCAGTCGAGGTCGCGCAACCGGGGCAGTTGGGCCGCGAGCCGCTCCCCGAGGGCCACCGGGTCGGCGCCGTGCACGATGAGCAGGAAGTCGGTGACGCCGACCTTGATGTAACCCTCAGCTGTGGCTCGGACCTGATCCAGGTCCTGGTCGCCGACCCGGAACTGCACCGACCGCCGGATCTGGCTCGGGTCACGCCCGACGTCCGCGCAGTGCCGGTCCAGGATCGCCGAGGACTCGGCCACCTCCTGCGGGCTGCCACCCGCGGCATTCCACACGTCCGCATACAGCGCGGTGATCCGCAGCGTCCGCTTTGGTCCCGACCCGCCGATCCAGATCGGCGGATACGGCTGCTGGATCGGCTTCGGCTCGGCGACGGCGTCCTGCAGCCGATAACGCCGGCCCTCGAACGTGGTCCGCGGCTGCGTCCACAACGACCGCACGATCTGCACGCTTTCCTCCAGCCGGTCGGCGCGGTCGTTGCGGGTGCCGAATTCCAGCCCGAGCATGGTGTGCTCGTTCTGCGCCCACCCGGCGCCGATGCCGAACTCCAGCCGCCCACCGGACAGGTGATCGACCGTGACGGCCATCTTCGCCAGCACCGCGGGATGCCGGTAGGTGT
>DATEMN010000436.1:0-4420 GCA_035275565.1 Pseudonocardiaceae bacterium | reverse complement strand
TACACCGGCACCCTCGGTCCTTCGGTGCGTGCGGTCGCCCCGGTCTTCGACGACGCGCGTCGGGTCGTCGCGCTGGTCGCGGTTGGCATCACCGTCAGCGCCATCTCCGCGGAGCTCCAGCAAAGCCTGCAGACCCTGATCGTGGTCGCCGCTGTGGTGCTGGCCGTCGGCATCGCCGGCAGCTACCTGGTCAGTTCGCGGTTACGCAGGCAGACCAGGGGTGTCGCGCCGGACGAGCTGAGCCGGATGTTCGAGTACTACGAGGCGATCTTGTACACCGTCCGGGAAGGACTCGTGCTGCTCGACCGCGAGGGCCGCGTCGTGCTGTGTAACGACGCGGCCCGAGACCTGCTCGGCCTGCGCACCGACCCGCACGGTCTCGCCGCGGGCACGCTCGGCCTGGCGCCGGAACTGACTTCGGCACTGGTGTCCACCCAGCCACGCTCGGACGAGATCCACGTGACCGACACCAGGGTGTTAGTGATCAACATCGCTCCGGTGCGGTCCCGAGACCACGCGATGGGAAATGTGGTGACCCTGCGCGACCACACCGAGTTGCAGATGCTCACCGGCGAGCTCGACACGGTGCGCGGATTCGCCGAGTCGCTTCGCGCGCAGGGGCACGAGGCGGCGAACCGCCTGCACACGGTGGTGTCCCTGGTGGAGCTCGGCCGTACCGAGGAAGTCGTCAGGTTCGTCACCGCTGAGCGGAAAACCGCCCAGCAACTCATCGACCGGGTGGTGGGCGCGGTGACCGAACCGGTAATGGCGGCGCTGCTGCTCGGCAAGGCCACCGCGGCCGGTGAACGGGGGGTCGAGCTTGTCATCACCGAGGACACCGCGATCGACGGCACCGACGGCACCATCGAATCCCGGGACCTGGTGACCATTCTCGGAAATCTGATTGACAATGCGGTGGATGCGGCGATCGCGGGCGCTGATCGTCGTACCGGTCCGCCCCGAGTGGTCGTCACCGCGCGAACGGGCAACGGTGAATTGGTGCTGCGAGTAGCCGACAATGGTCCAGGAGTGGATCCCGCGTCCGTGCCGGTGATGTTTGAGCGTGGTTGGACCACCAAACCGTCGGACGGTCCGGTCGGGCACGGTCTGGGGCTCGCGCTGGTCGGCCAAGCGGTGCGCCGCTACCACGGCGGCATCGACGTGGAGCAGGATCTCGGCGCGGTGTTCACGGTCCGGCTTCCGCTGAGACCGGGTATCGTCTCATGATCAACGTGCTGGTGGCGGAGGACGACCAGATTGCCGCCGAGGCGCACCGGAGCTATGTGCAGCGCCTGGCCGTTTTCAGGTGGCCGGGGTGGTCCACTCCGGCACCGCAACGCTGCGGTTCTGCGAACGTGGCACTGTCGATGTCGTCCTGCTCGACTTCTACCTCCCGGATACCCACGGGCTCACGGTGTGCCGTGCTCTGCGGGCCGCGGGCAGCACGGTCGACGTGATCGCCGTGACGTCGGCGCGGGATCTGGGCGTGGTCCGGGCTGCGGTATCCGTGGGTGTCGTGCAGTACCTGCTCAAACCGTTCACCTTCGCCTCGCTGCGCGACAAACTGGAGAGTTACGCCGAGTTCCGGCAGCGCGTCGCGCGGTCCGGTAACGCCACCGGCCAGGACGATGTGGACAATGTGCTGGCCATGCTGCGCAGCCGCAACCATCGGGCACTGCCCAAGGGGATGAGCGGCGAAACGCTGCAAGCGATCATCGAAGCGCTGGCCGCGGCGGCCCACGGGCTGTCTGCCGCGGCTGCCGCCGACGTCATCGGCGTGACCAGAGTGACTGCACGGCGATACCTGGAATACCTCGCGGAGAACAGTCTCGCGCGACGCAGGCTGCATTACGGGCAGGTGGGGAGGCCGGAAATCTGGTTCTACCCGGCGTCGTAGAGAACCGGTGCCTGCGGCGGTCACCCGTCACCGCGTGCCCGAAGAACGAGCGCGACGGACTCCCGGGTCCGGATCCTTCACCAACGCATGGATCGTCGCCACCACCCACTGAGCACCCGGCCACGTTTCCGCGCGAGTCGAAGACTGCCCACCCGAGCACCATGTCGATACGGTGCAAAGCCCTTGAGCTTGCGGAGTGTCGCGGTGTGGTCGCGGCGAGGGCGGGGCTAAGATTCGAACGGGTGTTCGCTCGTAGCGGGGAGGTGCTGTGCGGGTGTTGGGTGTGGACCCTGGGCTCACCCGCTGCGGGCTCGGTGTAGTCGACGGCGGCTCGGGGCGAGCGGTCAGCTGCGTGGCTGTCGACGTCGTTCGTACCCAGCCCGACATGGACCTCGGTGCGCGGCTGATCGCGGTGGCCGATGTCGTGGAGCGTTGGGTGGCCGAGCACCGTCCGGACGTCGTTGCAGTGGAGCGGGTGTTCAGCCAGCACAATGTGCGGACCGCGATGGGTACCGCGCAGGTCAGCGGGGTGGTGGCGCTGATCGCGGCCCGGCGGGGTCTGTCTGTGGCCTTTCACACCCCCAGTGAGGTCAAAGCCGCGGTCACCGGCTCTGGCCGGGCGGGCAAGGAGCAGGTCACCACTATGATTACCCGGTTGCTGGCGCTGCCGGCCAAGCCGAGGCCGGCGGATGCTGCGGACGCGCTGGCGTTGGCGGTTTGCCATCTGTGGCGGGCCCCGATGATGGAGCGCCTGGCGCAGGCCCGGGCACACTCGGCACAGTTCGCGCGAACCCACCGCGCACGCTTGGCGGCAGCGGCTCGCACGTCGGAAGGAGGGCGGTGATCTCCTCGGTGCACGGGCAGGTGTTGTCCGTGGAACTCGATCATGTCGTGGTCGAGGTCGGGGGCGTCGGGCTGGCGATCCGCGCTGTTCCCGCGACCCTGGCCACCTTGCGACGTGGCGAACCAGCCCGGCTCGCCACGTCGCTGGTGGTTCGTGAGGACTCGTTGACGCTGTACGGCTTCGCCGACAGCGCGGCTCGGGAGTTATTCGTGCTGCTGCAGACCGTCTCCGGGGTGGGACCGCGGCTCGCGCTGGCGACGCTCGCCGTTCTCGAGCCGGACATTTTACGCACGGCACTCGTCGAGGGAGACCTCACCGTGCTCACCCGGGTGCCTGGGATCGGACGCAAGGGGGCGGAGCGGCTTGTCGTGGAGCTGCGGGACAAAGTCGGTGCGCCCGCACCGGCTGCATCGGGACCGGCTGCCGGCGTCGGGGGGGCGGTGCGGACCCAGGTGACCGAGGCACTGGTCGGGCTGGGGTTCGCGGCCCGGCAGGCCGAGCAGGCCGTGGAGGCTGTGCTCGCCGACGCCGACGGGGAGGCCCGGGACACCTCGGAGGTGTTGCGCGGTGCACTGACCCGGCTGGGGCGCAACCGGTGACGGCGGAGGGCTCGCTCTCGGCCAAGGTGGACCCGGCGGACGTCGAGCTGGAGACCACCCTGCGGCCACGCCGGTTGCCCGAGTTCATCGGGCAGGCTCGGGTGCGTGAGCAGCTGGAACTGGTGCTGGAGGGTGCCCGGCGGCGCGGCGCCGCGCCGGACCACGTGCTGCTGTCAGGCCCGCCGGGGCTGGGCAAGACGAGCCTCGCGATGATCATCGCTGCGGAGCTGGGCAGCGCGATCCGGGTCACCTCGGGGCCCGTGCTGGAGCGTGCCGGAGATCTCGCCGCAATGCTGTCCAACCTCATCGAGGGTGACGTGCTGTTCATCGACGAGATCCATCGGGTGGCCCGGCCTGCCGAGGAGATGCTTTACCTCGCGATGGAGGACTTCCGGGTCGACGTGGTGGTCGGCAAGGGGCCCGGGGCCACCTCGATCCCCCTGGAGATCGCTCCGTTCACCCTGGTCGGGGCGACCACCCGGTCCGGTGCGCTGACCAGCCCGTTGCGCGATCGGTTTGGGTTCACCGCGCACATGGAGTTCTACGAGCCCGACGAGCTGGAGCTGGTGCTGCGCCGCTCGGCTGGCATCCTCGGCGTGGACCTGCGCCCCGACGGCGCTACCGAGATCGCCGGCCGCTCCCGCGGCACGCCCCGGATCGCCAACCGGCTGCTGCGCCGGGTCCGGGATTACGCCGAGGTCCGCGCCGACGGCGCGATCACTCTCGAGGTGGCCCGCGCTGGCTTGGCCGTCTACGACGTCGACCAGCTCGGGCTGGACCGGCTGGACCGCGCGGTGCTCACCGCGCTGGTGCACACCTTCGGCGGTGGACCAGTGGGGGTGTCCACCCTCGCCGTGGCGGTGGGGGAGGAACCGGCCACTGTGGAGGAGGTGTGCGAGCCATTCCTGGTCCGCGCCGGCATGCTGGCCCGCACGCCGCGTGGGCGGGTCGCTACTGCAGCCGCGTGGCGGCACCTGCGGCTGGAGCCGCCCGCCGACACTCCCGGGGATGCCGTGCCGACGCTGTTCGACGGCTGAGTGAATCGGTTAAAGGCCGCCGAGCCACAGTCCGACACCGACG
>DATEMN010000435.1:0-2745 GCA_035275565.1 Pseudonocardiaceae bacterium | reverse complement strand
CTCAGGATGATCGCGAACGTCGGCGGGGCGATCACGTCCTTGTAGCCCTTGGCGCGCGCCTCGGCGAGATCCCGGTGCACGGGGTCGCTGGCGCTGACCGCGTCGGCGAACTCCCGGATCTTCTCCCGGCCGACCTCATAGGGCGGGGTCGGCGGATACACCCGACCCATGAACGACTGATCCAACGGCATGCTGTGCAACTTACCGCCGCACGCAGAAGCCCCGGCCGCTGGGCCGGGGCTTCGTCATCAGCCTGTTGGTGCGGTTACCGCGTCTCGCGGTGCACGGTGTGCTTGCCGTCCCGGGGGCAGAACTTCTTCAGCTCGATGCGGTCCGGGTCGTTGCGGCGGTTCTTCTTCGTGATGTAGTTCCGCTCTTTACACTCCGTGCACGCCAGCGTGATCTTCGGACGAACGTCGGTCGCCTTGGCCATGGCGAAGTGCCTTCCTTCAGAGCGGGGTTCAGGTCCAGCGAACGAGCATAGCGGCTCACACTGGCAGTCGCCGAATCGGCGACCTCTGTGGTGCTTCTGTAGCGGTGGCCGGACTTGAACCGGCGACACAGCGATTATGAGCCGCTTGCTCTACCATCTGAGCTACACCGCCGCGGCGGACTCGATGACTCAAGCCCGGTCTCTCGAGCCCCCTTACGGAATCGAACCGTAGACCTTCTCCTTACCATGGAGACGCTCTGCCGACTGAGCTAAGGGGGCGCATCACGTGCGATCCCGCACATGCGCTCGCTAAGCGTACACGGCCCTCGCCGTGGCACGAAATCGACTTCCCCGAAGTGGTGTCGGCGCAGCTTGTGACGCCTGCATCGGCGCGTCGGCAAGGGTTCTGGCGGTTCGCTCTCCGGGTGGGGTACGGCGTCAGCCCCGGCTTGACCCTCTCGCCGCTGGCGGCTCCTTGCCTCGCCCGCGTCCCGGGCTCTGTCCCCGACGGCTAGATCCAACGCCGTTCAGTTAGGTGGTTGGCGTGGTCGTCAAGGGTCGGTGGTGATGATGTCGATGCTGGTGGTGGCTTTGTAGCTGTGTCGGTCGATGTTGGGTCCGCGGGCTTGGTATTTGCTGTTGGAGCGTTTGATCATGCGGGTCTTGACGCGGATCCGGTGTTCTGGGAGTAGGTGCGCCAGGACGTGGGCGCCGATGACGCCGATCAGGTCGATGGTGGTGTCGGCGATGACGCCGGCGGCTTGGATGATCTGGTCGCGGGCGGTGTTCAGGGCGGTGGTGAAGCTGGCCCGGTCGGGGTCCAGGCCGGGCTGGCTGTCGGTGGCGTCGAGCATCGCGGTGCGTAGGAGTTGGTAGGTGATGAGCAGGGCGTAGATCTCTTGCTGGATGCCGTCTGGGGTTCGGGCGCGCAGGACGCGGCCGCCGAGGATCGAGGATTTGAGTTCGAGGTAGGCGGTTTCGATCTCCCAGCGTTCGTGGTAGAGCCGGATGAGTTCGGCGGCGGGGTGGGTGTGGGGGTTGAGCAGGGTGGTGATCAGCCGGTAGTGCCCGGTGTGGGTGCCGGTGCTGGTGGTGATGCTGATCTGCGCGTCGATGACCCGGACCGGTACCCGGCCGATGATCGAGGACCAGGATCCGTCCCGGTGGCGGTGCAGGATCGGCAGGTTGCGGTTGTTCTTGCAGCGGATGAGCAGGTCCGCGCCGGTCGCGTTGAGGGTGGCGATCAGGGCTGCGGCGGCGTAGTTGCGGTCGGCGAGCAGCAGCATCCCGGGTCGGAGGCTGCGGGTGAGGTACCGGGCCTGGTCCAGTTCGCCGGTGCTGACCGGGCCGGACACAGCGTCCAGGACGGAGCGGGTGCCGCAGGCCAGCAGTGCGCTGAGCCGCAGTTGTGGGTAGCCGGAACCGCCGTGGTTGCCGCGTTGTCTGGTGTAGCGGCTGGTGTTGGCGGGTGCGTCCGGCACGGTCAGGATCGTGCCGTCGATCACGGTCAGCAGCAGGCCACGCCACCGCACCTGGGTGGCGGTGGTGACGGGCGGGCCACGCAGCAGATCGAACAGCGCCCGCATGGGGTACGGGCCGAGACGGGCCCGGGCCTGGCGCAACGCGCTGCCGCTGGGCGAGGCGACCGGCAGACCCTGCAGGCCGCTGGTCAGTCTGGCCCACACCTGCCGGTATCCCAACTCGGCGAACAGACACCCAGCGAGGAGCAGGTAGACGACGACCCGGGCCGGCAGCAGCCGCACCCGCACCTCGGTACGCCTCGTCATGTCCAGGACGTCATCGACCATCTCGAACGGCACCAGACGCGTCAGCTCGCCGAGATGTCCAGGCGCGAACACCCCAGCGGCTACCGTCACCGTCCGGGTTATGGCAATCTGATCAGCCAGCGGAGCTCCAGGTTCAAGGGCGTCTTAGAGTGACCACCCTCTATACCGGAGCTCCGCCCCATCACGCCTGCGACACGCCCTTGACGAGGCCCCGAACCGCCTAACTGAACGGCGTTGCGGCTAGATCTGGCTGGCCGTTCGAGCGCATGCCTTAACGGGCACGCTGGCTCGAAGTCGCCCCGCGGGTGACTGTTCAGGTCCCCGGTCTCTTCTCGGGGCCGGTCGGGATGTCGATCACCGAGTGGGTCGATCGACGTCGTTCGGTGGTCGCCGCGGGCGGCTGATGCGCGGCGTTGATCACGGCGCTCGGGAGCGGCGGCACGGCTGGTGGTTGAGCGGCCGGCTGCGGGGGTTGTCGCGGCCGTAGGTCGCGGCGGGGTGACTGGGCGCGGGCCTGGCAGGGAA
>DATEMN010000434.1:0-6998 GCA_035275565.1 Pseudonocardiaceae bacterium | reverse complement strand
CTCCGTACCCCGCACTGACAATAGCTCCCTTATCTTGTCGACCGAACGAACGGTAGGATATCGTATCCGGTGGTGCACTCATCCTATGACACCAAGGCCCGTGCTGCCAGCCAGGTCCCCATCCAGTGCAGTAGCTCGGGTCTCCACGCAATGCATCGCCGCGGCCCGCGCCGCCACCCCTGATCCAGGTGGCGATCGCCATACTGGACGACCCCACCGGTCGCCACTGGGGCTACCAGCTCTCCAATGCCTCCGGCGTGCGGTCCGGCGTCCTCTACCCGATCCTGACGTGGATGCTCGATGAGGGCTGGCTCACCGACGGGTGGGAGGACCCCATCATTATCAAGAGCAAGCGCCCGCCCCGCCGGTACTACGAGCTGACCGACGAGGGGCGCCTCGCGCTCGGTGTCGTGATCGCCGAGGCTCGCCGTGACGCCCGGTTCGTCGGGCTCCCCGGCCTGATCGGGCGGTTCGCGTGAACGTCACCGAGCTGCTGGACAGCCTCGTCTCACCCTGGACGTTCCTGCTCACCGTCGTGGTATACGGGTTCGCCCCTCGAAGCTGGGTTGGTTGTCGCGGGATCCGCTCTGGTCGAACCCCTCCGCAGTGATCAGGTCGGAGACCATCGGGATCTTGGCCTCGGCGAGGATGTCTGTGACTTCGGCCGAGCGTTGGTGGCTTAGCCTCCGATTACGCGGGCGCCTGTGCTTGCACTGGGCCCCTGGTGTATCAACGTAGTTCTCTATCCCCCCTTGACATTTGTTATCTAGGGGGGCTAGATCTACCGTCATGGTCAAGGCGATGAAGTACCGGACATCGAGCGGGCGCTGCGTCACAACGGCTGCGTGCCGAAGTCCATGCGCAGCAGCCACGAGAAGTGGATCTGCGCGTGCGGACACCACTCGGTCTCCATCGTTCACACCACGACCGTGTCCCCGGGTGTCGTCTGGGACGCGATCAAGCGCATGGCCTGTCTGCCGGAAGGATGACTGCAGTGACAACCTACGACGTGACCGCGAAGCGCTGGGCTCATGGCTGGGAGCTCCACATTGAGGGCGTTGGTGTGACCCAGTCCCGGACCCTCGCGTCCGCCGAAGACATGGTCTGCGACTACATCGCACTCACGCTCGACCTGGACGACTCCGATTCCTTCGACGTACGCATCACACCGGTTCTCGATGGCAACCTCGCGGCCGAGGCCGAAGCGGCTAGACATGCAGTGCGTGACGCCGAGCAGGCGCAACGTAGGGCTGCGGGCCAGTCGCGCGACATAGCCAAGAGACTCAAGGCGGCTGGCCTGTCAGGCGCTGACATCGCCGCAGTGCTCAAGATATCTACCCAGCGGGTGTCCCAGCTCGTCAACTCGTGACGGGACCCCGGGCGCAGCATCGAGACGCTCAGGGGTTCGTCGGCCGGGTAAGCGCGACGGAACACCAGGATCAGTACACGATTTCAATACCAGCCATGATCTGCTGATCGAGCAGCGCAAGGCCGAGTTTGATGTCGGGGTGTTCGCGTAATCGTTGTGCCGCCATCGCGGCCTCGTTGTCGTCCCAGTGGGAGTTGAGCAAGTCGGGTCCCAAATGGCCCACGAGCTGGTGTTCGTCCGGGGTGGCCACCAGCGCCATGTCATGCAGGAGAAAACCCACCGCTACTTGTTCCCACATGGTCAATACCGCCCGGGCTTGGTGACCTGACCCTCGCCAACGCTGACCGGGTCGGTAAAGGTGCCAAGAGCCGTCCATTCGGAAATGCGTAGCAGGCTTCGCCCGTCATCGAAACGGGTGAACAGGTGCTTCCCGCGCTGCGCGCGCCCAGCACGGTGAGCCCCGAGAGATCATGCTCGGCGAGCCGTGGGGGGCGCAATTCTCCATGGACCAGACACTTGCCGCGCAGCGCGCCCGTCATCCGCTTGACCGCCAAGTACACGGTGTCGCCCTCGGGCACGGCTGCCTCCGGCTGGATTGGCTGAGGTTCAGAGAGACGAGGTTAGTCACCGGGGTTGTCGCCGCCGACCTGCGCATGCATGCTGAGCGAGAACCAAGGTCACGTTCTCACCGGCGCGGGGTGACCAACTCCGAAGCGCGGGGAGCATCAGGTGACCAGTGGTGTGCACAGGATCGAGGCCCAGCGCGCTGCTTCGGTCTTGCCACAGTAGGAGATCTCGGGCACCGCGTAGATTCCGATCGGCTACAGTTCCCGCAACTCACGAGCGGGTTCCCCGAACGCGTGGTATGCCGCCAGCCGCCCCTGGCCCATGGAGGTGGCCGCGAGCGCGGGGAAGCCGATCACGTCCCCGACCGCGAAGATGTGCGGTACCGCGGTGCGGTACCGCCGGTCCACCGTGATCCGTCCGCGCTGGTCGGCGGCTAGGCCCGCCTTCTTCAGGTCCAGTTCGTCGGTGACGCTGTGTCGGCCCGCGGAGTACATCACCATGTCCGCCGCGATTCGCTTGCCGCTGGCGAGGCTCGTGATCGTGCCTTGAGAGGTGGAATCGGAGTGACTCGACCACCTCAGGGTCGCAGAACTCCAGCATCTGCGGACGCTTCTCGACAACGGTCACCCGGGTACCAAGTGCCGCGAACATCGACGCGTACTCGATGCCGATCACGCCGGACCCGACGACAACAGTAGTGCGCATCGAAGCTACTCCGAGGCCACCTCGCTCTTGCTCTCGCCGGACTCGGCGGGCACCGGAGCCGGGACGCCCTCCCGTTCAGACTCCGTCGGGGCGCTTTCGTCCTCCGCCGCGGCCTGGCCTACTCGCCCGATCAGGGTGCTTCTGCCATCAGCACGGGCTCCAACACCGCCGAGGGCGACCGTCGCCTTGGCCATGACCAGGTGATAGAGCAGCAACAGCTGGACGAGTGCCAGCGACTCCGAGCGGTAAAGGTTGGTACCTACGGTGAACTCGCCCAGCCGCTCGGAGCGCAAGTGGCTGGCGAAGTGCATCCACTCCCAAATCGCCTGCTCGATCTCAGCCGCCCGCTCTGCCGGAAGGTGGCCGGGGATGCGCAGCACCTGGGCGTCGACGGCATCCTCCATGGTGATCCCGACATCCGAGTCCAGCAGGGGAGACAGGTCGGGGTGAAGCAGGCCCTTACGCAGCGTCAGCTGCGCCGGGAGGTGCTCAACGTCGCCCCCGTCGCTTGCCTCGAACGTGACGACGATGTCCGCGTAGGTCCGCTGCGGCCTGATGAACACCTCCGAATCAGGCTCGCGCCGGTCGAGCTCGGTGAGCACCTGATCCGTGGTGTATCCCCGCCGGGAGCAGTCCCGCTGGATCTTCCACCGGCGCCGCAGGTTCTCCGGCGGAGCGAGATAGACCCGAACGTCGTAGCAGTCTCGCAACTGGGGCGTGTGGTAGCCGAGCAAACCCTCGACGACCGCGAACCGATGCGGCCGCATGTACTCCGGCGGCCCGAACGTCCCGTCGGCATGCCGGTAGACCGGTTTGAGGATCGGCTCTCCGGCCCGGACGAGCGCGAGGTGCTGGGCCATGATATCGATGTAGTTGCAGTCGGGATTGAGCGGCGTGATGCCGAGTTCGGCGCGCCGCTTGCGGTCGAACCTGTGGTAGTCGTCGGTGGCGATGTGGACGACTGCTCCCTCGCCGAGGGTACGCACGAGTCCTCGGGTCAGGGTGGTCTTGCCCGTGGCCGAGTCACCGACGACACCCAGGATGACCGGGCGCGTGGCTACCGACTGCCTGTTCTGCTCGACCGGATGAGTACTCATAACCCTGCCCTCCGCTGGAAGTCCCCGCCAGAGGTCGATGTTCGGTAACGCGGACCCGGCGGGTTACCGCCCTCCGTTCTGGCGACGTAAGATGCACGCCGAATGTCCATGGTTCCTCGCTTCCTCCAGCGGTTTGCACTCGATCTTTCCACCCAGCTACCCTCGCGCTCAGTCGACCGGTCTCCAACCCGCCGACTGACGTGAGGTGCCTGGGCAGGTCAACGAGGGTTCACCTGCTGCGCGTCAACCGGTGATTCCCATCCATGCTGCGAAAGCGCTCAGAGTGTCATGCTCACCGCGATTCCGATCGGCCTTTTCGACACACTCACCTCCGCTGCGGTTCGCCCCGAATGCTATCGGTCTGCGATCGAGGTGTCCGGCGTCTGCTCGGTGACGACCCCGACGGACAATGATGTGAAGGTGGCCTGGTGTCGGCGGGATCTTCCCGTCCACGCCGGCATTCAACAGCAGTCCGCGATCCACGGAGGCCAGGCATGACCGGACAGCTCACCACGCGGGACGTCCAAGTGCGACCGCTCGCCCAGGCCGACCTGGCGGAGGCCGACCGGGTCATTCGGCTGGCCTTCGGCACGTTCCTCGGGTTGCCCGACCCGATGGCATTCATGGGCGACGGGGACTACGTGCGCAGCCGCTGGAAAGCCGACCAGTCCACCGCACTCGCCGCCGAAGCGGACGGCCGGGTCGTCGGCTCGAATTTCGCCACCCGGTGGGGCAGCGTCGGGCACTTCGGCCCGCTGACCGTACACCCGTCACTGTGGAACCGCGGCATCGCTCACCGGCTGCTGGCCCGCACAATGGAGATCATGGACGGCTGGGGACTCAGTCATGCTGGCCTGTTCACCTTCGGGCACAGCCCGAAACACATCGCGCTCTACCAAGCCTTCGGGTTCCTGCCTCGGTTTCTCACCGCAGTGCTGTCCGCGCCGATCTCGCCGCTGGCCGCCCCCAGGGCGGGATGGACGACGTACTCCGCCGACCTCGACAGAGTTGACCAGTTAGCCGACTGCGCGCTACTCACCGACACGATCTACCCCGGTCTCGACGTGAGCCAGGAGCTGCTTGCCTGCCACGAGCAGGGCCTGGGTGACACGGTGCTGCTGGAGGACCGGTCGGGCTTCGCGGTCTGCCATATCGGGCCGGGCTCGGAGGCAGACACCGGGACGTGTTTCATCAAGTTCGCGGCGGCACGTACGGCCGCCGACTTCGAACGGTTGGTGCAGGCATGCGAAGCGTTCGCCGCCGGCCACGGGGCCGCCCGTCTGGTGGCGGGTATGAACACTGCGCGCCGCGGCGCCTACCGCATCCTCCTCCAGCACAAGTTCACCGCCGACCTCATCGGCGTCACGATGCACCGTCCCGACGAGCCGGGCTACTCCCGTCCGGACGCGTACGTGATCGACGACTGGCGGTAACGCGCTGCCGACAACCGGCCGAGCAAAGCCGCGTCGTTCCGTCTGGCCGCCGCACCGCCGAAGTGGTAGGAGGAAACGACGACCGTCGCGCGACAGCGGAGGACGGATGTTCCCGATGACACCCGAGATGAGCAGGTGAGTCGCGAGGGCGCCGCAGAGTCCCGCGCCGGGGTGCGGCTGACCAACCTTGACCAGCCGCTGTTCGACGGCGCGGACGCGACCAAGCGGGATCTGGTGGACTATCTGGACACCGTCCGAGACCGTATCCTCCCCGGGCTGAGGGATCGGCCGTTGTCGGTGATCCGCGTGCGGCCAGGCCAACAGCCGTTCATGCAGAAGAACGTACCGACCTACGCCCCGGATTGGGTGCGGACGACCACGGTGTGGGCCGAGGCGTCCCGGCGCGAGGTGTCCTACGCACTGTACAACGACCGGCGCACGCTGCTGTGGTTCGCCAACCAACGCGCTGTCGAATATCACCCGACGCTGGTCCGCGCCGGCGCCGATCACGCCACGCACTTAGTGCTCGACCTCGACCCACCAACCGACGACGCGTTCCAGCACGTCGTCCGCGCGGCCCAACTCGTGCGGCAGGCATTGGCTGACGCCGGGTTGGCGGCTGCGGTCAAGACCAGCGGGGCGAAGGGCCTGCACGTGTTCGTGCCGCTCGACGATCGGGTGAGAATCGAGGATGCCGCGGCGGCGACCAGGGCGGTCGCCGCGCGGGCCGAGCGGCTTGACCCCGACGTCGCGACGACGGCATTCATCCGGGAGGACCGCGCCGGCAAGGTGTTTCTGGACTCGACCCGGTCCGGCGGCGCGACCGTGGTGGCGGTCTACAGCCCGCGGGTCCGCCTCGGCGTACCGGTGTCCTTCCCAGTGCCGTGGGACGAACTCGACCATGTGGTGCCCGCCGACTTGACCATCCGCACCACCGCCAGGCTGCTGGCTGACCGCGACCCGTGGCAGGAACTGATGCCCGAGCCACAGCTGCTGCCTGCGGACCTGATCGAGGAAGGCCACACCATCCCGATCGCACGGGTACAGGCGATGCACGAGGGAAAGCGCCGCGCCCGCGCCCGCCGTCAGTAGTCAACCACCCCAGGGGCAGACGACCTGGCCGGTAACCCAGATACAACCATTGCCTCCTGAAACATATTTCGCACCGTCGTTAGGTGCATGGCCGCTGCGCCCGCTGGTAATACGCAAGCCACTCCCCACAGGCGCCTTCAGACGCGGCTCAATACGCGCCAACGCCTCACAAGCCTGCTTCAACGTCCTCAGCGGCCCCGGCTCAGCTGCCTTATCCTCGGTCACCTGCCCCGCTTCTTCCAATCCACCACGATCCACCGCCCGAGATATCGACCTGACCAGAATCGAGATCAGCCACGAACCCAGACACCGGAGCTGGATCGAACTCCACGGCCAACCTCCGCACCGCTCGAGCCATCTTCCGGTAACACCGCGCCAACGCCACCTCACTACCCGGAAGTGACGAAACGACATCGCCACACTCACCTGGCCAGCACGTCATGCCGGCGATGCGCGAACCTGCGACGCTCATTTCGCAACGACCTTCGCGGCCGCCGGACGATGACGCCGACCTTCCGGCCAGTTGCGTACTCGCGCCGGTTGCCGCTGCTGGAGCCACCATGCCCACCGCCCAGACCATTCGCATGATTCACAGGGCGGTTTCAATCGGTCATGGCGACACAATGTTCTGCGATCAGCTTATTGAAGACCTCGATCGGCTTCTTCCAGCCTAGTGTCTTGCGTGGTCTGCCATTCAGTTCTGCCGCTACTTTATCAAGTTCTTCCTGGGTGTGC
>DATEMN010000433.1:0-8656 GCA_035275565.1 Pseudonocardiaceae bacterium | reverse complement strand
AAGGAGCACGCCTCGAAAGCGTGTGAGGGTTCACGCCCTCCGTGGGTTCAAATCCCACCGCTACCGCCATCTAGCAGCAGGAACGCCGATCACCCGCTTTGGCGATGATCGGCGTTTAGGCGGGTGGTTGTATTTCTGGTTGCATTTGCGTCTGTTAAGCGGCTAGTGCAGGGTCGTCCGTGGTGCCGTCACCGGTATCCGAAGGAAGTGGTTCGGTGGGCTTCCACAGGAGCCCGCCGACGCTGGTGGCGACGTCGCGGCGGATAGCCGCGATGATGTGTTGGTACCGCGCGGCCATGGCGGTGTTGGACCAGACCATGATCGCCATCACCGTTCGGTCGGGGATCTGCAGTAGCAATAGCACGGTGGCGGCGGTGTGCCGGGCGTCGTGCAGTCGTCGCTCTGGCACTCCTGCCCGTTTTAGCAGCCGCTTCCACTCGGTGTAGTCCGTGCGGGGGTTGAGCGGGCCTGTACCGCTCCAGAACTTGGTGTGGGGGTTAGTGACCGGGGGGTTTCCTTGAGTGGATCAGGCGGCGTGGTGGTATTCGTTGATGACACCGCCGAGTATTTGGTGGCGTCGGATGGGCCCGTCGACTGGTGTGGGGACGGGCCGCTGGTTGTCGTTGGGAGCGTGTTGGCCTCTGGACTGGTGGGGCCGATGATTGTTGTAGTGCCGCGCGTACTCAGACAGGATCCTGGTTGCGTGGTGGTGGTTGTGGATCAGGATTCGATCGGTGCACTCAGCACGGACAGTGCGTACGAACCGTTCGGCATAACAATTGGCTCGTGGGGCTCTCGGCGGTGTCTTGATGATCGTGATGTTCTCGCTAGAGAACACACTGTCGAAAGCCGCCGTGAACTTGGCGTCTCGGTCACGGATGAGGAAACGGAACGAGGTGATCCTGTCTGCCAGATCCATGGCTAGGTTGCGGGCGGCCTGAGTGACCCATTGCCCCGTCGGATGGGCGGTGACCCCCAGGATGTGCACCCGGCGAGTGCGTATCTCGATTACGAATAGGACATACAGTCGGCGCAGGAAGATCGTGTCGAGATGGAAGAAATCGCACGCTAGCAGCCCGTCGATCTGGCTGCGTAGGAAAGTCCGCCAGGAGGTCTCCATCTCGCGTGGCGCGGGGCCGAGCCCGTGAGCGCGCAGGATCCGCCGGACGGTTGACTCACTGAGCTGGTAACCCAGGCGGACGAGTTCGCCGTGTACCCGCCGATACCCCCACCTTGGATTCTCTCGCGCGAGTCGGTAGATCAATTCACGTATCTGCTTGGTCGGCGATGGGCGACCTGGCCGATTCGGGTAGCGCCACCGGCGCGTCACCAGACGACGGTGCCAGACCAGCAGCGTGGCCGGCGTGACCAGCCGGTGTGCCCGCAGCTGTCGTGGCAGCAGCCGGGCCCACGCGGACAACACCGCCCGATCCGGCCATGTGGGCCGTGGTCGGCTGACCTGCCGACGCAACACCGCGACCTCGTGCCGCAATGTCAGCAGCTCGGCAATGATTGCCGAGTCGCTGCGCGCGAGGACCGCCAGCCACCGGAACAGGCACACCATGATCAGATAAAGGACTCGGAGACACACGAGCGCCGATCATGCTCAAGCCGCACTTTCTTACAAGGTCGCAGGTCAACCCGGACTCGCGAAGTTCTGGAGCGGTACACGGTGCGAGCTCGGGGTCACTTCCCGACCGAGCAGGCCGCGCTGAAGTGCCTGTACCTTGTGACCCGCGGCCTGGACCCTACCAGGGCAGGACGCACCCGATGGGCGATGCGTTGGAAGCCTGTACTCAACGCCTTCGCCATCACCTTCGGTGACCGCTGGCCGGCCGCTGAAACCTACTGAGGGAAACTGGAACCTAACTGATCGAACACGCCGGAAACACCGTTCGCGAGACAGACCCGGATAGACCGGTGAGCAAGCCCAAACTGTACGGCCCCTCATTGGCAGGGCGGTTGGTAAGCCAGGTCGCCGAAGTATTGATTCCATTCATCCCGATTGATCGGAGGATAAACTAGCGTGCAGATCCGGTTGGTAATGCGATTGGTGTCGGTCTCCCAGAACCGTGCCGTGTTCTCGGAACCGCCAGTGGCGAGGGTGTGGCGGTCCGGGCTGAACGCTACCGAGTTGATGGCGTCGGTGTGGCCGGTGAGGGTAGCCAGCAGGGCGGGGTGAGGTAGGTCGGTGACGTTCCAGAGTTTTGCTGTGTTGTCCCAACCTCCGGTGGCGAGGGTGTGCCCATCGGGGCTGAATGCCACCGAGCCGACACCGTTGCTGTGGCCGGTGAGGGTGGCCAGCAGGACGGGACGGTGTGGGTCGGTGATGTTCCACAGGCGAGCTGTGTGGTCGGCGCTGCTGGTAGCCAGGGTGCGTCCATCGGGGGCGAATGCCACGTCGGTGACGCTGTTGGTGTGGCCGGAGAGGGTGGCGATGGTGCGCGGGCGACCGATATCGGTGAGGTCCCAGAGTTGGGCCGTGTAGTCGGCGCTGCTGATAACCAGGGTGCGTCTGTCAGAGCTGAATGCTACTGAGGTGATGGCCTCGGTGTGACCGGACAGAGTTGCCGTCAGGCGTGGGTGGCTCATGTCGGTGAGGTCCCATAGCCGGGTGGTGAGGTCAGAACCGGCGGTGGCCAGGGTGTGTCCGTCGGAGCTGAACGCCACAGCGAAGACGTTGCCGGTGTGGTCGGTCAAGGCGGCTAAGGTGCGTGGGTGGCCTGGGTCAGTGATGTCCCACAGCCGGACGGTGGAGTCAAGGCTGCCGGTCGCCAGGGTGTGTCCGTCGGGGCTGAACGCCACCGAGCTGACGCCGTCGGTGTGGCCGGTGAGGGTAGCCAGCAGGGCGGGGTGGTCTGGGCTGTTGGCATTCCACAGTCGAGCCGTTTTAAAGCTGCCGGTGGCTAGGAGGCGTCCATCGGGGCTGAACGCTACCGAATCGACTGCGCCACTGTGGTCGGTTAGGACAGGTGTGTGAATGTCCCACAGCCGCACGGTGTTGTCGAAGCTGCCGGTGGCCAAGGTGTTTCCATCGGGGCTGAACGCGACCGAATAGACGGTATCAGCATGGCCTTTCAGAACTGGGGTACCAACCGCAGGAGCGGTTGCGTTGCGCGGGTCGCTAATATCCCACAGCCGTATCGTGTCGTCGTAATCGCCGGTGGCCATGGTGCGCCCGCCGGGGCTAAAGGCTATAGAGACGATGCCGTTGGTGTGGCCGGTGAGGGTAGCCAGCAGTCCGGGATGGCGGGGATCGGCGGTATCCCACAGCTGCACGGTGTTGTCGAAGCTGCCGGTGGCCAGGATATGGCCGTCAGGGCTGAACGCGGCGGACAGAACACGGTCGGCATGGCCGGTGAGATGTGGCAGCGGTATGGGGCGATGCCGGTCGGTAATATCCCACAGCCGTACTGTGTGGTCTGCGCTGGCAGTGGCCAGGGTGTTCCCGTCGGGGTGGCTGAACACTGCGGCGGAGAGACCTTCGCTGTGGCCTGTGAGGGTAGCAAGCGGGCTGGGGTGATGTGGGTCGGTGATGTCCCACAGTCGTGCGGTGTGGTCTGCGCTGGCAGTGGCCAGGGTTCGCCCGTCGGGACTGAACGCTACCCGTCGGATGGCGTCGGCGTGACCGATCAACGTGGCTACGGCGGTGGGGTGATGTGGGTCGGTGATGTCCCACAGTCGTGCGGTGTGGTCTGCGCTGGCAGTGGCCACGGTGTGCCCGTCAGAACTGAATACCGCCGAAAGGATGCCCTCATTATGGCCGGTGACGGTAGCCAGGTGGTTGGGGTGATATGGGTGGGTTACGTCCCACAGCCGTAGCGTGTGATCGGTACTAGCGGTAGCCAGGGTTCGCCCGTCAGGACTGAACTCCGCTGCGTACACCGCGCTGGTGTGATCGGTCAGCCGAGCGGCGTAGGGGATGGCGAAGGTGCTGAGCAGGCTACCGCGTGCTTCGGGGGTCGGCGCAAGGCGGTAGCTGGCCAAGCTGAGCTGTGTGGCCAAGGCGGGATTGGTGCTGCGCAGCGCGGTGGCTTCGTTGGCAACTTTCCCGGAGAGGGCGAGGTTGCGTTGCTCACGGGTGAGTTGCTGGCTTTGCACAGCGACACCGGTCGCGGCGGCGGTGAGAAAAACTAAAACGGCAAGTCCGGCGACGAGTTGGCGCAGCCGACGGGTGCGGCGGCGGGCCGCATGCTGTTCGTTGAGTTCGCGTTGGATGGAGGCGTCCAAGAATTCCCGGGCTAGCGGGGTTAGGTCTGCGCGCGGCCCGGTGGTCTCGGCCCATTCCCGGGCTGCCGCTAGTCGGGTCCCACGGTAGAGAGCGGCCGGGTCGCGGTGCTCACGACGCCAGGTGCCAGCCGCCTCTGCTAATCGTCGGCCGATGATCAGCCCTGCGCGGTCGGTGTCCAGCCACGTCCGTAGTTGCGGCCAGGCGGTGAGCAACGCCTCGTGGCTAATCTCCACGGAATCGGCGTGGGTGGTGATAAGCCGCTGGGCGATGAACTCGTCAAGCACGTCGTTCATCTCATCCGCTCGGGCGTCACCGTAGTCGGCCAGCAGCTCGGCGGTGGTGACTCGACGGCGCGTGTCGGCGGTGTCAGCAGCGATATGGACCAGACTGAGGAACAGGTGTCGGGCCAGTTCCTGGCGCTGCTCGGCGAGCTGGTCGTAGACCTTGCTCGCGCTGGCCGCCACCGCACCGTCGATTCCGCCCACCGCGCGGTAAGCGTCGATGGTCAGTCGTCTGCCCTGGTTTTGCCCCCAGGTGGCATACAACGCGTGAGACAACAGCGGCAGCACCCCGGCATCGTGGGCCTCCTGTCCAGCTCGGCTAGCGCCTGGGGGCGCCAGTTCGCGGAGCAGCAGCTCGACCAACCCGTCCTCGATGTCGAGCTCGGCCTTGCGTGCCGGCTCCACGATCGCCTCGCGTAACTCCGCCTTATTCATTGGCCCCACCGCGAGTTGACCAGCCTGCACTGCGGCGACCAGCTGTGGATACCGCAGCGCCTGGCCATAGAAATCGGCGCGTAGCCCCAACACCACTAGCGCCCCACTGGGACTGGCTGCGGCCACGCACAGCGCGGCGATGAATCGTTGCCGTTCTTCCTTCTCAGCACAGGCGGTGAAGACCTCTTCAAATTGGTCGATCACCAGCACGAGCTGATGGCCATTGACGGGGCGAGTTACTCTGCCATCTCCGGTGTCGACCGGACTCGGGTCACCGCCAGCGCCCTGCCCCGCCGTTGCGGCAGCGATCTGTCGGGCATATTCGGCGCATTGGCCGAGATCTGCACGCATTGCGTCGGCTATGTCACCGGCGGGGACGCCGGTGAGCGCGGCTAGCTTGGCGGCCAACTCGTCCATCGGCCGGGAACCGGGAGTAAACAGCATGACTGGCCATGTCTCCGACCCCACCACTCTGCCTGCGTGCAGCGCGGGGATCAGGCCTGCGCGCAGCAGCGAGGACTTTCCCGATCCCGATGCCCCAACCACCACCTGCACACCGCCACCCCCGGCGTGCAGGTCCGCCAGACGAGCCAGCAACTGGTCGGTCAACGCACGCCGGCCGAAAAACCAGCCGGCGTCTTCGGGTTGGTAGCTAGCCAGCCCCCGGTACGGCTCCAGCCTCCCCAGCCTCCCCGCCCGGCGGCCGGGCGCCCGCCGTACCCGTCGCCACGCCTGCAACCACTGCTCGACCAGCCCCCCGTCGTCGACCCCACACACCGCCAGCACCTGCACCAGCAAGTCGCGGGAGGCCATTGAAGGAAGACCCCGACCAGCGAACCAATCACCAATCGTGCTATGCGCACCCTGAACCCCAACCCTGCTCGCGACTTGCCGAACTGTCAGACCCGCCTGCTCCCGAAGCAACGTCAACTCCCGGGCGAAGTCCTGGCGGGTACCGACCTGACCAAGATCAGGAGGACCGACCTCCGGCGGCACGGGTTGGGACATACCGGAGCCTCCATCGAGTGACTCACTTTCGAGTGATGTGAGGCTACATCTGTTGCTGAACAGGGCCTGTACGGGTCTGGACGGCCACCCACATGGCCCTGTACGGGCTTGTACGGGTAACTCGACATCCCTTCCCGCCCGGCTCAACGTCCCAGATCGTCGAACTGGTCCCAGCCCCACCACTGGCGACCAGCTTGCCCGGTAACGCGGGAAGAACCACAGCGCAGATCTCTCATATGACCGCCTGACGCTTGCCGGGGACTCCCACAACAACCACATGGAGGTACACAATGCACTCAAGATCGTTCACGTTGCCGTCACTCTCGTCTGCGTTCGCTGGCGAGCCCCCTGGGCGCACCGTCCCCAGCAGGAATCTCGACAAGCGGCGGAAGAAGTGCAGAGCATGAGTACCGTAAACAGTCACCTCCTGCGGCGTTGGTTAACAAGATCGTTTGTTACCATGCTATGCATTGTTAGCAGTCTTGGATACATCGGTTTAAGTGCGGCGAGCGCTGCGCCGGGGTTGGCAATGTCCTGGCCAGTTGCAAATTTTTTGTCCGCTATTTTTGATCCACAAAATAACTTGGCGGTGTTTGCGCGAGACACGAACAGTGGAGAATTAAAGGGCAGGTGGGGCATCGTTGCCAGTGACGGCAGCAGTTACTGGGGACCGAGCATATCCGGCTTCGGTGCAGGCGCTGGGGGGGTATTTGCTGGATACCCAAGGGTCGGACAGAACGCTGACGGACGTATCGAAGTATACGTCGTCAATGAGAGCGGGGTCCTGCTGCAAAAAGTTCAGGTCTCACCCAACTGTCGAAGCTCTGTGGACAGCGATTGCTGGACGCCATGGCGGCCATTTAGCACCGGCTTGCCCGCAATCCTCGTGCATTCACCGACCGTCGCACGCAATGCCGACGGGCGCCTGGAGGTTTTAGCGGTCACCCGGGATGATTCCCGGATCTGGCGACGCTGGCAGATCACGCCGAACGGCCCGTGGTCTGCGTGGACAGATTTCGGTGCTGCCGCTGGACGACAGCCGTCCATTGGTGTCAACGACGACGGTCGGCTGGACGTTGTTGCGCTGCAACCTGGCGGAGTTGCGATCTGGCATCGCCAGCAGATTACGCCCGGCGGTGGCTGGACCGGATGGCAAGAGATTGGTGGTCCAGCGAGGCAAGTATCGCCAGCGGTTGGACGGGATCAATTAGGCCGGTTGACCATAGTGGCATTGAGTAATGTGGACTTATCTGTATGGGCCAGAACTCAGATCGCAGCTAATTCCGCCACCTGGGGCGCATGGCGGCAAATCGATGGCCCCATTTACAGTACAGCGCCTGGCGTGACAACAAATCCGAACACCACCAAGTTGCAGGACGTGTTCACCATCCGCCCGGACCGGACAGTTTGGTGGAACTCGCTAATCGGTAGCGCCTGGACCCAACTGTGGCCGAGTCCTAATCTCGCCGTGTACTCGGTGTCACAGACCCCCACTATCGTCGCCCGCAGCGACGGAACAACAATTTTATTTTCATACGACAACTATGGTCGTTATATCATGAATGTACACCTAGCCGGCGGCGGCTGGCGTGGTTGGTATCAATACTACCTGGGATAATTCCAAATGATCGCAGGCAACAAGCACTTGCAATATGAATATCGCAGATAAGTCTGTGCTATCCCGAACAACCGCAACAGTGGCACGCATCGGGTACAGTTTCGACCCCCGCCTCAAGCGTGTCGCCCACAGACGACGAACAATTCACCAAGAAAATCACCATCGAAGAACCTTAAGACGGCCACTGTGTAACCATCAACGAATGCCCCGACTAGCCACGCTCCCGCATACGCCCTATGCAACACAGGGGAACACAACCCCACTCACCAAGAAAAGGGAATCTCAAATGACAACCAAAGGGAGGACTCGCAAAAGGAAAGCCCCTGTACGGCATCCAATCCCACTAAAAATAAAGCCTGAACCTATGCGAGCGGTTTTCTATCATCGAGTCGAGGATCTCCACCGGCGTCTCCTTGTACCTCATCTACAGGCATAGCGGGCGTCGAGGCCAGCTGCTACCTGACCATTCAAGAATTTCCAAATATCACATCGAACGCCGTACCCACCGTGAGCCACGGTCAACAACTCGGCTTGTCAACAGGCAAGAGAGAATCCAATCCATCCAGACATCGGGAGGTAATCGCATGTGGAAACGACGTCGCAGAATTCTTTCGGTAGTGACGGCTCTGGCACTGCTTGTTGCTGGCGGCGCTACGATCATGAATCCCCGTGCCGCTGTCGCGGCACCCGTCACACCGTACGCGTATGTCCAGCCCTACCTACTGTGGGCCCAGGGCTCCCAGCACCGAGTATCTGTCACACTTGTCACCACGCAGCCCATGAGCGGACCACAGGGAGGTCAGCTAGAATCGTCAGTCAGCTTCGTCACCGGGGGGCTCTGGTTAACCCAACCCCCAGGAGTGCTATCCGGCCAGGCAAGGCAACTATTTAGCGACCGATCCACCGGCTCGCCACTCTACAACCCCTTCGACGTCAATCGCGCAGATGTACTAGGAATTAAGATCACCACCGTCGCCTCTACCGGAGCTGTCACAGTCACATTGACGGCGCTGTCATGGGGAGGAGGCCAACAGACACTGCGCGACCTGCATGTCCAAGACGGAGTACTCGTAGGTAGCGGAT
>DATEMN010000432.1:0-7284 GCA_035275565.1 Pseudonocardiaceae bacterium | reverse complement strand
TGGGTGAGAATGCCCCGGCGGCCAGGCTGGGTGTGCTGGGTGCGACCGTCGAGCTGGTGGCTGGTGAGGTGATGCAGCGGCGGCTGGGCACGCTCGGCGAGCGGTACCGCACCGGGCGGGCTGGGCAGTGGATGCGGGCTGCCCGGGTGCTGTCCGCCGCCGGGATCGCTGGCGCGCTGGTCGGCCGGCGCAACCAGGTGGTGTCGGCAGTGTCCGGGTTGGCGTTGCTGGCCGGGTCGCTGGCCACCCGGTTCGGGGTGTTCGAGGCGGGCAAGGCCTCCGCAACCGACCCGCGCGACGTCGTCGTCCCGCAGCGCGCCCGCCTGGCCGCGCGCGCATCGCAGTCCGGCGCGGGCCTGACGGCCCGCCAGTCACAGTCCGGCACGGTCTGACGTGGGCCGGGTCACCGTACGGCGGCCGGTCCTGACGCTGTCCGCACGCGGCGAGCGCCAACGCCACGACACGCTGGCCGCTGAGGAGCCGCTGGAGCTGCGGGTCGGCGGGCGTGCGTTGGCGGTTACCATGCGCACCCCCGGCCACGACGTCGAACTAGCCCACGGCTTCCTGCTCACCGAAGGTGTGATCAGTTCCCCCACCGACGTGCGCAACGCGCGATTCTGCGATGCGCGCGACGAACGCGGCCTGCGGACCTACAACATGCTCGATGTCGAGCTGGCGGACGGCGTCCCGGCACCGGCGCCCGGTGCGCAGCGCAACTTCTACACCAGCTCGTCGTGCGGCGTATGCGGCAAGGCCTCGCTGGACGCAGTCCGACTGCGGACCCGCTTTTCCCCCGCAGCGGACCCGATGACCGTCACCCCCACCACGCTGGCCACCCTGCCCGGCGCACTGCGCGCCGCACAACGGGTGTTCGAGGCCACCGGAGGATTGCACGCCGCCGGACTGTTCACCACCAGTGGTGACCTGCTGGTAGTGCGCGAGGATGTCGGGCGGCACAACGCAGTAGACAAGGTGCTCGGCTGGGCGCTGCTGACTCGGTGTATCCCGGCGACCGGCTGCGTACTCATGGTGTCTGGACGGGCATCGTTCGAGCTGGTGCAGAAGGCGGTGATGGCCGGAATTCCGATGCTGGCGGCGGTGTCGGCGCCCTCGTCACTGGCCGTTGAGCTGGCCTCGGACGCCGGACTCACACTGATCGGCTTCCTGCGCGGCCCATCCATGAACGTCTACACCGGCCTGCACCGGATCGATAGGCCTGAGCATCCCGGCGCTACGCCCAAGCGTATCGACCGACAACAACTAGCCTGCCACACCACACTCCCGACCACATGAGGGATCCCTACCCGGATCCCGAACCCCGTGTTCTGAATGGCGGTGTTACGTTTAGCCGAGGGTGGGCAGATGTGGCCGCCGCGTGCTGTGGTCAGAGGGCGAGAGCGAGTTCGGCGAAGGCCGCCGAAACTGACGGCATACATGTAGAGGGCCAGTGTACTGCACTTGATCCTATCCGGGTAGCGGGGGCTTGCAAGACTCAGTAGCGGTCAGAACATCCGCTCGCATCCAGTTAAAACCGGGCCTGTCGTTGGGAGTGCGCACAACAAGCCACCCTGGCGAGTGAGGGCGATCTAGGATTTCGACGCGGTCGCCGAGTTTTTTGAATTTGATCTCTTTGGTCTGATTGTCGGGTGTCGGGTACACTGCCGCAGGTTCTTTGATGACGAAGGCACAATAACGGACCGCGGGCTGAATGGGCAGCCCTGGCGATGCGCTAGACGGTGTGGATGCGCCAGAACCAAATTCCGGGGATGAGACGCGCCCGCTTCTATCACTCGACCACACAGAGAGCAGTACGGCGATAAGAACAGTGATACCGATGACAGCACCTACTGCCCATAGAGTCCTCCAAAGGTTCACTTTGGTCGGTGTGCCATCATTTGTGATCGGAAGTATCAGGTCGGCTGGCGCTAGGACCGATGACTCTTGAGGTCGGTCAACGGAGACGGCTGCATCTGCAGGGAGGTCGTGGACTAACGGCTGTGAATTAGTCTGCCGGTTCGCCGCTGAGGACCCGGAGGGCGTCGAGTTAGCTTTACGACCCAGTCCTTTCCGTCGTCGTTCCTCCTTCTTACGCTCCCGATCAGCCGTGAGCGCCACTCCGTGCAACGATCGCCAGTCTTCGTCGTGCTCCGCGCCCAACGCCTTGATCAAAACATCGAACTTTTCCCACACTGGGACGACAGACCACGTCTCAAACCAGCCTGCGGTCGTACTCGCAGCCAGTTCAAGGCCGAGGCTGGCCGCCATACGGTCGATATGGCGGGGGGAGGGGTTCCCGTTTGCTGTCAGCGCTTTCTTCACGCTGTCCCACATACGTGTGACAGGCTCAGGAATCGCAGGAGTCTCAGAGTCGTCCATAGGGTCATTATCTCGCAGCCTCGTCGGAAGCCACACGGAGACCGTGACTCGGCGGGTCTCGGTCCGGGTCCCGGTCCGACTCTCAGCCCCGCCTCGGTCCGACTCGGCTCGATCCGATCCGAGAAAGTTCCTCGGCCATGACCCAGCACGTGAGACTCGTGTGTGTCAGGAGCTCTTCCGGGAGCTCAACGAACGACTGCGAGGAGTCTTAGGTGTCTGGTGTGAGAGGGATCAAACGCATGGCCGTCGCTGCCGCCGTCGCCGTATTACCCATCACCGGCGGGCTCGCCTTGGCGGCAGCGACGCCTGCCCAGGCAGCCAGTTGCACGGTCAACAATTACCGGGTCAATCACACACCCAGTGCGGTCTGGGACTACAACGACAAACACTGGATCAAAGACAAGCAGGCCGGCGATGCCGTCAAGGGGCCGAACAGCAACGTGATGGATAACTACAGCAATGGCTGGCGGGTGGTCTATCTCGGTGGCGGTGATCTAGCCTGGATGTGGGCCGACTATCTCACTTATATCAACTGCGACTGAGCCTGTAGACATGTGTCACGACACTGAGAGGAACCGGATGTAAGAAGCAAATGCGGCGAAACAGCATCGGTGGGAGCCGAACGACTCAGGCTCGCCTTCGTTAGATGTCGATGCACTCCTACTACCAGCTCGAGCCGCTGTTCGCTCGCAACTAGGGCGAACAGCGGCACACCCTTATCACCCTTACAGGAACCTCCTCGCCGTCGAACACGCCACCCGCCACATCCTCGACACCACCACACACCCCACCACAGCCTCGACCACCCACATGACCAGAAACCTGATCATGAACCTCCAAGACACCGGCACCACCGCGAAGTACCTGATCCGAGACCGCGACAGCGAGCAGCGGGGGCTGCTTGTCCAACGCGAGCGCGTGAAACACCTGCGGTTCCACCGCTTGGCGTCGAGAGGGCACCGTCAACTTGCTGGGACCGCCTGGAGCGCATGGGCATGGTTGGGTCCCGGTCGGGCGGCGGCGGTGGATCTTTGGTGCGGTCAGTCAGGCGGCTGTGACCGTGCCCGTGACCTCGTTCTAGGTGGTGAATCGGACGGTCATTTCGCGACGGTATTGGTCGGCGTCGAGGTGATGACGGCCTGGTCGAAAGTGCGGTGATATCCCACTGAATGCGGACAGAAACCGCTGCGCATGCCCTGCTGAGGTGAACCTTTCATCGCTCGTTCCCGTGCCCGGGTCGGTTGATGCGAATTCTCCGCCCGGTTGTTTAGATACTTCGATTGACGGTGCTCCACCGACCACAGAACCCGGCGGCGCGCCGCGTGGTAGCTGGTTAGCTTGTCGGTGACCGGTACCCGAGGCACGTACCGCAATCCGGTGAGCAGCTTACGAAAGAACCTGGTCGCGGCCGTGGTGTCCCGCCGGGAGGTGACCAGAATGTCCAGAACATTTCCGTCCTGGTCCACCGCCCGCCACAGGTAGTGGGTCTTCCCGTTGATCTTGATGAACACCTCGTCAAGGTGCCACTTGTCCCCGGGACGTGGCCGTCGACGGCGCAGCTCATTGGCGTAGGTCTGGCCGAACTTATAGCACCATTGCCGAATCGTCTCGTGGAAGACCACGACACCCCGTTCCAGCATCATCTCCTCAACCTCGCGGAAGCTAAGCGGGAGCCGGTGGTAAAGCCAGATACAGTGGCTGATGACCTCAACCGAGAAGCGAAACCCCTTGTAGGACAGCGCACCGACGGTCACCAGACCTCCTCATTCCAGAAGCAAGCCATCGATCATCCCAGCCGCCCAGATCACGAAGTTGACAGTGTCCACGGGATGTCGCACACAGGGCCGTATCCCGGGTTCCACCCATCAGAGGAAGAGACGGTCGAGCTTGTGGCGTAGAGCATCGCCGCCGGGCGCTCGAACAGTTGATCTCCCACGGTTTTGGTCGGTCTCCTAGGATGACGGGCATGTTCAGTGATCCGCTGGTACCGGTGACCCAGCGGTTCCCGATGCTTCGGTTGACGGGTCCGCTCAGTGACGCCCGTCCGAGTGCGGAGCGGCCGTTCGCCTTGCGCTTCGCGGTCGTGGGCGAGCCCGCCACGGTCAAGCATCGAACGGCGTCTCACCAGACCAACGTCCCGGCGCGGACCACGCTGGACGGTCGGCAAGTCTCGGACGACTACACGGTGCCCGACGACTGAGCCGGGACCAGAGTCATGGGTGAGGCGATGGTGCTGGTCGTCGGTGCGGCTGGTGACTGGTCCCTGGACACGGTGTCCGATGAGCTGAATCGTCGCGGTGTGCGCACCTTCCGGTTGACCACATCGGATTTCCCGCAACGGATGACGCTGCGCGCGCGGCTGGATGAGCGGTGGCGGGGGCCGATCACTCTGGCAGGCCAGGCGGTGAACGTTGAGGACGTGACTGCGGTGTATTACCGCCATCCACGAGACTTCGACCTGCCCGCCGGATTGTCCGAGCCGGAACGCCGCTTCGCGCACGCCCAAGCGCGGGTGGGACTGGGTGGGGTGCTGGCGAGTCTGCCGGCCCGGTGGGTGAACCACCCGTGTGCGATCAGCGACAACGAATACAAGCCTCGCCAGCTGGCGACCGCGGTTGCGGTCGGATTCCGCACTCCCCAGAGTTTGATCACCAACGACCAGGACGCGGTACGGGAGTTCGCCGCGGCGAATGGTGAGATCATCCTCAAATCCCTGGCGATGGGCTCGCTGGACGAGGCTGGCGCGATCTCATCGCTGTATACGGTCAAGCTGACCCCGGCCGACCTTGCCGACCTGAGCTCGGTCCGGGTCACCGCGCACCTGTTTCAGCAATGGATCGAGCCTCAGTACGCGGTCCGGGTCACCGCGATCGGTGACGTGCTGTTCCCGGTCGCAGTCCACGCCCATAGTGAGGCCGCGCGGGTGGACTGGCGCTCGGACTACGACGCTGTCTCTTACCAGGTCACCCGCTGCCCAGCATTGGTCACTGATGCGATCACGAGATATCTGTCGGTGATGGGGCTGCGGTTCGGCGCTTTCGACTTCATCGTTGATCACCAAAATCAGTGGTGGTACCTGGAAACGAACGCCAGCGGGCAATGGGGATGGCTCGCGGAAGCCTGTGATCTGCCCATGACCGACGCGATCGTCGCCGAACTGTTGGCACAGACATGACCGCCCTCACGGGGCGATGGCACTCCCGCGCCAGGAGGCTCGCCGACGAGCTGATCGTGGCCGGGCACCTGAGCGACCCGGCATGGATGGCGGCCTTCGAGCGCACTCCGCGGCACGTGTTCGTCCCGGCCCTCTACGCTCCCGGTCAGCGGCGAGCCGCCGGGACGTTGACCCGCGTGCGGGACACCGAGGACGCCGAGGGGTGGTTGGACACGGTGTATCGCAACGAGGCCCTGCTGACCCAGCACCGCGCCGTGAACCCCGACGTCGAGGGGGTACCGACCTCGTCGTCGAGCTGGCCCTCTGCGATGGCGGTGATGCTCGAGCGTTTGGGGGTGCGTGCGGGAGACAGCGCCCTGGAGATCGGGACCGGCACCGGCTACAACGCCGCTCTGCTGTGCCACCGACTCGGCGACAGCCAGGTGACCTCGATCGAGATCGACCCGCAGCTCACCGGCCAGGCACGAGACCGGCTTGCCGACATCGGCCACCACCCGACCCTGATCAGCGGTGACGGTAGGGCCGGTGCCCCCGACCGGGCACCGTTCAACGCGATCATCGCCACCTGCGCCGTCTCCCACATCCCCCCCGCGTGGATCACGCAACTCACTCCAGGTGGGCGACTCGTTGCCCCGTTCGGGTCCGTCTCCGGCGCGCTGGCGGTCCTGACCAAAACCGAGGACGACGTGGTCGTCGGGACCTTCGACGAGTTCACCGTGTACTTCATGCCCCTGCGCGACCGCATCGAGGACCCGAGTGGGCCGCTGGAGGTTTATGGCCTCCCCCAGGTCGATCCCTCCACGCCCTATGAAGCCGTGACCGATCTCAACCCCCACGACTTCCTCGAGCCCCAGTTCCAACTCTGGCTCGAGCTGCACCTGGCACCGATCAACCTCGCCATCACCGAACCGACTGAGCACCAGCCCGCTACCCTCCTGGCGCGCACCAGCGACAGCTACGCCATAGTCAGCACCCAGGCACGCACGGATAGCACCTACCTCGTCCGCCAGTTCGGTCGGCGCCGACCATGCGACACCATCGAAACCGCATGGCGCAGCTGGCAGCGCCACGGCCGCCCCGACCGGACTCGGCTGGGTATCTGGGCATCGACCGACATCCATCAGCAGTACCTGTGGCTTGACTCCCCCACCGGGGACCTGTCCTGGCCCATGCCCCACGCAACGGGCTGACGGGCCCCCGTGGGCTATGAGTGGCGCGGTCGGGTCGCGTCACGCAGCCGCCGCGGTAGCCCGCCAGCCTCACGACGCCGGGCGCGGTCGGACAGCAGCATCTCGAGCGAGGCGCGAGCCTGTGGTGCCGAACTGGTCATCCATGGCGGGGGCCTGCGGCGTTGCTGGTTGGTGACTGTCGGGCATGATCACCGCCGTGGTGGTTCGATTGCTCTATCTCGTCTTCCGGCAGGTCATGGCCTGGTTCGGGCTCCTGGCCCGTAGCTCACGATCGAAGAACGCGCAGATTCTGGTTCTTCGGCACGAGGTGGCCGTGTTGCGTCGCCAGGTGCGCCGCCCACGATTGTCGTGGGCGGACCGAGCGGTGTTCGCGGCGCGGACCCGGTTGCTGTCCCCGGCTGGCCACCTGCATCGAATCGTCACCCCTGCCACGGTGTTGCGGTGGCACCGGGACCTGGTGACCCGACGCTGGACCCAGCCCCGCCGCCGCACTGGCGGCCGTTGCACGGCTGTCGAGCTACGCCGGTTGGTGCTGCGGCTGGC
>DATEMN010000431.1:0-18964 GCA_035275565.1 Pseudonocardiaceae bacterium | reverse complement strand
CCACACCCCTCCCTGTGCTTGCAGGCCCCACAGGCCGACCGCCAAGTGGAACCTTTTAGCGGTTCCAGTGGCCCTGCTGACAGCCAAGTGGAACCTTTTGGCGGGATCCCTCAACGGCCCAGGCGTCCACGGGGATGCGAGCTCTTCTGCCACACGGTACGGAAGACTTCGAGGATCGTGTCGTTGAACAGGACGAATCGGGCTTCGTGGACGCCGGTGGGCGTATTCTGGACGGTGGTCAGCGCGATACAGGCAGCGTCGCTCAACGGCCACCCGTAAACGCCAGCAGATACCGCCGGGAAGGCGACGGTGAGAGCACCGAGCTCATCGGCCACCCGCAGCGACTCACGGTAGCAGGAGGCAAGCAGCGCGGAGCGGTCCTCAGACTCGGTGTACACCGGACCGACAGTGTGGATCACCCATCGGGCCGGCAGATCACCAGCAGCGGTGGCGACCGCCTGACCGGTGGGAAGACCGTCGCGGTAACGGTCAGCCCGCAGTTCTCGGCATTCCGCGAGGATCGAAGGCCCACCGCGACGATGGATGGCACCATCGACCCCGCCCCCACCGCGTAGCGCGCTGTTGGCGGCGTTCACCACGGCATCGACCTGCTCCTCGGTGATATCGCCCTGCACCAGGGTGATCTGAGCTGCCATTACCTCACTGTAGTCACCAGCACGTGTGGCAGACTCCTGCACTTGCGTGCACACCATGCGTCCAGAGGAAGACAATGAGTGACGAGAACCAGTGGACCGGCGCGGCCAGTGATACTGGCAACGTGCTGGAGGGTACGGCGCTGGACGCTCTGCTGGGCGGCAGCGCTGCGGCCGCGGGCTTCTCGATCGACTACGAGCGTGCCCCCCAAGCCATCGCCGACCTCGAAGAGGCTGCCAGGTTCTTCAAAGACCGGGCGGAAACAGCGTTACACTTGGCCAGCATCCCCGCTCCTGGTACCGATGGCGTCAGCGTGAACGCGGTCACCCAGATCGGTAGGTGGGCATCGGATAGTGGTACGAACAATCTGTACGCGACACTTATCGGCGGCGCTCAACAGCTCAATGACCTGGCGCACAAGTTACGGGACGACCTGAAAACCTATCTGGAGGTCGAGGAGCTGAACCTCCCGAAGGGCAGTCCAGGGCTGCCACTATGATGATCCGGTTCGCCATAGGCATGATCGCCGTCGGATTGGTGATGATGCTGGCGGGTTGCGGCAGTGGCACGGACAGGGCACCGGAGCCCGTCCGATCGAGCCCAGCGGAGACCACGAGCCCGATCCCACCGGTCAAGAACCCGCGCGATGTTGCGGCTCTTGCCCGTCGGCCGTGCGAACTGCTGACATCGCAACAGGCGGCAGGGTTCGGGCTTGACCTCCCGCCGAAGCAGTACGACGCCGCCCTGGGTGATTTGGGTTGCAAATGGACAAGCACAACACGGGATCGACGGACATTTCGGACAGTTTATATCAGTACGTTCACCAACAACCCGACACTGGAAGTCATTTACCACCGGGAATATGGTCGTCCATTCTTTGAGCTCACCGAGCTCACCGGCTATCCCACGATCGTCACGAGATCGAACCCAGACCTGCCACATTGCAACATCGATGTCAAACCGGCGGAGTTCCAGAGCGTCTCGGTGAGCTACGACTCAGACACGTTCAACAACGACCCACAGCAGGCGTGTGTGGTGGGTAAGCAGATTGCCGTGGCGGTGTTGATGAATCTGCCGCCGAAGAGTTGAGGGGGACTGATGGGGACGAACTTCAACTACGACGATACCGACCATCAGGTCATCTTCGACAGCATCAACGGCGGGGCCGGCTCGGATTCGCTACAGGAAACCAGCCGGGCCTGGCAACAGCTGGGCGACGACGTCGGAGCGACCGGCAAGTCGTACGTGCAGAATGCGATCCGCGGCACCCTCGCCTCCCGTACGGGCGCGGCGGCGGAGGCAGCAGCAGCGGCCACCGGGGCGATGCTGCCGTGGATCGATGACGTCGCGCTGATCGCGATCACCGCAGCGCAGCGGGCGCAGGGCCAGGCCGACCACTGGGTCACCGCCAAGTACAACGTGCCGCCGGTCCCACCGGCGCCGGTGTCAGCCGGTTTCTTCGGTGCGCCGACCGAGTGGTTCGCCCAGAAGATGGACTGGTTTCCGGGGCTGACCACCGAGGAGGAGAAGGCACAGCAGCGTCGACAGGACGCCGCGGAGCAGGCCCGTCAGGCGATGCGGGTGTATCAGTCCAGCTCCAACGGCAATATCGATCCCGCGCCGGTCTTCATCACGCCGCAGGCGTTGGACGTCGGTATCGCGGCACTACCGCTGACCGACGCCAGAGTCGACGGTGCCGCTGCCCCAGCGGCGGTCAGCGGCACCGGCCATCATGCGACGGCGCATCAGCCGGTGGCCCATCCGATGGCCGCCTACCAGCCGGTCGCCACGGCGTCACAGCTCGCCCAGGGCGGGCCGGGCAGCGTGGCGCCGGGATCGGGTCGAGGAGCCGGCAACCCGACACCGGGTCAGGGCGGCGTTCCGGGCAGCACCGGATTCGGTGACGGCACCGCTGGACGAGGCTCAGTGCAGCCGTCGCTGGTGCCTGGTGGGGCGGCGGGAACCCGCATCGGTGGCGGAGCCAGCAATCCCAGGTTCGGATCACAGCTGGCCGAGCCAGCAATCAGACCACAGCTGGCCGAGCCAGCAATCAGACCACAGCCGGCCGAGCAGGCAATCAGATCACGGCCCTCACAGGCCCAACCGGTAATTAAACCGCGGCTCAGCGTCGGCGCTGTTCCCTTCGGTCCTCAGCCTGGCGTCAGCGCATCCCCGTCCGCCGACGAGGTGGGCGGTGCTCGCGGCGTGACCACCGCGGCCGCCGCAGCGCGCGGTATCGGATACGGGGAACCTTTCGCCGGGGGCGTCGACCAGCGCGGTGAGCCGGACCGCGAGTACCGCAGCAAATACCTCGTCCACGACGATTCTCACTCGATCGTCGGCGACCTGCCGCCCACCGCGCCGCCGGTGATCGGCGAGGATCCAGGCTACTGAAGGGCATCACGTGCGTGGCATCACAGTTGAGCTGACTCACGAGGAGTACCGCACTGCCTGGCACGCCCTGGGCTTGGGTATCCGGCACTGGAATCTGGACCTTCCTAGCCTCCCGGAGCTGACCGAACAACAACGGCGGGCGCAGTTCGGGCGCACGCTCGACGGCTTGCGGGCCCGGGGGCTGGCCGATCACCGGAGCCTGGCGCCCGTCTTGGAGGACCCGCTGCGCCTGTTGGCCGACCCGGCGCGCGAGATCAACGGATGGGTGCAGGCCGGGACTGCTCAGGTGCGGTTACTGGCCGGGTCCCGGGGTGAGTGGGGAGTGCTGGCGATGCTCGACGAGCGTCGGCTGGTGGTGCGTACCGGCCCGGCCGACGAGCTGTGCACCGCGGTCGCCCGACAGTTGCCGGATCGCCCGGCCGGCCCAGGATTATCGGTGTCAGTGCCGTCGGAGCTGCTGGTGCAACCGGCGGGAGACGGGCAACGCGGGCTCACCGGGGAGCAACTGGAGAACCGGCTGATCCGCGGTGGGGTCACACCCGTTGACGCGCGGGCTTTCGCGGTCATGGTGCATGGGCCCAAACTTGGCGGCGGGAAGTTCGGCGTTGCCCGCCGTGACCGTGCCGGCCGTCGGCATTCGGCCGGCACCGCACTGGTTTACCTGACTACCGAGCGTGGCGGGTACACCTTGCAGCCGGTGCACGGGCCGGACCGCTCGGAGTGGACCACCCTGGCCCCGGCGACCCTCCCGCAGGTCGCGCAGCGCATCGCCCAACTCTTGGACAGCGTCCGCGTCTGCTGACCCGGCTACCCCGGTGCGTTACGCGCTGTCCTCGAATTCGCGAACGTACAGCACCCATCCGGTGCTCGTCTTCGTCAAGGGACCAGTGACACGCATCGGCTCGTATCCGCCTCGGAGGTCTCGATACCTTCCCGCCAGGTTCTGATATGCCTCTCGTTCGCCACTCGTGGTGTTTCGGACGCTCCTCGTGTGGTGGTTCCATTGCAATTTCATGCCTTCGCTCAGTGGCCGCAGGCGCACGGGGGCGTCGAACGAGGGCCCGGTCAGCCGCAGGATGCCGTCTTGCTCCCCGACGGTGCCCGTGACTGTCACCTCTACGCCGCGGAAATCGTAACTGTTGTTTGCCCAGCGGGCGATCTGCTCGGGCCAGCTGTCGAGGTCGGGCAGGCTTTGATCCCGGAGGTAAACGTCGGCTGTCGAGTGCTCGGCATTCGCGATCGGTCGCACCGCCGCAACCCCTGACAGTTTCGTCAGTGCCTCGTAAGCCCCGCCCCAACACGCCCCGAGCCCGTAGGGGCATTTCGCGGTCAGGCCGACCGTGACGCGGGTGCCGCCCGAGATCCTGACGGCCTCGTCCCGCTCCTGGGTACGCGTCCCTCCGGGACCGGTATCCAGCCCTGCCTCGGCGAGGGCCGGTGAGAACGCCGCACGAGGCTGTGCCGCCGGCGAGCCGATCCGCACGATCCGCGCGTGAGAGGGGACCCCAGCCGTGCTGAGCACGAAGAGCATGTGGTGCCCTGGGGGGCAGATCTCCGGCCGTTCCGGCGCGGTGGCGATCAAGCCCCTGTCATCGACGCTGAACTCGAGAATGTTGATGCGCTGGTTCTCGTCGAAGGCGTGGGTCACCGAGGGAAGCCGTATCCAGGTGACTTTTCCGACGTCCGGTCCCGAGATCTCGAGCAAGAACGTCTCGCCGTAAGAGACCTCCTCGGGGGCTGAGACGATTTCCGGACGCGGGCCTTGGAAAAGATAGGGCGGATGGAAGATCTGCGCGTCGCGGTGGCTGTCCCCAGGAGGGTTCGGCTCGCTGCCACCGATGGCGAACTCGCCGCTGCCCGCGCTGAGCACCGTCGCGTCCGGCAGTAGTACAGCCGTCCCGTGGTAGCAGCGGTCGACCTCCTCGGCGGCCAGCTCCCGCCATTGCTCCGTCCCCGGGTCCCACAGTTCTGCGACGTGGACAGGCATGCCCGGAGATAGATCGTTGAAGCCAACGCCCCTGGTTCCTCCCGTCACGAGGACGCTCCCGTCCGCGAGAATCGTCGCGTTGTGCTGGCGGCGCCGGAAGTGCATACTCGCGGTCGCACGCCACGCCGGAGGATTGGCACCGAGATCGATGACCTCTGCCGCGGCGGTAGGGAGGTCGGTTCCCGCATCGTTGCCGCCGCCGATGTAGATGACCTTTCCGACGTCATACATCACCGAGGGGCCGTACTGCCGTTCCCCGTTCCGTCGCACTCCACCCGGCTCGGGCAGTGGAGTCCAGGTGCCCGAGCCATCGGTGTCGAGTAGGTAGGTTCTCGCATTGCTCCCGGCCATGAACACCCGGCCGTCCGGCGCGACGTGCATGTGCGGATACAGCGGGAGGCCGATGAAGTCGACGGTTGCCCGCCACTGATTCCCGTCCCAGATCTGCGGGATATCATTGATGATGAAGACACCGTTCTCGATGTAGCTGCCTGACGACACCAGCGCCGTTCCGTCCGACAGTGTTGTGACGGTCGGATACCATCGGCGCCCGTTCATCACGGGAAGGGCCGCCCAGGTGTTGGTGCGGTAGTCGTAGCTGAATGCCTGGTCGATCCCGTCACCGTCGGTGAGGTGCCCGCCCGCGACCAGCAGCCCACCGTCGGGCAGGAAGGCATGCCCCGCGCAGAACAAGTTGACTTTCGTGCCATCCGCATCCGCGGGCTGGGGGGTCGGGGTCAGTTCCCCGGTGCTGGGATCCCAGAGGTACGGCGTGCACTCGCGCTCGTTCATCGAGCCGGTAGGTTGGTCCCGCCGTCCCCAGAACAACACTTTTCCGTTCGGCAGCACGCTCGTATGGATCGCCACGTTCGGCAACTCGAAAACCGGGTCCCACCGTCCCAGCTGAGCAGCTGCGGAATCCTCTGCACGGTCTCCTCCGGACGGGAGCGAGCCAGCGCTTTCCGCAGAACCGCGTCGACGGGGTTCGGATGCCATTGCCTATCCTCCACGAGTTAGTCCACTACACAGTGCGAGGCTATCCCACCTGCACAGATGTTTCGTCGGGCGCGCTGCCAGCCATGGTTACCGCCGGCGCGCAGCGAGCACGGAAGATCAGCATCGGGGAACTCCTCCTGACCGCAAGATGATCGCGCTCGTGACACATCGGCCGGGTTCGTCCGTGCGGCGACGACACCGGATGACAGCGGTGCGGCGAACGGTGACGGAAAGCGGTGAACCGGCACGCGAGACGCTGCTAGCATCGATCCACTATGGCGCTCACACTCACCAGCCCGGCCTTCGCCGACAATGCGTTCGTTCCCGTGCAGTACACCTGTGACGGCGACAACGTCTCACCCCCACTGGTGTGGTCGGAGGTCCCGGAGGGCACCGCCGAGTTGGTCCTGCTCTTCGAAGATCCGGACGCTCCGGGAGGCACCCAAGTGTACTGGGTCCTCTCCGGGCTCAACCCCGCCAGCGGTGGGCTGGAGGAGGGGAAGGTGCCCGCGGAAGCCGTCGGTGGCAAGAACGACTACGGCCGCACGGATTGGGCGGGACCGTGCCCCCCGATCGGCCGGGCCCGCCGCTACATCTTCACCCTGCTCGCCCTATCGGCGCCCAGCGGTCTGATCGAGGGTGCCAGCCCGCGCATCGACCTGCCGCCTGCCCTCGCGGGCAAGGTGCTGGCCCAGGCCCAACTCACCGGCAAGTACACCCGCCAGCGCTGAGCTGACCCCTCAGACCCGCGAAACGGGTTTCAGTGCTCCGTCGCCAGGCTCTGGTCTAAGCCCGTGTTCTTCGAGTCTGGCTCGCAGTCGCCGCAGTGCCCGGGCCCGGGTGGGCCCGATAGCGCCTGGCGGGATTCCTGCGGTGCGGGCGACCTCGGCGTAGGGCTGGGGAGTGTCCGTGAACAACGCACGCAGTAAGGTCCTCTGCCGAGGCGGCAACTCGCCGACGAGCTTCCACAACCTCCGTGCGGTGTCGGCACCGACGATTCGTTGCTCGGGACCCACCGAGGGGTCGGCGACAGTTTCTGGTGCCACGCCAATGAGATTCCTGGCGGGTTTGGCTCGGCGCAGAATATTCAGACATTCGCGGTAGGCGATGGTAGCCAGCCAACTGCCTAGCCGTTCGGGGAGCAGCACCTGGTGGGCGTTTTCGGCCAGCCGCAGCCAGGTTGTCTGCACAGCGTCGTGTGCGTCCGCGTCTTGTAGCCGAAACGACCGGACCGTCGCGGACACCTGTTTGCCGTACCGGCGCAGCATTTCGTCCCAGGCCGCCGGGTCCCCCTTATCGACCTGCGCCAGCAGATCAGCGACACTCGACGTGGCGTTGCTAGCGTGGGCGGTTGTCATCGGCATCACAGCCTCCTGGCAAGCGGTCGAGGTTGGTTGGTTTTTCAGGTTGGTTGGTTTTCAGGCTGGTTGTCGGTGAAGGCAGCCCGCACTGCCGAGAGCCAGGCCGTGGATGACAACCGGCCCGTAGCGAGGCGAGCCAGTTCGACGCTGCCGGGCAGATGTCAGGCAGGTCTGCCCACGGTCTGGCTCATGATCGATCTAATCGGCGGCACTGCGAGCCCGGGGATCACCCGGACCACCCAGCTATACGTAACACGATACAGGCATTGCCGTACTCTAGCAAGGATCGTGCTACGGCTCCTGGAACACGGCTGGTTCCTGCGTCGCTTCACACGCCCTGGCCCGTATGCTGGCTCAGTGATATGTCCGAAGTGCCACGGATCAATGCACACCCTCGACAAGCAAGGAGTCCACCTGGAGCAGTGCGACAACTGCCGGGGCATCTTCCTCGATCACGGGGAGCTGGAACAGATCCTGCGAGCCGAGCAGCACTACTACGGCGGGGTGCCCCCGTACGCGGAGCACTCGGGTGGGCACCGCAGCCACTCGGACTCGCCCCGACCGTATCGCGACTCTCCCCGGCCCTACCGGGGAGAACACCACTACGCCGACTCGCCGCGGCCTTACGGGCACCGGCGCGGCCGCGGAAGCTTCCTCGGTGACTTGTTCGGATAGGCCGCTCGCCGGCACCGAATGAACCCGCGGATCTGTGACCGTTGCGGGTGCCTGGTGGACCGGCCGCCGGTCTGCGGTGAGTGCGGCCACCAGCAGGTTTTCGCCAGCCAACCCCTGTTCTGCCTCACCGGCCCCAGCGGCACCGGCAAATCCACCGTTGCTCGCGCGCTGATACCGCGGCTGTCCGATCGCTTCGTCGTCCTCGAACAGGACGTGCTGTGGCTACCGGAGCTGAGCGATCCCACCGACGAGCACCGCCTGTTCCGCTCGACGTGGCTGCGGCTGGCCGCGATGATCGGGCAGAGCGGGCGGCCGGTGCTGCTGTGCGGCACCGTGGTCCCGCCCGAACTCGAACCGTTACCCGAACGCGCGCTGTTCAGCGCCGTGCACTACTTGGCGCTGACCTGCCGACCCGACGTGCTGGCCCAGCGGTTGCGCACCCGGCCCGCGTGGCGGGAGTGGGACGAGCCCAGGATCGCCGAGATGCTCGACTACGCCTCGTGGCTGGCCGCCAGTGCCGCGACGCTGCGCCCACCGGTGACCCTGTTGGACACCACTGACCACAGCGTGAAAACCACCGCCCAACACGTCTGCAACTGGCTCACCCAACTCACCACCACCTCTTCACCCTGACCTCCGGCCCCGGTTCACGGTGGGGGGATGGGCGGTTTGGATGGGGTGATGTGCACAATGGCGTAGTAGTACGCGCTGCGAGGTGCCGGGCGCGCGCCACTAGCTGACCGATGACCACCACTGGCGAGGAGCGATGGCCGACTACGAGCCCACGATGGACGTCGGGTGCGGTACCCCGGAGCTGTCCGAGGAACTTCGAGACGCACTCACACTGCTGCGTGATCGCAGCGGCAACGATGACTTCCGCACCCTGGTCGATGACGTGCTCGCCGGACGGTGCAGCCTTGTCGAGGCGTCGAGCACGGCAGCGTTCAGCGACGTGGTCTTCGCGCGGATCGCGCGGGAGTTCACGGCGCTGCCCGACGACGAGAAACGGAACCTCGCCGGGCGAGGCGAGTCAGCCGGCACAGGCTCCTCGTGCGGCATCCCCTGCGCTGGCTGCCCGAGCATCTGCCCCACTCCGGAGGCCAGTCCACCCGGCTGACTAGTGCGACCAAGCCCGCGACGATTGCGGCTCATGTTCGATGCAGGCGTCCCGTAGTTGGCTCCCCGGACTCCAGATTGTCGGGGGTCGGTGCTTTGCTGAACACCGTCCGATCCCCGAACTGGAGGTTTCACATGCCCACCCGAAACAACCCCTGGCCCACCGGCGCACCCTGCTGGGTCGACCTCGCCGTGCCCGATCTCGCCACCGCCAAGGAGTTCTACGGCGCGGTCTTCGGCTGGTCGTTCTTCGACAGCGGAGCGGAGTTCGGCCATTACCAGATCTGCCAGGTCGACGGCCGTGCCGCGGCTGCCATCGGTCCGTGCCAGCACGAGGGCCAGCCCCCGGTGTGGACCGTCTACCTGGCCAGCGACGACGCTGACGGCACTGCGAAACTGATCGGTGAGAACGGCGGGACAGTGCTGGTCGAGCCGATGGACATCCCCGGAAGCGGGCGGCTGTGCATAGCGCAGGACCCGTTGGGTGCCGCCTTCGGCGTGTGGCAAACCGCTGGGATGCACGGGGTGGAGGTCTACGGCGAGCCAGGGTCACTGGTCTGGACCGACGCACGGCTACCCGACCCGGACGTTGGTCGCACCTTCTACACCTCGGTGTTCGGCTACCGCTACGAGCCCATTGAGGGCGGGCCGCCGGACTACACGACCATCCACGTCGAAGCGGCCAGGGACGGCGGGCCGGTCGGTGGCATCGGCGGGATGATGGGTGCCCCGGAAGGCATCCCGGCGCACTGGCAGGCCTACTTTCTGGTGCCCGACGCCGATGCCGCAGCCACCAGGGCCACCTCGGCCGGCGGCACCATCCTGACCGAGCCGTTCGACACCCCGTACGGACGGATGGCAGGGCTCACCGACCCGTACGGTGCCACCTTCATCGTCGTGGGCACAATGCCCTCGGCCTAAGGGGGCGTGAACTGGACGTCACCGACGTTTCCGGCGATGGAGACGTCGGTAGCGTCGAGTTCACAGCGTCGCCCGGCTCCGGGAGCGGCGCGCAAGGGCTCCGCGGACTTGGGCTGCCATGGCGTCTGGAATGCGTAGGACGTCTGGTGCGGTGAAGCGGCGGACGGACCAGCCGCATTCGTCCAGCCGGTTCAGGCGGCGGGCATCCGCCTCCTGGTGCCATGGGGTGAGCGCGTCTCCATCGGGGACTCGGCTGCGGGGTCGGCGAGGTCGATCACTCCGGGCACACGACGGCGCCAGCGAGCCCGCGGGTAGCAGCCGTGGATCCGGAGCACAGCGCGGGGGCGAACCGCCCAACCCTGGCCAACGCATCCAGCGCCACCACCGCCTCCACCATAGGCAGCCACCGCGACAGATCCCAGGCTGTGCGCAGCGCGGTGGTGATGCCTACGCTCCCCCAGCGCCGTGAACTCGGCGCTACCGACATAGCAACGACCGAGAACGTCGGTGATGTCGAGTTCACGGACCGGGGCCGACGCTGGTCGGGGGAGCCGTCAGGGGGACGGGTGCCCGGCTAGAGGTAGACGGCGGCGATCAGGGTGAAGACTAAGGCGGCGCCCAAAACCTGCAGGACGCGGTCGCCGATTGCGATCTCCTCCGGCTCGCCGCCGTTGCCGTTGTCGACGTCCACGGCGTAGCGCAGCACAGCCACGACGAAAGGCACGAGGGAGATGATGGGCCAGCGCGAATCGTTGATCTGACTGAGCTGAAACGCCCACAGACCGTACGTCATGATCAGTACAGTGGCCGACAGTGTCCACACGAAGCGCAGGTAAGAAGCGGTGTAGCGCTCCAGTGACTTGCGGATCTTCGCGCCGGTGCGTTCAGCGAGACGGATCTCGGCGTAGCGCTTACCGGCCACCATGAACAGCGACCCGAAGGCGGCGACGAGCAGGAACCACTGGGACAGGTCGATCCCCGCGGCGGCGCCACCAGCGATGGCCCGCAACAGGAAGCCCGACGCGACGATGGCGATATCCACCACCGGTTGGTGCTTGAGCCACAGGCAGTACGAGAGCTGCACGACGATGTAGACCGCGGTGACTAGGGCGAGATCGACCGACGCCAGAAAGGACACCCCGAGCGCGGCTGCGAACAGCAGCACCGCGACACCCAACGCCAGTTGCGGCGCCACCACCCCAGCGGCGATCGGGCGGTTGCGCTTGGTCGGGTGTACCCGATCGGCCTCGACGTCCTGGACATCGTTGACCAGGTACACCCCGGATGCGGCGAGCGAGAACGCGCCGAAAGCGATCCCGACCACCATGAGCACGTGCAGCTGGAACAGGTAACCACCGGCGAACGGAGCAGCCAGCACCAGGACGTTCTTCAGCCACTGCCGGGGCCGCATGGCGCGGACCAGCCCGGTAACCGGATTGGTCCGCCCGACGAGGCTGTCCTGCTGGGTCGTAACGGTCATCGCCATCCCCTCCGGTGGCTTGAGCGCAGCCGTCGGCGTACTCCGGCACCGATGGCGGCGCCCAGAGCGGAGCCCACGAGAACATCAGTCGGGTAATGCACGCCCAACACCAGCCTGCTGACCAGCATCGGGGGTACCAGCACAGGAGTGAGCGGGCGGCGCAGCAGACCACCGTAGACCACCGCGGCCGCGGTGGTGGAGGCCGCGTGCGAGGACGGGAAGGACAGCCGGCTCGGCGTGCCCACCAGCACCGCAACCGACGGGTCGGTCGGTCGGTGCCGGCGCACCACCCGCTTGACGGCGATCGACGCCCCGTGCGCCGCGGCCACCGCGGCCGCCGAGATCAGCCAGTCCTGGCGACGCCGCCGGTCGGCCAATGCACCGAGCGCACCCAGCGCCAGCCAGCCCAGGGCGTGCTCGCCGAAATGGGATAACCCGCGAGCGGCCGCCACCACCTGGGGAGCAGCGATCCTGCGCTGCACCGCAGCGAGCAGGGCGACCTCCCGCCCAGCACAAGACAGCAGCACTGGCCGAAGCCGCGTCACGTGAAGAACACCTGCTTCCAGCTGGCCCGGCCGGTGAGCTCAGGGGCAGCGTCACGGTAGCGCTTGCGCAGCCGGGGGAATTCCCGGGCCAGTTCGCGGTGTAGCTGTATCGAACGGGCAAGCATCGAGCGGAACGCCTGGGGGTCACGTTTGCGGTAGGTGACACCGCGGCCGTCCGCCGTGGAGACGGTCACGCCGTCCATCCCGGAGAGCACAAACCAACGGGCGTCGGAGCGGGCCAGGGACAGCTGCGGACGACGATGAGTCTGAGCATCGACCGGGCGCAGCTGATGTGCCAGGCGTTTGAGCAGGGTCGCCCCGATCGTGACCGGGTTGGTCGGCGGTCTCAGCAGGCGCTGCACCTCACGCTGCCCACCCGCTGGCAACGGCAGCCGTTGGGAATCCACCACCTGGCCGTCGGTGAAGTCCGCGCAGCGGGCCCGGACCTCACCCAGCGCCGTGGGCAGCTTCTCGAACAGCGCCTGCGGCCCGGCCAGGAAGTCCCGGATCGCCATCTCCTGCAGCGCCAGCGTGGAGTACTCCATCCCCAGCGCGTGCTTGAGGGCATGTTTGAGGCTGTCAGCCAGCATCGCCGTCGGCCGGGTCTCACTGCCGTGCAGCGCCGCACCGACCAGCCGGTTCCGCAGGTGGAAGTAGGCCTGCCAGTCGGTGGCGTCGTCTTTGTCAGCGAATGACATGTGCCAGATCGCCACGCCGGGAACGGTTGCGGTGGGGTAACCGGCGGCGCGGGCGCGCAGCCCGTACTCGACGTCGTCCCATTTGATGAACAGCGGCAGCGGCAACCCGATGTCCTCGGCGATGACCCGCGGGATCAGGCACATCCACCAGGCGTTGTAGTCGACGTCGGTGCGCCGGTGCATCCAGGCGGTCTGGCGCAGTGAGTGCTGGGCGAAGTCGTGGTCGTACTCGGTGCCCGGTGCCTTGTTCCACCGCATCCGTTGCCGGTCGACGATCTCACCCCAGGCGTGCAGCCGGGAGCGAGCCTGGGCTTGCAGCATCTGCCCGCCGACCAGCATCGGGTGGCGCGCGAAACGGGAGAACGCCACTGCGCGCAGGATCGAGTCGGGTTCTAGGACGATGTCGTCGTCCATGTAGAGGATCTGCTCGCAGTCGGTGTTCTCCAGCGCCTCGTACATCACCCGGGCGTAGCCGCCGGAGCCGCCGATATTGGGCTGGTCGATGATCCGCAGCCGATCACCCAGCACCGCCTGGGCGGCCGCGAAACCGTCCTGGTCGCGAACCTTGTTCATACCCTGGTCCGGGATCACCACCGCGGTCACGATCGAGCGAACCAGCTCGTCGTCGCCGATCGCGCGCAGGGTGGCCACGCAGTCGGTAGGACGGTTGAAGGTGGGCATCCCGATGGTCACTGCGGCGCGACCCGGCGCCTCGACCGGCGCGTGCCAGCCACCGGAGTGCACGATCAGCTCCGAGTCCTCGGTGCTGAGGTCGAACCAGTACCACCCGCCGTCCTCGAACGGGGTCAGGTCCAGCTCGATATCGACCGCGCGAGGAGCCGCAACCAACTCGCCATGGACGTGGATCGGGGTGGCATCGGCCTTGGATCGGTAGACGTCGATCCGGCCCGTGCCCTCGACGTCGAGCCGCAGGTGCAGGGTGCGCAGCGTGCTCCAGCGCCGCCAGTAGCCGGCCGGAAACGCGTTGAAGTACGACGCGAAGGACACCTCGGTCTGCTCGGGCACCCGCACGCTGGTGCGCGACAGCGCCCGCACCCGCCGCGCATTGGGATTGGCGAGGGTGACCTCGAGATCGACGTCGAGCGGGTTGTGCCTGGTGGCCCCGGCGGGGGGCCACACTCGCTGCGCGACGGCCGACTGCTCATCGACGTACAGCGCGCGAACGGCCATCGGATCGGCCCGCCGCGGCAGGATCACCCGCTGCAGCAGCGTCGACGGCGGCTCGACCGCAGCGCCGACGCCAGATCGGGCCGGTCCTGCGAGAACATCGCTCGGTGCGGTACTGCTCAGCATGAACTCCTCCGGGATTCGCTGCACTGCCACACGCTTTGCTGGCACGGCTCGTAGTCCCACGAACGCGGTTGGAGACCGTAGGCTACCCGGGACCTCGGTGCGAGCCCTCCGCGCCGGGGGCGGAAGCTGGTAACGACGACGGTGGCGCGCCGGGAGCTGCCGGTCGAGCGATCTGGTAGATCTGCACCCCACCCTCGTCGTAGACCAGGTCAAGGGCGCGCACCTGGCTGAGGTGCACGAGCCCTTGCTGGCGGCTCATGTCCGACCGCACGAAACCCGAGCTGACGATCACCCACCGGATGTGCAGCCGCGCCACCGCCTCCTGCACGTCCGGTCTGGAGTCGTAATGATTGAAGTCACCGGCGAGCAGTTCGGGGCCATCGCCAACGGCAGTCTTGCTGTAGTGCGCCGCCACCGGTCGCACGCCGGACAGTGCGTACATCCACCCGGAACCGTCGAAACGGTCATTCATCACCCGCTCGTCGGGCTTGACCAGCTTCTGGAGGACCTCGAACGCTTTCCGTTCGGCGGGGGACACCGTGGCGTCCGGTCCATGTCCGTAGTTCTGCGACGTCCGTTCGATGTTGCGCTGGGCGTAGCCGCTGTCGGCCAGCAGGAACACCGTGGCCCACACCGCCGTGAGCGTCACCAGGGCCGCCCCCGACGTACCGGGCCGGCGCGCTCCCCTGAGCCGGTGCAACACCGGCAGCACGAGCCGGTGCAGCACAGCATCGTGGGTGCGCACCAAGCCGTGCGCCACCACTGGCAACAGCGCTATGGTGGCGGCCGCCGCGAGACGGTACTTGTCGTTCCACCACACGCTAGTGAGCTTCTGCGCCCAAGGGGTGCTGTAGGACGCCGAGAGCACGAACAGGGCGGCGAACAGAAAGCCCGCCACCGGCAGCCATCGAAGTCGCCCCAGCGATCGAAAGCCCCCCATCCCGATCACCAGGAATACGACCAGCCAGACCTGGGGGTAGGTCTGCATTGTGGAGAACCCGAAAACCTCTCCCAACGCCTGCGCCGGAGTCCCCTCCTGCGGCCACGTGAAAGCGAGCACGCTGGGCGCGGTCGACAGCGCGCCAGCCACGTGCGGCAGCACCAGGGCAGCACCAAGGACCGCAGTCAGCACCAGCAGCCCGAGCTCCACACCGATGCGCCGGGGGCGCTGCCACCAACGCTGACCCAGCATCGGCAGCGCGAACAGCGCCGCAGTGAACAGCATGCTGGGGTGCAGACCGAGCAGACCGGCCCCTGCCAGCAGCAGAGCGACAGCTAGGAGCACCGACGGCCGGTCGAGGTACGTTTGTAGCGCGACAACAATTCCGAGGCTGAGCACCAAACCGGTAGCGAAGGGCAGCAGTGGACCCCGCCAGATCAGGTCGTAGGGCACGGCCGTGGCCATCGAGGACACCAGCGCGGCGAACACCGCCAACGCGACCCGTCCGTGGAAACACCGCACCACCGCGACCAGCATCAGGGCCAGCATCAGCGGCATGAGCATGCTGTGGGCGTTGAGCACTGCGGGGATGGTCGCGCCGGTCAGGTCGACCATCACGGTGGCCAGGAGATGGTAGGAGTTCGGGTAATAGACCTGCCCACCACTGGCGAAGGTGTTTACGCTGTACATGCCATACACGCCGCTGTCGCCGGTTTCGGCGATATAGCGGATACCGTTGGCGTGCAGCATCGCATCCCAGTCCTGCGGAATACTCGCCAAGCCGCCGAACGCGGACAGCAGGACGGCACCGCCGAACAATCCAGAAGCCACCGTCGCCAGTCCGACCGCGACATGCCCGCCCATGGTCCAAGCCGGCAGGGCCGCATGCTCCGGACGACCGCGAGACGCCGCCGTCCACCGGCGTAACGGCCAGCGCAGCACGGCTGCGACGGCAAGCACGACGAGCAGCGCCAGCCCCGCCGTGCCCGGCTGCCACGCGATGCCCAGGCGGGACATCCACGGGCCACAGACCGTGACGATCCCGTAGGTCAGCAGTGGGGCCAGCGCGGCCAGTGACCACCCGCTCCACCGCCCTCGACCTAGGCCGAGAAGCGCACCGACGGCGGCGCCGGGCAGCCACAGCAACGCCGCATAGCCGACTACCAGCACGACTTCCCGCAGCACGGCGCGACGGTAGCCCATCTGTCGGGTCTGGGCGCACGCCGGGCCTGGGCGGTCGTATCGGCATTGCTAGCCTGCACCATGTTTGTGCACCGGTCCAGGAGCCGCAGATGGTCCATGACGACACGTGGGTGATCATTCCGGTGTACAACGAGGTCGCCGTGATCGCCCAGGTCGTCGCAGACCTGCGCACGACGTTCCGCAACATCGTGTGCGTGGACGACGGCAGCACCGACGGGTCCGCGGCGCAGATCGCCACGACCGCTGCGCACCTGGTCCAGCACCCGATCAATCTGGGGCAGGGCGCGGCCTTGCAGACCGGGTTGTGCTACGCGCTGGCCCGGCCGGGCGGCCGGTTCTTCGTGACCTTCGACGCGGACGGCCAGCATCGGGTCACCGACGCCGCGTGCATGGTCGACGCGGCCCGCGACGGCCTTGCCGACGTCGTCCTGGGCTCCCGTTTCCTCGATCAGCCCGATAGCCGACAACGTCACGTTCCGATGTTCAAACGGATCGCCCTACGCCTAGTGGTGTCGCTGAGCCCGACGACGCGCAAGCTGCACCTCACCGATGCGCACAACGGGTTGCGGGTCTTCAACCGTGCGGCCGCGGGGCAGCTGCGCATCAGCATGAACGGCATGGCCCACGCATCGGAAATCATCTCGCGGCTGGCGCGGTCCTCGTGGACGGTTCGGGAACTCCCGGTGACGATCCGCTATACCGAGTACTCGATGAGCAAAGGCCAGTCCCTCATCAACGGCATCAACATCCTGTTCGACCTGTCCGTACGCAGCCAGAGGTGAGCATCCCGTGATCGTGCAGATCATTCTCGTCCTCGCGGCGCTCGGCGCTCTGGTCTACTTCGCACGCCGGGCGCACAACGTCCGCATTCGGGCGAGCAAGCGGATCGCGTTTTTTGCGTTCATCGCGGTGAACATCTACGCGGTGCTGCGGCCGGACGACATGACGTGGATCGCGCAGCAGATCGGCGTCGGGCGCGGCACCGATCTGGTGCTCTACCTGCTGGTCGTCGCCTTCGTGTTCGGCATGCTGAATACCTACCTTCGCCAGCGCGAGATCAGCGACCACCTGACCGATCTGGCTCGTACCGTGGCGTTACGGGACGCCGAGCTGGCCAACCGCGACCGCGGACTGGTTACCGAGCCTCAGCCGTCACATACCGAGTCACCAGAATCCAGGGTGATCCCTTGACCGAGGCCAGTCACCGTGGGCGATGGTCGACTGAGCCGCTCAGCGCGGCAGCCACGTTGCGGAGAATCACCAGAAGGAGGTCGGTTGCATGAGTTCTTTGCCAGAGTACGAGCAAGCGAACCTGAGGATGGTCGAACGTCGCAGTTTTGCGGCCGGGTTCGCCAAGCAGATCGAGCTGACGACGCAGCCCTTTTTGGACGTCCCGTTCACCGAAGCAAGTGTCATTGATATCGGCTGCGGCTACGGACACACTGCGGCAGAACTCGCGAGAACGTGCGCACGGATGGTCGGGATCGAACCGAACGAGGCTCTCGCACGCCATGCTCATGAGCTGTCACAACAGCAAAACTTCGAGTTCCGGCAACAATCCATCAACGAACTCGAGGACGTCGACACCTTCGATGTCGGGGTCATGGACAACGTTCTCGAGCACATCGAGGATCAACGCGAAGCGCTCCGACGACTCAGCCGTTGCCTCAAGCCAGGTGGAGTAGCCTTCATACTGGTGCCCAACAAGCTATGGCCCATCGAAGTACACTATCAGCTTCCCTTTCTCAGCTATCTGCCGCTCCCCCTCGCCAATCGTTACCTCCAGATCTCGGGTCGGGGCCACGACTATCGAGACGCCAGCTACGCGCCGAGCTATCTCCGGCTGAGGAGACTGTTGGCAGAGCGGCCGGAACTCGATGCCCGACTCACGGTTCCCGCAGACATATCTCTCGCCGAAAAGGGTGCGAGTTCCGTCTACAAGCTTGGCATCACGCTCCTACAGCGCTTTCCGCAGCTCTGGATGATCTCGAAGGCTTTCCTCGTCATCGCCAAGAAGCGAGCGATTGACACCAAGACCGCTTAGGGAGTTTCCGACCCGTGACACCGCACTCGGGCAACCTTGCCGCCGTCCATTTCGTCATACCATTTTACGGCGCAGATCACTACTTGTTCGCCACGATCGCGAGCGCTCAACGCCTCAATCGGGCTGACTGGACGATGACCGTCATCGATGACTGCAACCCGGACACGAAGGCAGCCGACCATATTGACCAACTCGATGACGTCCGCATACAGTACATGCGAAACGAATGCAACCTCGGCATAGCAGGCAATCTGTACCGAGCACTCCAGCTTGGCGCTGAGAGCACCGCTAGCTACGTCACCAGCCTGGGCGCAGACGATCTGCTCCTCCCCAACTATATCGATGTGATCGACAGAGCGTTTCACGACCACCCGAGCGCCATCATCGTTCAACCCGGAGTGGCGGTCATCGGCGAACACGACGAGCCCATCACCCCACTCGCGGATCGAGTCAAACGGGTTGCGTCCTGGCCGGCGCGCCGCCGTGGCGAGATCAGCGGCGAAGATGCCGTCATAAGCTTGCTACGAGGAAACTGGACGTACCTCCCCTCCCTGGCTTTTCGCCGAGAAGCCATCGAACGGACCCGGGCGCACCGCGATATCGATGCGATCTCCGACCTCAGCCACACGATCGATA
>DATEMN010000430.1:0-7920 GCA_035275565.1 Pseudonocardiaceae bacterium | reverse complement strand
GGCATGACCGAGGCGTTCTTTCACGACTTGCAGGTCCGCGCCTCCGGCGAGTAGCCATGAGGCGTGGGCATGCCGCAGGTCATGAACACGCACACCTATCGATATTTCCGTTGCCTCAACGGCGGGGTACCAGACACGACGACGGAACCAGTCGTTAGAAATGTGGCCGTCGTCGTCCGTGGCTGGAAGACGGGGGCGGCGAGGGGTGTCTGCCCTGTCTTTTCCGTCGGCTCTGCGCTGTGCCCTATAGATCGCGACCGCTGCCCGACAGTTTTCGCACCGACATTTCCCCGGCCCATACCCGCTTTGAGTGCCATGCTTGTACTGTCGCCCCTTGTCATTAGGCGGAGTAAGTCCCAGCTCGTCGGGATTGGGAACGGCACGAAGCTCCGGCTTCGGACCTTCTGCGTCGCGAATGGCAAACAGGAGGTCATCTGGTCCAAGCTTCTCGGTGTCTCGATGACTCTTGAGCTTCTCGACGATTTGGGCGCTGAGCTTGAACCGCCGGGGCTCCCTGTCTTTCGGATACTCCTTAACAAGAAACCGCTCGCTTTTCGGGTGGAACTTCGGATTCACCTGAACAACGGCCCGGTTTACCGTGAGCACGCGTGAACGGAAATCGAGGTCCTTGACACGAAGCTCGCTCAGCTCACCCCACCGCAAACCGCTCTCAATCTCGGTCTCGATGAGAAGCTGGGCGTCTGCGTCCAGCAACGCCTCGTACACCATGTCGAACTGTTCCGGAGTAATGATCACCCGAGCCTTACGAGGGACCGGAGGAGTCTTCACGCCCGCGCACGGGTGAATAAATGTGACGTGATCAATGAGAGCTGTCGAAAAGATCGGCGACAGGATAATCTTGTTGTACTTGATAGTTGGCGGATTAACACCCTTGTTTTTAAGATCAGTGATCCACTGCCGCACATGCTCGGGCAGGATGTCAATCATCCGCATCGACCCGAACTCCGGCATAATGTGCCGATAAATCGAATACGTATAGCTCTGCCGCGTACTCGCCTCCATCTCATGACTCGGCAACCACTTTTCCTCCACGTAGCGCTCAAACTTGATCCGTCCCCGCTTGGGATCCCACAGACGGCCCTCACGAAGTTTGCTCTCGGCGTCCTGCCACTTGTCGTCGGCTTCCGCCTTGGTGGCACATGTGCCAGCCGACCGCTCAACCCCCTTCAAGTCGATGTAGTACGCCGTCCAGCGCGCCTTGCCCGTGCGGCGACTGACCCGCTTGCGAGAGAACCCCACGCCCACCACCCTGACCATGATCGCTTGACCGTCGCTTGACCGTGAACTGTGCAGTCTCGACAGTCAGAGCCCGACACTCGTAAACACCGTTAGCACTCATTCTACCTGGGATTATATGGCGAAGCGAGCGGTTGGCCAGGAAGTTTCGAAGCTGTTCTATCAGTTCACACCGAAGAGGTCACTGGTTCGATCCCAGTATCGCCCACCAGCGTTACCACAGGTCAGGGTTTGTGGTCCACTTCCCGCAGTCCGTGCCAGACACCGGGGCACCGGTGGTTCAGGACAGCTCCGGGCGATCGGCCACTGGCGAGCCATAATGAAACCTGATCACTGCCACATACAAATCCGCCACATACAAATCCGCGCTCAGCACCGCATTCCAGCACACCTGCGCCGGCTGCTCATCCCGCGGTCCGAGATAGGCCATCTCGGCAATGGCACCCCCCGGCTCGAGACACCGCCTGCTCCGCCGCTGCTACAAATGACCGTCCCACCGGAAGCCGCCGCAGCTCCGACGTATGGCTCACAAATACTCGCCGTGGTTGTGCCATGACACACAGCATTCCACTCCCATCGCGACGACGAGCATGAGCTGTACGGTGCCGTGCTAGTGGTGTTCGTCGTCGTCGGACTCTCGGCGTTGCTGGCCGTCAACGTGCCCAAGGCGATCCGGGTCGCTGGCAATACATCCCCGACCAGCGCCAGGGGACCGACGGTCGAGCCGGAACATCTGCTGCCCTGAAGCACGCCGGGATCGCTCCGAGTCAGGGATGATCGTGGGGTGAAAGCGAAGGACGGTGAGCCATGAAGGGCGACCTTATCGAGATCGTGATCGACGCCGGTGATTCCACTCGTACCTACCAGATCGAGGCCACCCGCGCCGGTCGGCGGGTCGAGATGACCCACGGCCGGGGCATCGTCGAAGTCACCGAGGTCACTCGTAGCGGGAGACCGGTGCGCACCGCTCGCTTCATGGCCAGCCGGGTGCTGGCCTTGGTCGAGTATCCGGCCGAGGAGTCCACCACGTCGCACACCGGATCGGGCTCAGCCGGTGGCGAGCCTGGCATGAGTCCGATCGGCTGACGCGGTTGACGAACTCGGCGACCTGCTGCACGTGCGGCGGTAGCAGCTCAGAGCCAGCCGCCGCATCCACTCGGTGCCCCAACCGCTGTCCGCTGGCCCTCATCTGCTACCGAGCGAACTCACCCGGTGGGTACTCGTGCAACGGGTCGCCGAGTCCAGTGCGCGCCACCGGGCCGGCCTGGTGGAGGTCGAGTAGACCATGCACCACGGCCAGGGTATCGAGGCGGCCATCGACCGCGGCTACGAAGCCGCCGCGCCGCTTTGCGGGGACTGACCGCCGCGCCGCCGAGCATAGTGCCCCGCGCCAGTCAGTACCTCCCACAGCATGTGGTTGTCGGTCTGATCGGGTAATAGTGGATCAGGCATGCGCACACGTTTCGTGCCTATCGGACTGGAGGAGCAGCATGACTGTCACCGGAATCATCACTGCCATCGTGATCGGCTTGATCATCGGTTCGCTGGCCCGTCTGGTCCTGCCGGGTAAGCAGCACATCCCGATCTGGCTCACCATCGTCATCGGCGCTGTCGGCGCGATAGTGGGCACCCTGATCGCCCAGTATCTCGGGGTGGCGGTCACCCGCGGCATCGACTGGATCGAGATCGTGCTGCAGGTTGCGGTCGCCGCCGTCGGGGTCGCCCTCGCCGACGGTGCCTACCGCCGACGTAGCGTGAACCGCTGAGCTGATCGGCGGGAGGCGCTGCTCGTCCCGGTTCAGCTCGGGTGTTCAGCGTGTCGGCGAGCGGGTCACCGCCCTGCGTAGCCCTGCCGCATGTCCTGCACGATCCGTGGCTGATCCAGTGTCGAGGGCGCTAGCTGCTGCGGGCTGCGGTCGCGGGGGAACACCCCGGCGGCCTGCAGCACCGCGCCGTCGAGGAACCGCAACTCGGGGACACTGGGGGAGAGGCTCAGCTCGGGCGGTGCTCCGCCGGCCTGCGCCAGCACGAAGCCCCAGTCGCCGAAGCTCGGCACGTGCACGTGGTAGGGCGTGACGGACAGGCCGGCCGAGGCCACCGTCGACACGGTTCTCCAGTAGGCCGTGGGCGTGGAGTAGGGGCTGCCGGACTGGACCACCACGAGACCACCAGGGTTCAACGCCGTGGCCGCCAGGCCGTAGAACTCGGTGGAGTACAACCGGCCGAGCACGGGGGTGTCCGGATCGGGTAGGTCCACGACGATCGCGTCAAACCCCGGTGCTGGCCGTTGCCGCAGCCAGTGAAACGCGTCGTCAACCACCACGTGCATCCGAGGGTTGCGCAGGGAGTTGCCGTTGAGGCCGGCCAGCCGGGTGTTAGCCAGCTCAATGACCGCAGGATCCAGTTCCACCTCGACCACCTCGCGCACCGACGGATGGCGCAGGACGTCACGGGCGGCCAGGCCGTCACCCCCGCCGAGGATGAGCACCCGCGCCGGATCGCGCGCGAGCACGGGGTAGACCAGGGTCTCGGTGTAGCGGTGCTCGTCGAGGCTGGAGAACTGCAGGTCCCCGTCCAGGTACAGGCGGATGTCGCCGTCGCGTTCGGTCACCACGATCTGCTGGTAATCCGACTGCTCGGCGGCCACCACCGGATCCGCGTACAGCCGCTGCCGCGCCGTCACCTCGATGTCGGCAGAGCGCACGATCAGCACCCCGAGCACGGCGGCGGCAACCAGCAGTGCCGCGGTCGCCCCGTATCGCGCGGCCCGGCTCAGCTGCGCACGCAGCAGGAAGGCGGCGACGACCGCCGCGGCGATCAGGTTCACCATGCCGGTCAGGGCGGCCCCCCGCACCTGCCCGACCAGCGGCAATAGCATGAACGGCCAGACTAGCCCGCCTAGCAGGGCACCGGCGTAGTCGGCAGCATTGAGGTTGGCCAGCACCGCACCCGAGCTGTGCGCCTCCACCTCTACGTGGCCGGACTGCAGCAACGTCATCAGCAGCGGCACCTCGGCCCCGACCAGGATCCCGAGCACCGCGGTTGCCGCCACCAGCATCACGGTGCTCGTGCCGTAGAAGGAGAACGTCACATACAGCGTCACCGCGCTGAGGCCACCGGTGATGCCGAGCAGGATTTCGACCGTGACAAACGCGGTGGCCGCGTGCGCGAGGAAGGGCTTGGCGAGCAGCGCGCCGGCTCCCAGTGCCGCGACATAGCCAGCCACGATGAGCGAGGTCTGGGTGATGCCGCCGCCGGTGAGGCTGACCGACAGCGTCAGCAGGACGAGTTCGTAGATCAGCCCGCAGGCCGCGCACGCCGCGACGGCGGCGAGCAGCAGACGGCGGCCGCGCGCCCCCACTGCCCCCCGGAGACCGGACTCGATCATCGGGTCAGGACAGCGCGGCGGCGTTCACGGCGCCGATCGCCAGCAGGCTGATCCCGACGGCCCAGGCCGCGCCGCTCATCCGGGGCTCGTTCACCAGGTTGCGCAGGTGAGCGGGCACGAACACGTCGAGCAACCGCAGCGCGGCGGCCTGCAGTACCACCCCCAGCAGCCCGTACACGGCTGAGTCGACCAAGCCCTGCCCGAGGCTGTCGGCGCTCGTCGCGATCGCGGTCACCACGATGATCGCCAAGGCCAGGTGGTTGGCACCGAGCAGGATCACGGCGTTCGGGTTGCGGTCGGTGTACACCTGCGCGCGCAGGTTTCCCGGCGTGATCAGATCGAGGGCGAGGAACCCCAGACCTAGCACCCCGACGCCGATGACGAAGTAGAGCAGGGACGCGAGCACCCCCTGGCTCAGCAGATCACCCGAGACCGTCCCGAATTCCAGGGCGTGGGCCGTCGTGTTCACGTGCTTCTCCTGGGGTCGTGGGGGTGGAGGATCATTTCACGTCTCCCGGGCCACCGCTGCCGGATCCGGCAGGTGAGCCGGGGCTGAAGCCCGGGCCGAGGAACCCGAAGAAGCCGCTGCGGTAGCGGCTGTCGAGATCCTCGACGCGGACGGTGCTGCCACCGGGTGCCGCGCTGACGATGGCGATGTCGTCGTCGTAGCGTAAATATTCCGAGCCGCCGTCGGCTTTGCGTGCCGCCGGCTTCACCGCACTGGCGATCCTCGATGTCGTGAGCCCCACCGGATCCTTGGAGAAGTAGGTGGCGGTATCACCGTTGCGGTTCTGCAGCGCGTAGGTGTTCCCGACGAAGCCCCGGATGTCGTTGCCGGTGCCGCAGCCGGCGAGCACCAGGGCAGTCGCGAGCAGGGTCGTGGCCAGGGACCTCGCCCTCACGGGGGTGTCCACCTACTTTGCGTCGCCACGATCGAGTTTCTCACCTTGCCGGGATATAGATGCCAGCTTTCCCAGCTCCAGCCGCCGGCGGGCAGCGAGCCGGCCGTCATCGCCGTCATCGCGCTGCCGTCGCCGGGAAACGTTGCGCACAGCCACGAGTCGCTGCGCTCGGCAAGGCCGTGCAACCTCGCCGCGGTCTCCGCCAGCTCGACGCGCGGCACCTTCCTGGTGACGGTGGTCAGCTGGTAGCCCGCCCGTTGCGCGTGCTGCGGCAATTCCTGACCACCGGCACCGACGGCGTCACAGGACACCTGTTCGGTGAGGTGGTGGCCGGGCAATGTCGCGGTGACGACGTGAGACGCCCCCAGCACGCCGAGGGTCAGCACGCCGCCGCGGCCGTCGCGGAGGCTGATCTGGGCCAGCGCAGTAGGAGCTGGCGCGTGCAGGAGCAGGCCCAGCGCGTCGGGATCGACGTCGCGCGGCTGGATGTCGAGCAGGTGCACGCTCATGCTTCGGGCGCCGAGTGGTAGACGGTCAGCTCGCCGCGTGAGATCGACCGGCCGGTCGAGACCTCCCAGGACTGGGTCGGTGCCCAGCGCTCGAACGCGATCATGCCGGTGCTGTCGGCCGTCGCGTAGTCGGCGTAGTCGACCGACCCGCTCGGCGGTGTGCCGGTGGTGCCCTCCGCGGTGTAGGAGGCTCTGCCGCGCTCGATCTGCCGGTGCACCCGGTCGTCGAGGATCACCTCACCGTCCGGGGTCAGCCCGGTGCCCTCGCGCCGCATCCACAGCGTCATCTCCAGCTCGCCCTCGTCGTCCTCGACGGTGAGCCAGCGGCGCCCGGTGGAGCCGTCCAGCAGGTGTTCCTTCCAGGTGGTGCCGCCCTCGTTGAGGACGATGGTGCCGCGCACCACGTGATCGATCCCGGCGTAGGTGATGACGTCCCCCACGCCGATCTGGTGCGGGTCGTAGATGTCCGGCTGGTTCGCGAGCGGGTCCACCCGGCGAGCCGTGGAGGGTTTCGCGGACGACCGGGACCGAAGCATGAGGACGATCACGGCGACGATCACGGCGAGCACCAGGACGACGAGGAGAAATTTGATCATCAGGCAGCTCCCGGAGCCGAACGAACGGAACAAACCGACGATATCGCGCCGGATGGACTCGAGTCAGCGCTGCCGCCGAGGCGGCGCCAGATCCGTTTCATCGATCCGCTGCTCCGCGAGGTAGTAGAGGGTCGCCCTGGCCTCGACCGGGGAATCCCCCCGGGGCTCACCACGACCCGCCCAGTCACCAGGTTCGGTACGTGCCACTGCACGCACTGGATCCTCGGATTGACATAGCGCAGCTGCTCGCGGCGGTTCATCTCACGCAGCACCACCACCATGTGGACCTCCGGATTGGCGTGGTCGACAGCCAAGGCGATCGCCAGCGTCTCGTTGTCGTCGCGGCCGTCGATGATCACAGCAGCAGCCTGCGCCACGCAGGCACGGGTCATCGTGTCGACCGTCGTCAAGTCCCCACGGACGAACCTGACCTCCGGTTGTTCGGGCATCGGGTGTTCCTCTCACCGCCTGAAGGTAGGACGCCAACCGGGTGAACAGGATCGTCAACGTGACGATGCCGCCGATGATGACGTAAGCCCCTACGACGCCGAGCGTGGTCTTCGGGAAGAAGTCGCCGTAGCCGACCGTCGCCGCTGTGACGAGGAACCACCACCAGTAGTTCGCCGGTCTGGTGATCTCGTTGTCAACCGGTTCGGCCAACCACATCCCGAGCCAGCTGGTTGCGAAGACCACGATGGCGATGACCAGCGGGAGCCGCCATCCGGGCAACCGGGTGTTGACCAGCTTCCAGAGCTGGTGCAGCAGGCTCGGCACCTCAGCTCCCGCGCTTCTTCAGGCCAACCGTATCCGATGGTACTACCGCGATCACCTTCTGGGTGGATGGCCGGTCCTAGATCCGTTCCAGCTCGCTCGACGGGCTTGGCCAGGGTCTGCTGGCCGGGCGTGACGGGCCGCTGAACCGGCGCCGCGCACTGTCGGGGGGAGATGCCAGGATGGTCAGGTGCCGAGTGTGATCTGGATCTCCGTTGCCGTCGCGGTGGTGTTGCTGCTCGCGCTGGCTGTGGGCTTGCTGCTGGCTCGCCGCCGACGGATCAGCATCGCCGAGAAACCGGACCAGGAGGTGGAGGCGCCACCGGCCACTCGTCGATACCAGGCTGGCGGGCCCATCAGCTTCTCGTCGGGCGGGGGTGGTCCGCCGGCTCCGCCGCAAGCTCCGGCCCCGCCGAAACCGCCCGCGCAGGCGCCGACCGCAGCACCGCCGACCGCAGCACCACCGACCGCACCACCACCGACCGCACCACCACCGA
>DATEMN010000429.1:0-10546 GCA_035275565.1 Pseudonocardiaceae bacterium | reverse complement strand
CAGGTGGAGCACCGCATGCGATGAACGACCTGGCCCACTGGCCTCGGCCCGCTACACCTGTGCCGCCGGCACGACGGGATACCCACGCACCGGACCAACCAGCACTTTCGTGCTCGCTTTTGGACTATCCCGGAGCAGAGGCCGGCGGAGGCCGCTCTTGGGTGGTGAGCTGTTGGGAATCCTGTAGGGCTGCCCTGATCCTGGCCTTGTAGCCGCCTGGGCGGACCACTCGGGGCGGAACGGGTGTCTCTGCTGCTGGCGGTATCGTTCCGTAGTGGTCTGACATCGCTCCGTAGTGGGTCTGACGTTGACAGGTGACCCTCGATGCGCTCTGGTGAGAACGGTTCAGTCGCGGTGAGGTGGTGTGTCGTTTCGTGAGGCGGTGGATTCCTGGTCGCGGTCGGGGTGAGGGCGTGGACACGAGCGGTTCAGCGACACGGGCGCAGCAGGGCGTGGTCCCTGGTGATCGATCCATGCAGTGGCGGGCTTTGGGCCCGGTGGAGGCCATGGTCGCAGGCCAGTTAGTTGATTTAGGGCCACCACGGCAGCGTGCATTGTTTGGGTTGTTGTTGAGTCGGGTGGATCGTCCGGTAGCCCTCGATACGGTGATTGAGGATTTGTGGTCGGGAGATCCACCGGCGGCGGCGGTGGCTTCGGTGCGGTCGTATGTCTCGAATCTGCGGAGGATCTTGGAGCCAGACCGTCCACCTCGGGCACCGGCGAGGGTCTTGCGTACCCGCGCGCCGGGTTATGTCTTGGATGGTCAGGGCGTGGAATTCGACGTGCATCAGTTCACCACGCATGCGGCAGCGGGGCGCGCAGCGTTGAACAGCGCCGATCCGACGCGGGCGCTGGGTGAGTTCGAGACGTCGTTGGGATTGTGGCGCGGGCAACCCTACGTCGATATGTGCGAGGCTGCCTGGGCGGTCCCGGAGATCGCGCGGCTGGACGGGTTGCGGCTGTTCGTCATCGAGGGCCGGTGCGAAGCGCATCTGGCGCTCGGGGACTATCAGAGCGCGGTGGCCGAGTTGGAACTACACGTACGGGCACATCCGCTGCGTGAGCACGGCTGTGAATTGCTGGCGCTGGCGTTGTACCGGGCCGGGCGCCAAGCCGAGGCGCTGGGACTCCTGCGGGCCACGAGAGCGCGGCTGTTCGACGAGTTGGGCATTGATCCTGGTGCGGAGCTGCAACGGTTGGAATGCGACATCCTGACTCACGCGCCGGCACTCGACTGGCATCCACCACAATCACCCCCCGCAGCGTCGGTGGCTGAGCTAGCCGCACTGACATCGCCAGCTCTGACAACGGTGCCGACGGCCGTTACGCCGCCCACTGAGCTGAGTGTCGCAGGCGTTCAGCGGGTGGTGTCCGCGCAGGTCCAGGGTCTCACGGGGGTGGTCGGTCGGGAGAGGGAGCTGGCCGCGCTACGGGCCGCCTTCACCAATCCAGCTCGACACGGTCAGCCGATCTGGCGGGTGCTCAACGGGCTAGGTGGAGTAGGCAAAACCAGCCTGGCCCGCGCCTATGCCCAGCGCTACCAGCAGGACTACGGGCTGGTGTGGTGGGTCCGCGCTGAAGATCCTGAAGCGCTCGCTGGGGAATTCCGGGCGTTGCTAGACATCCTGAGTCCTCACTATGGCGAGCATGCACATGACCCGGTGCAGGCAGTGCACGCGATATTGGCTAACCGTAGCGATCCCTGGCTGCTGGTCCTGGACAACATTGCTGAGCCCGAGGCGCTACGGGGCCTGCTCCCCGCCGCCGGCGTCGGCGATGTGCTGCTCACCAGCCGGGCTGGAACGTGGCCCGATCGCCATGTCGTGCTACCGGTCCAACCGCTAGCCCCATTTCACGCCGTCGAACTAATCACCTCACTATCCGGCGATGCGGATCAGACCACCGCCGCAGTCCTCGCCGAGGAGTTGGGCGGATTGCCACTGGCCTTGGCCCAAGCCGGCTGCTACGTGGCACACAGCACGCTGGATTTAGCCGGCTACCTGACGCTGTATCGCAGCCGGCGGGCTGAACTCCACCAGCAGGGCCACGCCCCGGACTACCCCGATACCGTGGCTACCACTTGGCAACTGGCTTTCGATCAACTCTCCGCACCGGCACGCGCGCTGCTCAACCTGCTGGCCTGGTATGCCCCTGACGCCATCCCGCTTGATCGGCTGCTCACCGCTGAGACCGACCAGCTTCAGCTGCCCGTACCAGTAACCGCCCTGCTGCGGCCGCTCCTGACCGATTCCCTTCACCAGCACCGAGCCATCACCGAACTGCTCGCCTATGGCCTACTCACCCGCAGTGGCCCCGTGGGGTCGGTGACCGTGCACCGACTCGTGCAAGCCGTTACCGCCGACCAACTCACTGCCGCCAACGAGGATCGCGCCTGGATCAACGCCGCTGCGGTTCTCCTCGACAACACGTGCCCTAAGTGGGGGGGTGCTGCTCCGTGGACAAGCAAGTTGGCGGATGACACCACCGGGTGGCAGACCATTACCGTGTGGCAGAGCTTGCAGATCCACGTTCGAGCCCTGCTCGAGCACCTCGAACCCGACCAACCCATCACCCTGAACTTGCGTCACATCCATGCCTACTGGATGGGGGAAACCGGGGAGGTCGTGCGGGCACGGGAACTGCTCGCCGAACTGGTCAAGGACGACGAGCGGATTCTGGGCCCCAATCACCCGACCACGCTGGTAGCCCGAACAGTTTTTACTTACTTTACCGGCCAGGCCGGGGACGCCAGGCGGGCACGGGAGTGGGCCGCCGCCGTGGTTGAGGACCTGACACGAGTCCTGGGGGCCGGCCACGGGTACACCTTGTTTGCCCAGGGCAACCTCATCCGATGGACCGCGCTGTGCGGTGAGATAGAACGGGCTCGGGACTTAAACGCCGCGGTCGTCGAAGACGCCCAGCGAGCGCTTGGCGCTGATGATCTAGTCACGCTGGGTCACCGGGCCCGTCTTGCCCGGTGGACTGGAGAGGCCGGGGATGCGGCGCGGGCGCGGGAGTTGGCCGCTGCGGTGGTCAACGACGAGAAGCGAGTACTCGGCCCCGAGCACCGCGAAACCCTGGCTGCCCGGGCCTATCTCATCCGCTGGACAGGGGAAGCCGGGGATGCCGCCTGCGCCCGGGAATTGGCCGCCGAGCTAGTCGAGGACGACGAGCGGATCCTCGGCCCCGACCACCGACACACGCTGATTGCCCGGGCACACCTCGCCCGATGGACCGGCGAATCCGGCAACGCCGAAACGGCCCGCAAGCTGACCGCCGCGATCCTCAAAGACCTCGTGCGGATATACGGCGCTAACCACCGCTACACGCTCCTCGCCCACCGATGGCTCGCCCCCTGGAGCCAAGAAAACATGTGACAACAACGGCGTCGAAGAAGAAAACACTCAGCCTATAGCTGCGGTAGGACCTCTACTGACTAGCTCGCCAGCCAAGTGGCCGACGGTGTGATGCCGCCCGCGCAGTTGGTTGAGGTGCCGGCGATGCCAACGTACTCGCGGATCCGGTTGCCGTCCCGGTCAGTCTCAACAATGGTGCAGCCGCCAGCCGAGCCCGGATCGTAGACGAACCCCTCGATCAGCGATACCGGGAACGGGGTCGTCGCGTGCGGGCCGCCGAGCTCGTAATTGTTCACCACGACAACGTTATCGCTCAGCTAACTGGTGTGGCGATGTGTCATCCCGAACGGCTCCTCGCAGTCGCCGCCGCGGCGCGGGTGAGCAGATCGACATACACGTCCGGATCATCAGCGTCGATCACAGGGAAACCGATCCCAAATCCCCGTTTTGCCATCGCACCCGTACTCCTGGATTCGCCATGTCCGAGCCGTCGTGGAGGAACAGGTGGGGGCTGCACGTCACTCGACCACCCTGGGCAGCTCGAAACTGGTCCATCACGGCCGCTCGGAACGCCCCGGTGTCGATCACCTCCGTCAGCCGATCCGCGTCGACGGTGCCGGTGCCAGCCGCGACGCCGAGGATGACGCGCCGCAGGGAGATACAGGCGCCGTCGACCCAAAACGCCCGGCGCAGCCCGAGGTCGAGGTCTTCCCCGGCGCGCAGGCTCTGGCACTTCGCCGCTTGTACCGCTTCGAGCGGTGGCAGCATCGTAACCGGATAAGTTCAGTCCGGTCCCTGGCGCAGTCGCCAACCAGCGGATGGATCGAGGGCACCGACCACGGCGACCTCGGAGTCGACCCCGGGACGCTCGTTGACGGTGCGGTTGAACAGCTCGAGAGGAAAGGCGCGATGGTCAAACCACACGCGTCCCTCCAGCCCGAGTTGTGCCCGTATGCGGTGCAGGCGGTGCACTGCAAGGTGCGCGAACGAGCAGTTGAGGTCGGAAAACACAACGATTGTCGACGGATCGGTGGGCCACCGCCCGTCTGGCTCGCTCATCGCACCGCTCCGTGGGAGGTGGGTCCTGTGCTGGTCCCTGGGTCGGGTCTCACGTCCAGCGGGCGGCACGCGGGACCACCGGTCTGGTGACCAGTCGGCAGGTCAAACGATGCGTGGTGCAGCGGACAGGTTAAACGCAGCGTGCGGGGGTTGACGTGAGCGAACTGGAGCCGGCCCCCCCGGTGAGGACAACTGGGCTCCACGAGGAAGCGCCGGTCGCCCACCTGGACGCGGATGGTGTGGTGGTCGACGACTGTGATCCGCACGGTCGCCGCAGAGGTTGTGGTCATGCAGATTTCCGTACCTTAGCCACGGCCGCCTCGGCGACGGTAGCGCTTGTGAGGAGCACGCCGGTCCATATTTTCGCCAGATTAATGGGTCGTTCGTCCTCTAGCGCCTTGATCGCCTCGGCGGCATCCAGGTGGCCGACCCCACCCGGGTGGCCGCCCAGATCGTCTCGGGCATCGGCTTTCTGGGCGCCGGGGTCATCCTGCGAGACGGCCTAAGCGTGCGCGGGCTCAACACCGCCGCGACGTTGTGGTGCTCCGCGGCGGTGGGGGCGCTGGCTGGGGCGGGCATGTACTCGATCGCTGCCCTGGGCACCGCTGCGATCATCGTCGCCAACGTGGCGCTCCGCCCGCTGGGTCGGCGCATCGACCGCCAGCCCAGCGGCGGCGCCGAGGTCACCGTGGACTACCGCTTCCAGGCCGTATGCGCCGAGAACGCCGAGGCCCACATCCGCGCGCTGCTTGTCCAGGCCGTCACCGGCACCGCGTTTGGGCTGCGGGCTGTCCGCAGTTATGACACCGAGGCCGACCACCAGGTCACCGTGGCCGCCGACCTGAGCGGCGACCACCGCGACGACAGCCAACTCGAGGCCGCCGTCAGCCGCCTGAGCCTGGAACCCACCGTCACCGCCGTCAGCTGGACCGTGATCACCGAACCCCCGACGACGCCGACGACTCACCCACGGCCGCCCCACCGGTCAGCGGCTCGACCAGGGCGCCATGGCGGCTACGCTCCCCCCTGACCCGCTGCCCACACCGGTAAGGCACTTTTCCACACCGCCGCCGGCCCCAGCCGCCTTCTGTCGTCAACACGGGTGTCCTCACCGTGGTGCCTAGAGATCCTTGGTCCCTAGGATGAACCATGACCAGTCACGCCCAGCTCGTCGCCAGTCCACACGAAGGCCGCGTCGATGCTGACTGTCCGCATCGACGCGCGGAACGGGCGGACGCGGCCCAGAACCGGGCTCGCGTCCTCACCGCCGCAGCCGAGCTGCTCAGCAGCCGCGATCCACGGCAGATCACCATGAGCGACATTGCCGCAGCAGCCGGCGTTGGCCGGGGCACCTTGTACCGTCGATACCCCGACCTGGCCTCGATCGCAGTCGCGCTGCTCGACGAGCACGAACGCATCGTGCAAGAGCAGCTTCTGCGTGGCTGAGATGAGCGTAGAGCATCGGAACCTTTGTTGGATCGATGATCAGCGCGAACAACTTCCCTCGTTGCTCCACCGCTCGTCCGCAATCAGCTCAGCCAGCAACTCAGCGACTATCCTTGGGTGTCCGGCATAGTGGCAGTGACAATCTCGACTGCTTCTCTTTGCCCTACATGCAGGACCGGGATGCAATGCCGTGGTGTGGGGTTAGGAATTAGGCGCGGCCGTAGACCTCTACGTCGGTGATGTCCAGATCGATCATCGCGGCCTCGGTCAGCGCCGCCACCCGCCCGGCGGGCAACCCGACGAGCATCCGCTCGGTCACCGCGGCCAGTAAAGGTCAGCATCGATTGGCACGCGCTGGTGGCCAACCTTGTATGATCTGCACAAACGAATAAGAGACGGCACAGCGGACGTTCCGCAGATTTCAGACGACGTAACTCACGAACAGGGGAGTCGCCAAGATGTACTCTTTTCCTTCGTGGGTTGAGGAGTCGATACGCAAAGCCAGGAATTCACACGCATCGAGTTGTGTCCGGTCAGGATCCCATTCGCCCATTGCTGTCCGACCCAGAAGGTATGCAGGACACCCTCGATCCCGAACCGAATCCATCGGTTGCCACCCGCGACGTGACGATTCGTGGGCATGTCGGTGAGCCTGATGGGTTCCGCGAACTCTCTGATCATGTGACGGGCGGATCGGGACGCGCTAGCGGGCTTGACGTTGGGGGGCGGCTCCGCACAATCCGCGCCTCCCTCTCCCGGGCGCAACCACTGCTGGTTCACGTCGGGCCTACTGCGTCGCGCGCCAGCCGCCCGGCGCGCTCGCGGAGCGAAGCGGGAGCGAGCGCATAGCCGGAGGAAGCGGCGGTGCGTCCGGGCCGTGTCGGCCCGGCTCGAAGACGTACAGAAAGTCCTCCCCGCACGGGTTCAGCGGGCTCACCTCGCTGACACGAAATGAGACCCAAACTGAGACCCCAAGGGTCCTGCAGAGTCGGGTCACACACCTCGCAACCACGTTTCTCCTGGTCAGAGCTGGCGGAAGCGGAGGGATTCGAACCCCCGGTGCCTCTCGGCACGCTCGCTTTCAAGTCGCAGGGGAGCCGTGTGTTCGGGTGTGTTCTGGGCTGCCGACCTGCGGGGTATCGGGTGATCCGTCCGGCGGAGTGTGAGGCAGGCTGCGGTCGGTTGCTACACGGTTGCTACACGCCGAGCCGGAGATCGTCGGACCTCTGTTGCAGTCTTCCGGAGGCCGGAGGACTAGCCAAAGAACGTGCGGACTGACTAGCGGCGGGACCTGGTCTTGTGCTTGCGGAGCCGGTGTGATCCATGAGGCCAGCTCGGCTATTGAGTAGGCGGTCAGGGCAAGTGTTCGCGGCACCTGCCCTGACCTTGATCCCCAACCCTGATACGGAGGGTGGAGACCCGATGAGAAAGGCTACGCAGTTCGATCCGGACCGGCTTCGGGTGGCTCTAGATCACGGTGAGGTGGTGGAGCTCGACGGCGGCACACTCGTCCTCGACGATGAGGAGTCCACGTCAGTGGTGCTGCGGTTGACGCCATGGCGGGCCCGGTCGGTGGCGCAAGCGTTGGAGGAGTGGTCGGCTGCATCCGGTGTGTTCAACCGGGCGAGCAGGCCAAGTCCCGATGAGCTGACTCTGTCTCGCACCCTAGAGCTTGCGGCGTCGGTGCTCGATGAGGGTGATGAGCCATTGTTGCGGCTTCCTCGCGGTGACTACACGGTGCCGAGTCGGCAGCGGTTGGCGGCGGTGGCGGTGCTGGCCGAACGGGAGGCCGGGTTATCGGCAGTGCAGCGGTTGGCGTTGGTAGACGCAGCGGCGTGGTGGCTGACCGACCCGGCCGGCGGCCAGGAGCTGGCCCACGCGCTGATCGACGGAGCGTGTGCCGACCAGGTGACCGCCGAGCACGTGTATCTAGCATTGATCACACCACCCGAGCAGTCGGCCAACCAACCCGGCTAATCGAGTCGCGGCAAGCTGCTGCACCGAGAAACCCAAACGCAAGCCTCAGATGCGACGCTACCGTTGCCGTCAATCAGCCCGGATGCAAACTGAACAGCAACCTAATCGCGCGAACCACTGACCTGGTATTTCCGACTGCCGGGTGGCGGGATTCGGAGCCACGGCCTCTTCGTCCCGAATTGCGGGCAGGTCGGTCGATAGAGGTCGTTTCCGTACGTCGCTGGCCATTGGCGGGCGTTGTGGGTCGGTCCTGGTCAGCCTCGTTGCTGTATTTCGCAGCTGTACAGCCGAGGCCGCGCTCAGGGCCGGGACTAGCTATGCCCCGGTGACACGGACCAGAAGCGGGACCTGGTGTCGTGCCGGATGAGTCGTGACATTAGGGGGCGCACCCGCCCCTAAGTGAAGCGGCCGAGGGCTGGTGCGCTAACACCTGCCCATGGCCTTGATCCCCAACCCTGCGATGGAGGGTGGAGACCCGATGCCAGACCCTACGCAGTTCGACCAGGACCCGATCCGGGTGGCCCTAGATCACGGTGAGGTGGTGGAGCTCGACGGCGGCACCCTGGTCCTCGACAGTGAGGAATCCCCCAGTGTGGTGCTCCGGCTGACGCCCTGACGTGCTCGGTCGGTAGCCCGGGTGCTGGCGGAGTGGTCATCGGTGTCACGGATCTTCCAACGTCCAACTCGATCACACCCCGATGAGCTGCACCTGTCGCGCACGCTGGAATTGGCCGCTGCGGCGCTCGGCGATCATGACGAGCCGATCATGCGGTCGCCTCGCGGCTCACGAGTGATCCCCAACCGGCAACGCTTGGCCGCCGTGGCAATCCTGGGCGAGCGTGAGGCACAGCTCTCCGCGATACAGCGTCTTGCCCTGGTCGATGCTGCCACATGGTGGCTCTCGGAGCCCAACGGCGGCGAAGAGCTCGCGTACACTCTGCTCGCTGCGAGCTGTTCGGGAGCGGTCACGACGGAACACGCCTACCTCGCCTTGATCACTCCATCCGACGACGCAGACGATAACGGCGAGGGGCCTTCCTCTTAGCCTGGATCCACCGGCCAATTTTGAGTGATCATTCTGGGTCGTGTCCGAGGTATTGCGGATCATGTTGTGTGGTTTGAGGGTAGGGGGATACTGCTGGTCTGCCCAGCGTTTCCACTGTGGTTGCTCCGGTCGGGCCTGGGGAGGCGGTGTTTGTGCTGCTCAGGCTGTGCGGGGTGGGGAGTGGGTCGCGGTGAGCAAGTCGGCGAATGCGTGTCGGTGGGGCCAGTTGCGCGGTAGCCGCAGGATGATGCGCCGGGATCGCCGGGCGATCCGGGCGGGCACGGTGATCAACTGGCGGTGCAGGGTACCGGTGCGGGCTTTGGCGTGAAACAGGCTGGCCAGGCTGCCGGCGGCGCGGGTGAGGTTGTGGGCGATGGTCGCCAGCGCCAGCCAGGCCGCGTTTGCGGCGAATGATCCCGAGGGCATATGGGCCAGGGCTGAGTCTTTGAGGTCGGCGTTGACCTGCTCGATGATTGCGTGTTGGCGATGTTGTTTCTCGGCGTGTACCAGTTCGAGGGTCGAGTCGGTGATGAACGCGTGGTAGCGCCAGGCGGTGAACAACTCACCCTGCTCCGGCACAACGTTTTTGTCTTTGACTCGCCGGACGATCAACCGGACCCTGACCTGCTCGGATTTTCGTCGCGAACCGAATGCGGTGTAGGTGGTCTCGGCGATCTCGGCATCGGAGATCCACTGCCCGCTGTCCTCATCGTAGATGGCGTGCGGGTAGGCGATCGGCACCCAGTTCTTGGGGTCGATGGTCTCGATCGCGGCCCGGACCGGTCGGGTCTGTTTCGTGGTGATCGAGAAGCGAACTCCGGCCCTGATGCAGGTGGCCACCACGGCGTGGTTGTCGAACGCCGAGTCCATCCGGGCCAGCACAATGCCGGTGGCCCCGGCCGCTCGGGCGGTGGTGATCGCCTCGGCCACGAAGCTGGCCGCGCCCTTGGCCGAGCCTGCCGAGCCCCGGCGCAGCCGGGCGCCGGCGATGACCGGCGCGGCGATCGGGGTCGACACAGTCGCCAGCAGTGGATGCAATCCCCGCACCCGGGTATAGCCGTAGTCTGCGCCCTCTTTGGCATACCCATACACCCGGTTGATGGTGGAATCCACATCCAGAAACGCATAGGAATCCGCGCCCGGCAACAACGGAGCGTGCCGCGATAAACCAGTGAGTGTCTCGCGGGCTACGGCGTCGAGTTGACGCACATTGCCCCAGGTGAACCCGCGAAGGAACGTGCCCAACGTCGAGGGCGCCCGGATGCCACCGAAGATCTCCGGCAAGGCCCCGTGCCGGATCACTCCCACATCATCGATCGAGTCGGCACCAGCCACCATGCCCGCCACCACCGAGGTGATCTTCACTCCAGCGTTCGCGGCGGCGCTACCCGCACTTGCCGGAAGCCGGACCCACTGCTGGGCGGCCTCATGCAACCCCGCACGCTCGACCAGCCGCAGCACCGGCACCAGACCAGCACACGACACCAGGTTCGGCTCATCGAATGTCGCTGACACCGCCACCGCAGTATGACAAGCTCGCACCTCGTAGATGCCCTTCGGATTTGGCCTGATGGATCCTAGACAAGTCACATCATCCCAGCTCAGAGGGCATCTACACCTATCCGACACCCCTCACGCCGCAATTCACCGGTGGATCGAGGCT